>DDXK01000090.1 GCA_002347185.1 Desulfobulbaceae bacterium UBA2262 | reverse complement strand
GTCGATATAGATGGGCGCCTCGGAGAGCATGCCCACCGCTCGGGTGAGCTTTGGCCAATCCTGCTCCTTGAGGAAGCCGGTCCGCAGCCTTTGGGCGTCGACACGGCTGATGGAGCAGAGCATGCGCATGCCCAGCTGCTCCTTGGACATTTCCAGGCTGAAGACCGCCACCGGCACTTTGTGGAGCAGGGCCGAGTTCTGCACCATGTTGATGGCCAGGGCGGTCTTGCCCATGCTGGGCCGGCCGGCCAGGATGATCAGGTCGGCGGGCTGGAGCCCCGCGGTCATCTTGTCGAAATCATGGTACTCGGTGGGAACGCCGGTGATGTGCTCCTTGCGCTCGAAAAGCTTTTCCACATGCTTGAAGGTGGAGTTGATGACGCTTTTCAGGGGATGGAAGGACTGGCCGCTCTTGGCCCGGGAGATCTCGAAGACCGTGGTTTCCACATCGTCGAGCAGGGCGTCGATGTCATCCTGCTCCTCGTAGCAGCGGCCGGCGATCTCGGTGCTGGTCTGGATCAGCCTGCGCAGTATCGCTTTTTCACGGACGATCTTGGCGTAGTAGGAGATATTGGCGGCCACCGGCACGATGTCGGTGAGGGTGGCCAGGTAGGTTGGCCCGCCCACGGCGTCCAGGGCGTTGCCATCCCTGAGGATGCTTGAGACGGTGATGAGGTCGAGGGGTTCGCCACGGTCAAAGAGGGTGACCATGGCGGCAAAGATCTTCTTGTGGGCGTCGCGGTAGAAATCCTCTTCGGTGAGGAGCTCCGCCGCCTTGGGCATGGTACCCTGCTGCAGCATGATCGAGCCGAGAACGCATTGTTCCGCCTCGACATTCTGGGGGGGAATGCGGTGCGCTCCGGAAGAGCCGTGGCCTTGTTCCATGGGCGGATGGAAGGGACAGGAGGAAGAAGGGAGCCCCTCCTGTCCCGCCGGAATTATTCAGCGGCCAGAGGAACGATTTCGACCTTGATGTCGGCGCCGACCTGGTAACCGATTTTCACCGGAACCATGGTGATGCCAAGGGTCTTGATCGGTTCGTCGAGCACGATCTTCTTCTTGTCGACTTCGATGCCGAGTTCGGCCAGCTTTGCGGCAATGTCAGCAGAGGTGACGGAGCCATAAAGCTTGTTGTCCTCGCCGGAACGGTGCTCGATCACCACGGTGGCGCCGGCGATCTTTTTGGCAAGGGCCTCGGCCTGGTCGCGCTGCTCTTTCTTGCGGGCGACAATGGCGGCTTTTTCCCTTTCCAGGATGGAAAGGTTGGCCTTGTTGGCCAGCACGGCGAGCTTTCTGGGGAGGAGGAAGTTGCGGCCGTAACCGTCTTTTACCTTCACTACATCGCCTTCTTCGCCAAGGGTATCGATGGTTTCTTTGAGAATGAGTTCCATTTTTTTTGCCTCCGATCGAATCCACTCAGGTTATGGGATTCATTATTTCTGAAAAAAGAGGATGGTGGCCATCTTCAGTTTCATTGGTTCATTGCCAGGCGCCTTTGCTGTCAGCCTGCCTCTTCCCGCGCTTTTCTGTTTCTCAGGTCGAGCCAGACATCGGCGAGTCCGAGGGCGGCCACGATGACCAGGCCATAGACCTCGAGAAAGAGAAACACATACAAGGCCACTCTGAACAACTTCGGCAGTGCCCATCGCCGCATCAGGGTCGCCACGATCGCCAGGCCCTGCGTGAGGTAGGCGATCAGGAGCACAAATCCCAGGTTCAAGCCGAAATCGTTCAGCCTGGCATTGGGGGCGAGCAGGGCGAAACCTGCCAGGATCACCGGCCAGACCAGCAGGTCCGGCAGCCGCCAGGCCTGCAGGTCTTCCCCGGCGTTATGCCCCGTTGCCCTTTTTTTGAACAACCACTGGCCCAGCAGGAGCGTCAGCCAGACGGTGCAGAGTATCGAGGTGAGGAGCAGGGCCGGGAAAAGCCTTACCATATGCCCCTGCAGCCGTTCCATGAAGGCGGAAATCGTCTCCATGGCCTCGGCGTCAAATTGCCCGGATTCCTTGTAAAGAGCTATTGTTTCCGCAACCCCCTGCTCGATACTCTGCACGATTTCCTGATGGGGGTTGATCTTGTTCACGGCCCCGAACAGGAAAGCCAGTAACAGCCAGACCAGGGCGAGGTAGACGGTTGCTTTGCTGGCCCTGGTCAGCAGGGGGCTTTGTTTTTCGCCGGTCCCGGCCAGGATGTAGCCCACCGGAATCAGGCTCAACGAAAAGAAAAACCCCGGAAAGGCCCCGGCCAGCAGGGCCGCCGTTCCAGTGCCGGCCAGGGCCCAGAGCACAATTTCCGTCCCCTGTCGCCTGCCATGCACATTCAGGACATAATAGACCGGCAGGGGCATGATGCTGCGCAGCCAGCCAAGACCCGGCACCAGGGTCGGCAGGGAAAAAACGAGGATTGCTGTCGCGATTGCTCGTATTTTCTCCGGATTCAGCCTGTTTCCCTTCTGAAACGGCACGGTGCCTGCGCCCGCTTCTTACAGCTGCGGGTGGCCTGCGTAAGGCAACAGGGCAATCTGGCGCGCGCGCTTGATTGCCTCGGTCAACTGCCGCTGGTGATGGGCGCAGTTGCCATAGATGCGGCGCGGAATGATCTTGCCGCGCTCGGTCACGAAATTACGCAGGGTTTTAATATCCTTATAGTCGATGACAAGGCTCTTGTCGGTACAGAAACGGCAGACCTTGCGGCGGCTGAAAACCTTCTTTTTCTTGATAACCATTGGCTTCCTCTTTTATCGAAAGAATCTCTATATGCTCGTATTCGTTGCCAGCACGCGGAACGGCTGGAACTATTCGGCAGAATCGTCGTCATCCTCGCTTACCTTGGCTTCCTTTTCCGGCCTCGGTGCGATTTCGCCGAAAACGTCCTGGGTTTTCACGGTCATGAACTTCAGGACGCGGTCGTCGATCCGCAGCTGCCGCTCCATTTCCTTCACCCCGTCGGGAAGACCGGCATACTCGAGAAAAAGGTAGTGCCCCTGGTTTTCCTTGTTGATGGTGTAGGCCAGCTTTTTCAGGCCCCATTTGTCGTTTTTCACGATGGACCCACCAAAGCCTTCGATGGTGCCTGTCGCTTTTTCGACTACCGAAGAGATGTCCGCCTCTCCGGCGCCCGGTTTGACAATGATGATTGTCTCGTACCTGCGCATTGTTTCCTCCTTGTGGTCTAGTGGCCCTTGCTATCTGCGCTTCTGCAAAGAGCAAGGAGGGATGAAAAAAATCTGTAAAAAAACAATCGCGATTATTAACAGGAAAGGAGTTTGTTTGTCAATGGCTATCTGGCGCCTGCCGTTCTTCGTCCTTGGCGCATCGCCAGAGGCGGAGGAGTTCTGCGCTGTCGCATGCGTCGAGGTTCTTGCCTGTCTGGGAGAGGCGTTGTTGCAGGCGTTGAAAGCGGGTGCTGAATTTCTCCGTGGCCAGATGCAGGGCGTCTTCCCCGTCCACACCGGTCTTGCCGGCCACAACCACCGCGGCGAAAAGCAGGTCGCCGAGTTCTTCGCAGATCGCCTCGGGGGAAGGGTTTGCGATGGCACTTTGCAGTTCGGCCAGCTCCTCGGCCAGCTTGGCAAGGGCGCTGGCGCTGTCGGGCCAGGCAAAGCCTTCCCTGGCGGCTCTTTCGGCAACGCGGTGGGCGCGGCGCAGGGCTGGCAGGCTTTTGGGGATGGAAGCGAACAGGTCGCCGCTGTTGGCCTTTTGCGCATTCTCCTGTTTTTTGATCTCCTGCCATTTCCGCTTCAGCTCCTGAACCGAGTCGATCCTTTCGGAGCCAAAGACATGGGGGTGGCGGTGGATCATCTTCTGGGAAATGGTGTCGAGCACATCCTCAAGGGTAAAAAGATTTTTTTCCTGGAAGAGGTTGTTCAGGAAGAGGAGCTGAAAAAGCAGATCGCCCAGCTCTTCCCGTATCGAGTCCGGATCGTCGTCATTGATCGCCTCCAGTAGTTCATGAGTCTCTTCGAGCAGATAGCGCTTGAAGGTCTGCGGGGTCTGCTTCCGGTCCCAGGGGCAACCGTCCGGCGCCCGTAATCTCTCAATGATCCCGATGAGTTTTTTGAGTTTTTCGGTGAGGTTTGGCATGTGCGTTTTTTGATTCCGTCTGTGTTGCCAAGGGAGAGTGCGCAAAAAGGCATGGGGGGAAGAGGCTTTCCAGGCTGCTTCTCTGCATCGCTTCTATAACAGGTATGTTCCCGAAAGAAAAGTGGTGAAAAAGGCCTTTCCCTAACAATTTTCTGTGCGAAAAGTGTTAGGTTGTGGTACATGCACCTACAGAGGCCTCTGTAGAAAATGGGGTGGGAGTAATCCCCCCCGGAGGTTTCTTTGCAGATTATTTGTGGGTTCTGGCGCAGGGGGGGCATGCTGAGGTCATCCCGGTTATGGCCGGCATGGTAATTATTAAACCTGTGCAGGGTGAAGCAAGATGTCAAAAAAGGTTATGGTTGAGAAGCACAAGGATGTGGCAAGGATCGATCAGGAGGACAAGCGCACCCATGGGTGGTATGTCCGGGTTCGCTTCCAGGGGACGACGCATTCCAAGTTTTTTTCCGACGGGAAATGCGGAGGGCGTTATTCCAGTCTCCTCGCCGCCCTGGCCTGGCGTGACGCCACGGAAAAGAAGATCGGCAAGGTGCGGACCGACAAGCATATCGTCACGGTGAGCAACACCTCAACCGGTGTGGTCGGGGTGCGGTTCAATGAAAAGCTGAACCGTTACGAGGTGAGCTGGGTGAACGGCGTCGGCCGGCAGGGGAAAACCTCGGTCTCGATCCTGAAGCACGGCAAGGAAAAGGCCTTTCAGCTCGCCTGCGAGATCCGCAAGACAAAAGAGGCTGAACGGCTGAACGGCTGAACGGCATGCCGCAGGAAGGCGGTTCAGGGCCACAGCGCCTGCAGGGTGCTGTGGCCCTGTTGTTTGGTGCGGCCTTTTTCGCTGCTCAGGCGAGAAGGGGACAGAGCGCGGCTGGGCGGTCCAGAAGGACCTGAGCGCCGTTGGTCAGCAGCTCCTCCTTTGTTCTGAAGCCCCAGAGCACCCCGGCGGCAAACATGCCAGCGCCTCGAGCAGTGCGCATGTCTATGCCGCTGTCCCCAACGTAGAGAAAATTTTCCGGGGGGATGGCCAGTTCCCTGGCGATGGCCAGGGCTCCTCTGGGATCCGGTTTTCTGGGGATATCCTCCCTGGCGCCGGCAACCTTGGCAAAGGTCCATTTGCCAAGCAGGCTCCGGACGATTTCCCGGGTGAAATCGTCCGGCTTGTTGGAAAGGATGGCCATGGCAATCCCCTGTCGGGATATGGCGTCGAGCAGCTCCGGGATTCCCGGATAGGGCTTGGTCTTTTCGGCCCAGCGGTCGGCATATTCAAGACGCATCGCGGCGGCGCAACGCGCTATCTCCTCGGCTTTTCGCGCTTCTTTTGGTAGGGCGCGCTCCGCCAGCCTGATCACTCCTTCGCCGACAAAGTAGCGGTAGGCTTCGGTGGGGTGGGCTGGGTATCCCTCCCTGCGCAACACGGCGTTCATGGAAGCGGACAGGTCTGCAAGGCTGTCGAGCAGGGTGCCGTCAAGATCGAAAAGCACGCAGCGAATGGGGGGCATGGCGTTGACTTCCCTCCGGATGGCTTATTTGTCCCTGCCTTTTGTCTGGGGGGATATCTGTTCGAGGATCCGCAGGCCGACGCCAAGCCGGGCCCTGAGCAGGGAAGGCTTGGCGGGTTTGGCCAGGTAGTCGTCTGCCCCGCCGTCCAGGGCGAGGACCTGTTCTTCTATCGATTTGCGGGCGCTGAAGATGAGGGTGTAGACATAGGGCCCATCGGTGCGTGACCTGATGCGCTGACAGACCTGCATGCCGCTCAGGCCGGGAATGTTCCAGTCCAGGATGGCAAGGGTGATGGCCTTGTCGTTCTCGAGGGCGAGCCAGGCCGTATCGCCGTTGTCCGCTTCAACGGGCTCATACCCCCATTTGACGAGGAAATTGTTCAGGCCCTTGCGGACGACGGGGTTGTCTTCCGCCACCAGCACTTTGCGGCGTCTGGGGGCTTTCGGGGTCTTGGCTGGCTCCTGGCCTTGTTCTTCGCTGTTCATGCCTGGGTCCCGGTTTGGGTATTTTTCGCGCAGCGGGGAAAATTGATTCTGATTCTTACCTGAAATGGAAAGGGCCGGCAAGACAAATGCTTCGCGAGAATGCCGCTTTTCTTGGGGGGAGAACCAGGAGAAATTCCCCGGAGGGAAAGAAGGAAAAGCGTTTGTCTGCCGCGATGAATTGCCCCTCAATTTTTCTTCTTTCTTCTTGACTCTCCAATGCAATAGCACTATTGTTCGCAAGTTTTTTATGGCGTAATCGATCCTGTTCCCAAGTTCGTTCTTTCATTTTCTTATGCCCCGGCGGATCAGGCTTGGCGGGGCATAATAAGGATGTTTCGCGTACCATATAAAAATTTTAAGGAGGATCACCATGTCTGTTTGTGTAGTTGGCCATTCCAATCCCGACACCGATTCCGTTGCCGCCGCCATTGCCTTTGCAAATTATCTGAAAGCAACCGGCACCGACGCCGTTGCCTGCATGCAGATCGATGCGGCGAAACTCAATCCCGAGAGCCAGACCGTTCTCAAGAAGTTCGGTCTTGCCGCTCCCCAGACCCTGACCGATGCGGCCGGCAAGAAGGTTGCCCTGGTCGATTTCAGCGATATCGGCCAGGCTCCGGCCAATATCAAGGAAGCAGAGGTTGTTGCCATTGTCGACCATCACAAGATCGGCGACATCACCACCAACAACCCGATCTTCTTCTATGCCCAGCCGGTTGGCTGCACCTGCACCGTGCTTTACGAGATGTACGCCAACAACAAGGTGAATCTGCCCAAGGATATTGCCGGCGCAATGCTCTCCGCCATCCTGAGCGACACCGTCAACTTCAAGTCCCCCACCTGCACCGAGGCGGACAAGAAGGCTGTCGCCGCCCTGAAGGGCATTGCCGGCGTTGCCGACACCGACGCTCTTTTCATGGACATGCTGAAGGCCAAATCCGCCGTGGACGGCATCCCCATGAAGGATCTCGTTTTCCGCGACTACAAGGACTTCGACATGAACGGCAAGAAGGTCGGTATCGGTCAGCTCGAGCTGGCCACCGTTGATCAGGTTGCCGCCATCCGCGCCGACCTGACCAAGGCCCTTGAGGATCTCAAGAAAGACGGCCGTCATTCCGTGCTCTTCATGCTCACCGACGTTGTGAAAGAGGGTACCGACCTCATCGTTATCTCCGACGACCCCGCCCTGATCGAGAAGGCCTTCAACGGCAAGATCTCCGGCAACTCCATGTGGGTAGACGGCATGATGAGCCGCAAGAAGCAGACCGTTCCCCCCCTGCAGAAGGCTTTCGGCTGCTAAGCACAGCTTTTCCTGCGAGGTAAATAAAAAAACCCCCTGTACGGTCTTCCCGTACAGGGGGTTTTTTATGGTGGCGACCAAGGTCAATTTCCGCAGTTCAGTCGGGCAAGGTCGGTGGCGAAATCGAAATTGTCGTCGTGCTCCCGGGTGTGGCAGTTCAGGCAGGCACTGGCGGTGGGTTGCGCCGGCTTCTGGCTCTCCGGAGAGGAGGCATGCCTGCCTGCAGGGCCATGGCAGCTTTCGCAGCCCACCTGCTGCAGTTCTTTGCCAAGACGCAAAACGGCGGCGGGCGGCAAGGCAAGAGCCCCGGTGACATGGCAGGGAACGCAGTTGG
The DNA here is from genome assembly GCA_002347185.1 of Desulfobulbaceae bacterium UBA2262. Taxonomy (GTDB): domain Bacteria; phylum Desulfobacterota; class Desulfobulbia; order Desulfobulbales; family Desulfurivibrionaceae; genus UBA2262. The sequence continues at coordinate 40,146 of DDXK01000090.1, read as the reverse complement.
TGTTGAACTGTTGTTCGCGTTTCTCCAGAGTGTCGTACGCTCTGGCATGCCTGGTCTTGAGCCATTTTTTCTCCTGCCCCGCGTGGCAAGGGGTGCAGGAGCTGCTGCCGGCATAGCCGGAGTGAGCATCCTCCCCGCTTGCTGTGGCACGGTCCTGAGAACCGGCGGCGGCCGCCTTCCTGTTGAGGCTGTTCACCTCCCTGGTGGTGGCATCCACAAGGCTTCGCACCTTGTGGTCATCCGGAATCTCCGCATTCATTGGGGAAAAGCGGAAGGTGAAAGCGGAGAACGCGGCATGGTCCTTCCTGGCTTCTTTGTCTTCCAAGAGCTTGACTTCGGCGACCAGAATATCCTTCTGCAAAAGGAGCTCTTTGTAGAGCTGCATGCTTGCCGGATCATCGCTGTACAGCGTCAGCGGATCCCCCTTCCTCTGGTGGCGCCCGATCAGCCAGAGGGTGCGGTCTAGCTCGTTCTTTTTCTTGAGCAGCGTTTCCTTCTCCTCGGGGGAGTGCCAGCGGCGTGTCGTTTTGTTCCAGCTTACGTTCAGCAAGGCCACATATTTCCCCTGTTGTTCCACCTGGGTGATGAGGGTGTTGTTGACAAGGGTCGGCTCCATGTTTTCCTTCCGGGTTCCGGCCTGGACAAGCAGATGGATCTCCGGATGGGCCGCGGCGATCTTTCTGTTTTCCTCCTCTGGGTAATTGGAGAGAAGGATGAGCATGTCCGCTTTTCCTTGCACCTGGGCGATCTGGGGAAGCAGCGCCTGCTGCCAGGGGAGAATGAGTGCGTCATCCTCCGGAGAAAAGATGCTGCCGTTCCCTTCGCCGGTAAGGCCGAGGATGGCGACGGTCAATTGACCGGCTTTGACAAGGGTGTGTGGCGCAAAATGGTGTTTGCCATTTCTTTTGTTTACCAGGTTGCTGCTTACCCACGAAAATTGTGAATGCTTCTGCACTTCCAGCAGGAAGGCAAGGCCGGCGGCCAGATCCTGACGGGAAACGCCCACCGCCTGGAAGCCGGTCTCGTTGTACGCGGAGACGATCCCCATGGCGGTGGTCTTAAGCTGCTGCTCCTGGCCGGCGGGGAGCTGTTCTTCCTTGAAAAGCAGGGCGCCCGCGTCAACGGCGAGAAGCTCTTTGCTGCGCTTCCGCAGCTCGTGCAGGGAGTGGGTTTTTTTGGGCAGACCGCCCAACTGGTTGCTCTTTCAGCCGCAGGGCTCGGTTTCGCCCTGCACGTCATTGCTGTAAACGATGGTAAGCTCCGCGGGCTGGCTGGCGACGGCAGCCAACCCGCGGAGCGGCAGGGCCAGGGCAAGGAGAAAAATGGGCAGGAGACGAACGATGTGCGGGGGCATAAGAGGGTTCCTCCATGTTCAGACATGGTCTTTCTTGCGGCGGCTGCTCAGGATCTGTCGCCATTTGTCGAGTCGATCCTTGATCACGGCTTCGTAGCCCCGATTGGTGGGGGAGTAATAGGTCGAACCAGCCAGAGCTTCCGGGAGATGGTCCTGGGCAACGAGGGCATGCGGGTCGTCGTGGGCATACTGATATCCCTTGCCATAGCCCAGCTCCTTCATGAGGGAGGTGGGCGCATTGCGGATGTGGAGGGGAACAGGCAGGCTGCCGGTGCGTCTGATCTCCTTCATGACCAGGTTGTAGGCGGCATAGGCGGCATTGCTCTTCGGGGCGCTCGCCAGGTAGATCACCGTCTGGGCCAGGGCCAGCTCCCCTTCCGGACTTCCCAGGACATGATAGGCATCGCGGCTGTTGATGGCAAGGGCAAGGGCCTGCGGGTCGGCATTGCCGACATCTTCGGAAGCGAAACGGATGAGGCGGCGGGCAATGTAGAGAGGATCCTCGCCGGCGGCGAGCATGCGGCAGAGCCAGTAGAGGGAGCCATCCGGGTCGCTGTCGCGGAGGCTCTTGTGCAGGGCGGAGATGAGATTGTAATGTTCCTCGCCGCCATCGTCATAGCGGAGGCTTTTGCGTTGGATCGCCTCCTCCACCGCGGCCAGAGTGATCGTTCTTTTTCCCTGCCCGTTCTCTTCGGCGAGATTGGCCGCGATCTCCAGGCTGTTCAACAGGCTGCGCGCATCCCCATCGGCTATCCGGCAGAGATGTTTGCCAGCCTCCGGATCGATGCTGAGCTGCCAGTCCCCCAACCCCTGCTCCCTGTCGGCGAGGGCCCGCTCGATGATGGTGAGCAGGTCGACGGCGGAGAGGGGTTCCAGGACCAGCACCCTGCAGCGCGAAAGAAGGGGAGCGATGACGTGGAAGGAAGGGTTTTCGGTGGTTGCCCCGATCAGGGTCAGCAGTCCGCTTTCCACATGGGGCAGGAAGGCGTCCTGCTGGCTTTTGTTGAAGCGATGAATTTCGTCGACAAAGAGGATGGTCCCCTGGCCGCTGTCTTTTTTGCGCCTTTCCGCCTGGGCGACAATCTCCCTGATCTCCTTGACTCCGGAAAGCACGGCGGAGAAAAAGGCGAATTCGGCGCCGGTGGTCCGGGCCAGAAGTCGGGCCAGTGTTGTTTTGCCGCTGCCGGGTGGCCCCCAGAGCAGCAGGGAGGGCAGGTAGCGCTCGCTGATGAGGCGCTGGAGGAGTTTGCCTTCGCCCAGGAGGTGGCGCTGACCGACAAACTCGTCGATGGCCTGCGGGCGCATTCTTTCCGCCAGCGGGGCTTTTGCTTGGGTGGGTTGCCTGGTCATGGCCGCCTGTCTACAGGAGTGAGAGATTAACGACGAATATACAAAGGGTTATATTATGCCAGGAATGGAGGCCCTTGTCATCAGCTATGATTGCGGAGGCGGCGTGAGGAGCGCGTTCAGGGTTGGGCGAGCAGGACGCTGAGGCGGTCTGCCAGCCGTTCGGCGGAAAAGACCAGGGATTCGAGATCGAGAAAGCTCAGCACCTGGCGGTCGAAAAGCACCTTGGCCTTGGCCACGAAGCCGTCCTCGGGCTCCTCGGCCCAGAAGAAGATATGCTGGGGAACGCGGGGCAGCACCGGAATCAGAAAGGCCAGGGAGGCGCCTTCCGCCTTTTTTTCCAGTCCGTCGAGGGCCGTGCAGGCGTGGCGGATCCGTTCCGCCGGGCTTTGGGTAAAGAGGAGGGCCAGGCGGCTTTCGCAATAGGTTGCCAGGGTCTTCACTTTGGAGATGGAGTTGGGCAGGCTCTCCAGGCCGATCCAGTCAAGGGCCGGTTCGGTCCCGCCGCCCGAGTGGGCATAGTTGTAAAGGAGGATCTGGTCCCGGTGGTCGGCCGGGGGCGCATTGTCAAGGAGGAGGCTGTTTTTGGCGAGGACGACTTCCTGGCCGAGATAGCGGAAGGCCAGGGCGGGCTCCCGGCCCGGGAGAAGCCGGGCGCCCAAGGGGTCCGCCAGGACGGCAAAATCCAGGGTGGCGATTTTGCCCTGGAGGTGGGCGATCAACTCCACTTCGCGCTGGGCCGGCAACTCTTCAAGGGCGGCTCCCTTGCCCGAGGCAGTGACAAACCCTTCCCGGGAGAGGAAGGGGCACTTGCCGGGGTCATCACCGCCCTTTGCCACCGCGGCGGCAAAAGCGAGGCAGGTTGGGTGGCCGCATTGGCCGCAGTTTGTCCTGGGCGTTTTTTTCAGGATTTCAAAGGGGGTCATCGGAGGTTACTTGTATTTTTTGTGGCAGCTTCGGGTGAGGCGGTTCACCTCCTCGACAAGTTGCCCGGCTTTGTTGAAATCCCCGTTTCTGGCCGCCAGCAAGGCATTCCGCAGCGCATCCATGCAGGCAAGCCACTCGGCCCGCCAGGCGCGTTCCGTGAAAAGGTTATACTCTTCGCAGGCCGCGAGAAGCTTCTTCTCGCCGGAAGGCTCAGGCGCTTTTCCGCCCTCGATCTCCTTGCTGATTGCCTTCCAGAGCGCGCTGATTTCCTTCTTGGTTTTTTTTCCTCCCGGCGGGCGCTCCCTGTGGCCGGCATCCTTGTTTTCCTGCTTTTTCAGACCCTCCTGCAGCGGGTCGGGGCTTGCCTCCTCCCAGGCATCTTCTTCCAGTGCTGGCAAGGGAAGCGGCACCTGAAAGGAAAGGGTAAAATACGCCTTGTCCCCGGCAATTTTTTGCTTTGTCTTGAAGAAGAGCGGCTCGCCGACAGCGATGAGCCGGCTGCCTATCCTGAGTTTTCCCTGGGCCAGATCACTGGCCAGCGCGGAGAGCTCCAGGGAGATGTTCGCGAGATTGTAGCCGGATTTTTTTCCAGAATTCATGGCAACTTTTCCTCATCTTGGGAGGTCGCGGGGCAACGGCCTCTGTGGGCGCCGGCTGGAACGCCGCCAGGGACGGGGTCAGGCAAAGATCACCAGGGCCGTGATGTTGTCCCGCCCCCCTTCTTCGTTTGCGGCGTTCACCAGGGTCTGGCTCGCCTCCTCCGGGGAGGCGGCGTTGAGCAGTATCTGTTCGAGCCGGACAAAGTCAACCATGTTCCAGAGGCCATCCGAACAGAGAAGGATTCTGGCTCCCGGGCCGAGGATGTTTTTGTGATATTCAGGATCCTGCGGAAAGGGAAAGCCCATGGCCCGGGTCACCACATTGCGCGCCTTTTGCTGTTCTTCAGCCTCGGGCTCCGCCTTTCTGGGCACGAAAGCGACGCTGGTATGGTCGGTGGTGATCTGGGTCAGTCTTCCCTCCTGGGCGATATAGCAGCGGGCATCTCCGACATGGCAGGTATGCAGGGTGTCGCCGTCAAGCAGGCAGGCGACCAGGGTGCAGCCCATGCCGGAATGGGCGGGATCCCGGGCCGCGTTTGCCATGACCGTGTCATTGGCGTAGTTGAAGGCCTTGAGCAGGGTGTGGCGGATTTCGTTGTCATCCCCCCGCATCTGCTTGATTCGTTCGTCGTGCAGGTAATCGAGGAGTGACTCTATGGCCAGGCGGCTGGCAACCTCGCCCGCGTTGTGCCCGCCCATGCCGTCGGCGACTACAAAAAGGCGGCGGTTGCGCAGGGAGGTGAAGCTGTCTTCATTGTGTTTGCGGACCCTGCCGGTATCGGTGCGACCGAAGAATGTTATCGGTCTCGGGGAGGGGTTCAGGATTCTCTTGAGGAAGTTGAACATGTCTGTTGGTCCCTGTCTGTGTCCCGTGGGCTCAGTCGAAGCGCAAGCGGTAGATGATCATCCAGAGGACAATGGCCCCGTCCTTTCTGCCGGCGAGGAAGGTGTGCGGCTTGGGGCCATGGGCCAGACTGAAGACCCCGTCGCCCCTGCCGTCCAGGACCGCCAACGGTTCGCCGCTGTCGCTGTCCCAGAGCTTGACCAGATCATCCTCGCAGCCCGAGGCGAGGGTGCGGTTGTCCTTGAGAAAGAGCAGGGAGGAGATCGTTTCCTCGTGGGCCTTGATGGAGCGCAGGCACCTGCCGGTGCTGTGCTCCCAGCATTTGATCTGACGATCCACGCTGGCCGTGGCGAAACGGGTTCCGTCCGGGGAGCTGGCCAGGGCGGTGACCGGCATGGCATGCGCTTCGATAATCCGCAGGCACTCCTTGCCGCCGGATTCCCAGAGACGCAGCCGGCCGTCCTCGCTCCCGGTCACCAGGTCGAGGCCCTTGTCGGCAAAGAGGATCGAGTGCACAGCTCCTCCTTCCTTGATGGAGACGGTGGTTTCCGGTCCGGTGGAGAGCTTGCGCACCTTGAGCAGGCCATCCGCGCCTCCGGAGGCCAGGTAGCGGCCATCGTCGTTGAAGGCGAGGGCATGCACCGGACCCTGGTGCCCGGTTTCGCTGGCCGTCAGCTTTCCTGTCTGCGGGGCATAGACGGTGATGGAGCCGTCCTCGCGGCCGACGGCCAGGGATTTTCCTTTGGGGCAGACGGCCAGGGAGGTGACGGCGCTGCCTTCCTTGCAGAGAAAGAGTGCCTGTTCCGAGGTGCCGAGGTCGCGGAGGATCACCTGGCCATCGGGCCCGGCCGAGATAAATTTTTTACTTTGCGGCACATAGACAAGGTGCGTGGTGGGGGCGCCGAAGCCCCTCAAGGTAAGAAAACGCTGCACTCCGACGATGCTTTTCTTCTCCCCCACCCGCAGGAGCTGGTCGTATGCCTTGTTGAAAACGCGGTCCTTGCGGTAGCTGGTGTTCTTCCAGGCGGTCATCAGGATATCGTGACAGGCCTGATAGCGCCTGTTTTCGAGATGATCGAGAATGTTGCGCTGGATGGAGAGGTGGAGCTGGCCTTCCCGGAATATTTCCAGCGAGTTTCTGGGGATGCAGAGGCGGAGTTCGGGGATTTTCAGATTGCCACCCTCCTGGGCGTCCCCTATGGCGCTGCGCTTGACAGCCACCTCCAGTTCATTGAGCCAGGGGGTCTGGATGCCGCGTTTCTTGGTTGCCTCGATCTGCCTGAGGACTCTTGCCGGCCGGACCTTGCCGGAACGCCACTTCAGCAGGATCATGTTGTAGACGGCTTCCGGGAGCATGTCGTTGATCTCCAGGGTTCTCGCCAGGCACTCCTCCGCTTCGGCGCGATTCCCCAGCTCGAAAAGGGAAACTCCTCTGTTGTTCATGCTGTCGGCGCGCAGGTCGATGTTGCTCAGTTCCGCATAGGGGCAGGCGGTATTGAAGGCGGCGGCGTAGGCATCATTGAGCGCTTGCCGCAGTTCGGCAAAGCTGGCGTAGCGGTGGTCCGGGTTGTAAGCGATGCTTTTTTGGAGGATCTCCTTGAGGATCGGCGAAAATTTTACCCCGGGCGTGTTTGGGGTCGGGGTGGGGATGGCGTGTTCGATGGCGTTGTTGGTGAAGGGTTTCTTGCCGCAGAGCATGACCCAGAGGCAGAGGCCGAAGGAGAAAATATCGGTGCGCTGATCCACGGCATGCGCATCGCGGAGCTGTTCGGGTGAGGCATAGCCGATGGTGCCGCGGAACCCCACGGTGGCCTCGTGTTCCTCCTGGCCTTTCCCAGGAACAGCGCCATCTCCGGTTTCGGTGTCGCCATGCGCAAGGAGGATGCCGAAGTCGGTTATTTTCACCAGGGAGTTCTTGGTGATCATGATGTTGGGCGGCTTGATGTCACGGTGGATGATGCCCTGCTTATGGGTGTATTCCATGCCGTGACAGAATTGAATGGCCAGGGAGAGTGCGGTGCGCAGATTGCGGCAGCGGCCGGCCTTGATCCATTCCGAAAGGTTGCCGCCGTCGACATACTCGATGAAGAGATGGGGGATCTTGTTGATGCCGAGGACATAGTAGCAGGAGGCGACATTGGGGTGCATACCCATGCGTACCCAGCTGTTCGCCTCTTTCAGGATTCTGCGCATGCCTTCGCGGTCGGACAGCACCTCGGGTCGCGGTGATTTGATGGCGACCTTGATTCCCCAGCCCAGATGCTCGGAGATGTAGACGTTGCCCATGGAGCCGGACATGCACTGCTCAACGCGGTAGCGGTTCAGGATGGTGTCACCCGGTTGCCAGACCGGAACCCTGGGCAATTTGGCTTGCAGGGGAGAAGCCTTTCCGTCCCGCTGGGGAGTCTTCTCCTTTTTGTCGTTGCCGGCAGCCTTTTTACGGTTGCTCAGCTTGTCGAGAAAGCGGGTAAGCATCCAAGAAAAAACTAATTGAAACGGATTTTGGTTTTCTTGATTTGCACGATATCGCCCTTGCGGAGGAGACGCTCTTCGCTGATGCTCACGTCATTGAGCTTGGTGCTTGCCCAGGAACGCTGGGGAACCAGATAGTATTTGTCTTTTTTTCTCACCAGATAGCATTGGGTCTTGCCGACGAACCAGCCACCGACCACCAGGTCGCAGGAGGGATCCTTGCCTATTTTGATGCTGCTCTTTCCGCTCAGGGAGAGGGATTTTGGGGTTGCCTCCCCCTCTATGACCAGGAGGGTTGCCTCTTCTCCGTCTTTGTTGCCTGGCGGCGTGGCGTCCATGGTCTGGGCTGCGGTGGCGCGCTGTCTGGGCGAGCTGACAAAGACGGTTTCCTCGTCCAGGTCCATGGAGGTGGCGTAGGATGAGGAGTGGCCTTTCTCCGCCGCTTCGGATTGCGTGAGGCAGAACTTGCCGATGTAGATGACATCCTTTTCGCTGACAGGGACCTTGGAGGTGATCTTCTTGCCATTGACCGTGGTGCCGTTGGTGCTGTTCAGGTCGGCGATATAGTGGCGCCCGTCGCGGAGTTCCAGCGAGGAGTGGTGTCTGGAAACGGCTGTATTGTCAATGACCACATCTGCGTCCGGGCTGCGGCCGATGATCAGCTTCCCTCCTTCATGGATGGTGAACCTGGTGATGACCCGGTCGTTCAGCATGATTGTCCAGTCGGATTTCGTGTAGTCTTCGAGATTGATCGTTCCGTTTTGTGTCATTGTCTTTCCCGAAATCTCTATTGGTGGTAACTCCGCCCATTGTGCCATTCTGACGGGCCGGCTGGGCGTGGTCTCTGGCCGCGCAAGCGGTAATTGCTATTTGTTTCGCTATTTCAAACTGTTGCAGAGAAATAGATTGCTTGTTAAGCAAGGTTATCATATATCATTTAGCAGTGTAAGAAAAAAACCCTCTACATTTCGATTTTTTTCTGAAATTTTGTATAATTAAATTCTCTGCTCCCCGCGAAAGGCCCTCACTCGTGATCTTTGCTGAAAAAAACGATTTTGCAGGTAGATATGACTGAATCCGCCCCGGCGCCAAGTGGAAAGCTTGCTGAGATCTTCGCGAAAATGAACATGGGCGAATTGCCGGCCATGTCCCATAACGTGCAGGAACTGATTTCCCTGACCCACAGCAGCCGGAGCGCTGCCTATGAGCTCTCCAAGGTCATCCTCAAGGATTATTCCCTGACCAACAAGGTGCTGCAGGTGGTTAACTCCGCCTATTATTCGCTGGGGCGTCCGGTCAATTCCATTTCCAAGGCGGTGACGATCCTGGGCTTTGATGCGGTGCGCGATCTCGCCACCGCCATCGCCCTCTTCGAGGATTTTATCAAAACCGGCGTCGAGAAGGAGGGGATCAGCAAGATCCTCACCCGTTCCTTTCTGAGCGCTCTGCAGGCCCGCGATCTGGCCGTTGAGAAGAATCTCAAGGTCGTTCCCGAGGAGGCCTTCATCTGCGCACTGCTGCACAACCTCGGCAAGATCATTGTCTGCCTCTATCTTCCGGAAAAATACAGGGAGATAGAGCAGAAGGCCGCTGCCGGCCTCTCCGAGGAGTCAGCCTGCCGGCAGGTGCTCGAAGATCTGACCTTTGATATGATAGGGGCCGAGGTGGCCGCCTTCTGGAATCTTTCCGAAAAAGTGATCGCCGCCATGGAGCCCAACCCCCCGGAGCCGAAAGGCGGCTACGACACCATGGGCTATCTCAAGAGCATCTCGAGCTTTTCCAACCGCCTTGTCGATCATATCTGCGCGGAAAAGGATCTCGACCCGCTCATCGGTCAATACGGCGAGCTTCTTTCCGTGAACAAGGAAGAGGCCGTGGACATGATCAACAAGAGCGTCGAGGCCTCGGAAGACATCTCCGATTCGATCCGTTACGGGCTGTCAAAATTGAAGATCCGCAGTCGGCTGCGGGGAATTGAGGAGGACCTCAAGGATCCGGAAAAGGCCGCGAAAAGGAAGAAGAAAAAGGCCGAGGCGGCGGAGGCGCGGGAAGAGGGCTCCATCGGCACCAGGAGGGCCCTTGAAGAAGAGGGCGTTGTGGAGCTTGAGGCCCTGCCCATCAGCCAGGACAAGTCTGTCAACGACTTTATCCACGACATCACCGAAACCCTGATGGGGCCTTTCAACCTCAACGATTTTTACATCAACCTCCTGGAGGCCCTCTACCGGGGAATCGGCTTCGATCGGGTCCTTCTCGCGATTATCAGCATCCAGCCGACCAGCAGGATACTGATCGGCCGATTCGGGCTCGGCGACATCGATCCTTCCGTAATCGGCAAGTTCGAGCATGACCTGGCCCTTGCCGATCTGGTGATTCCCAAGTCGCTTGCCGCGTGCAAGGATATGGCCATCCCCGCCAATACCCCCAATGCCTTTCCCGAAAACCTCAAGCATTTTGTCAAGGACAGGACGGTCTATCTCTTTCCCATCTGTCTCGACAACAAGCCCATCGGCCTGATCTATCTCGACCGCAAGGTGGGACGGCCCAAACTCGATTCGAGCAGAATCAAGGCAACCCGCCTTTTTCGGGATTTCGCGGTGATGGCCATTCGTAAACTGCGCAGCCGCAAGTGACGGCGGGGGAGTGATCCCTTTGGGGCGGGGCTACAGCTTTTCCAGCCGTTCCATTTTTTTCTGCATGGCCATGATCTTGGCCAGGAGGGGGTCGGCCGGGGAGAGCTCCCTGGCAGCCTGTTCCAGGTGGAAGCGGGCAGTGGCGGCGGAGCCCTGGTAGAAATGATAGACGCCCAGGTTGTAATGACCCAGGGCCTGGTTGCCGAGCGCCGCCCGCAGCCTGCCGATTTCGTAGTAAAGCTTGGGGTAGGTGGGGAGCTGTTCGAGCAGCCCTTCGTAGATCAGCACGGCCTGAGCCTGTTGCCCCGCCTGCTGGAGGGCCTTGGCCAGATAGAAGGAGTTGTAGATGCTGTAGGGGGCGGCCTTGTTCACCTGCTGAAAGAGCGCCAGCGCCGTTTCTGTTTCTCCGGCCTCAAGTTTGATGCGGCCGAGATCGGTTTTCAGGATCTGCTTTTCCGGATAGCGGGCGATGACCTTGCGCAGATTCTCCTCGGCCTTCGCGTAATCGAGGTTTTGCAGATGGGCGAGGGCGAGGCCGTAAAAGAGCATCGGGTTCTCCCGCAGGGTGTCCGGCTCCGCCGCCTTCTTTTTCAGGATGGGCAGGATCGACTGCGTCTGCCTGGAGAGGGTCTGCACCCGGTATTTGAAGCGAGTGAAGGCAAACTCCTCCTGGGTATCGTAATTTGCCGGCGGATCCTGAAGAATCTTGTCTTCGATGTAGCCGATGCGGTTTTCCGGTTCCGGATGGGTGAGAAGGTAGGTGGGCACTTGGTTGCGGTGGTAGCGGCTGACCCGGCGCATTTTTTTGAGCATGTTGACCATTTCTTGCGGATCGCGTTCCTGGGCCGTCATCCACTTGTAGGCGAGCCGGTCGGCCTCTTCCTCGTCTTCCCGGCTGAATTTGAGGTTGGCCATGGCGCCGCCGGCCATGGAGCCGGTGATCAGCGCCTGCGAAAGGGCCCCGCCACCGATGAGGAGCCCGGCCAGCATCAGGGCCGTGGTGCCGGCGTTGACCTTGCCTGACTTGCTGATTCTGTCTGCGATATGCCTGCTGGCGGCATGGCCGATTTCATGGGCGAGGACGCTGACCAGCTCACCCTCGCTGGCGCAGAGGTCAACGAGCCCCGAGTGAAAGAAGATCAGGCCGGAGGGGGCGGCAAAGGCGTTGAATTCCTTGTTATCGATGACAAAAAAATGATAATCGAAATACTGCGCGCCAGCCAGTTGCAGGGTTTGCCGGCCGAGAAGGGTTATGTACTCGGTGATGTCCGGGTCGTCGATGAGGTTGAACTCCTTCCGCACGATGGAAAGAAGCTTTTCGCCCACCTCCCGTTCCTCGCCCACGGTAAAGGCCCGGGCGCTGGCGGGGAAGATGAGCAGGGGCTGGAGCACCCCGCAAAGGAAGAAGGCGCACAGCGTGAGACCGGCGCAGAGGCGCTGGTAAGGTGTCCTGATGCTTTTCATGGCGCGTAGGGGAAGAGTGGCCGCTGGCAGGGTTGGTCAGTGGGTTGCCGGGGGAGATGATTCCATGAAATTATAATTGCGCTCGGTTATAATTGCCAGAAATATGTTGAAAACGCTCCAGGCGTCCCTGCCGGGCTGCCCCTTGTGGGCATCCGCCAATGCTGCATAGAGAGTCCCATGCTCAAGGAATTGTTGATCACAAACCTCGCCCTCATCGAGAAGCTGCATGTTTCTTTCCGGGAAGGGCTCACCGTTCTTACCGGCGAAACAGGGGCCGGAAAATCGATCATTCTCCAGGCCATCCATCTCCTCGGCGGTGGCAAGGCCGCTTCCTCCTGGATCAGGAGCGGCGCGGAGCAGGCCACGGTGGAGGCTCTTTTTGAGCTCGTCCCGAAGCAGCAGCTTGTCCGGAACCGGCTCGCGGAGCTGGGGATCGACTCCGCAGAGGGGCTGATCGTCAAGCGGGTCATCTCCGACAAGGGCACCAGCAGGTATTTCATGAACGGTTCCCTGGCCACGGCAAAGGTGGTCGGCGAGGTGATGGAGCAGCTGCTGAGCGTGGCCAGTCAGCACGACCATCAGCAATTGCTCCACGCCCGCAGCCATCTCGATTTCATCGACGCGGTGGGCGGACTCTGGTCCAGGCGGGAGGCGGTTGCTGCCCTGTACGAGCGCTGGCAGCGGACTCGGGCGGACTATCTGGAGCTGCTGGCCAGGGAGCGGGACAAGGAGCAGCGCCGGGACTTTTTGCAGTTCCAGGCGCGGGAGATCGAAGAGGCCGGACTCGTTCCGGGCGAGGATGAGGCGCTCCTCCTGGAGCGCGACCGGCTGCGGGCCTCGGACGAGCTCATCAGTCTGGGGCAGAAAAGTTATCATCTGCTCGCCGAGGCGGCAGGGAAAAATTTCGCCCTCCTCCGCAAGTATCTTGAACAGATGGCCGCCTTTGATCCGAGCCTGGCTCAGCTTGCCGAGGAGGTGGCGGGCAGCTGTTTCCTTCTGGAAGATCATGCGGTAACGATCAGGAACTATGTGGAAAGGGTCGCTTCCGACCCGACTCGTCTCGATGCGGTCACGGCCCGCATCGATCTGCTCCAGCGTCTGAAGAGAAAGTATGGCGGCGACCTGGCTGCGGTCATCGCCTTCGGCCAGGAGGCCCTTGGCGAGCTGGCCGAGTTGGAGGCCATGGATGAGCGGCTGACGGAGCTGGAAAAGGAGGTGCGGGCAAGCGAGCAGCTTCTGGTACGGGAGGCCGTTCTCCTCTCCGAGGAAAGGCGGGCGGCGGCCGCGCTGCTCGCCGGCAGGATTCGCGAGTCCCTTGCCTCCCTCTGTTTTGAGCAGGCGTTTTTTGAGATATCCTTCAAGGAACAGGAGGGGGAGGGCGCCGAGATCGTGGGCAGGCTCGGCATGGACAAGGTGGAATTCATCTTTTCCGCCAATCCGGGCGAGGCCGCCAAGCCCCTGGCCCGGGTCGCTTCCGGCGGCGAGCTTTCCCGCCTGATGCTGGCCCTGAAAACTCTGCTCGCGCAGCAGGATCAGGTGGAAACCGTGATCTTCGACGAGATCGATGCCGGTATTTCCGGCAAGGCTGCCGAGGCGGTGGCCAGAAAGATCAGGGAGCTCGCCGCGCACCACCAGGTTTTCTGCATCACCCATCTGCCTCAGATCGCCGCTCGCGCCGATGACCATTTCCTGGTCAGGAAAACCGTGAGCGAGGAGCGGACCAGGACCTCCATCATCCCCCTGCCCGTGGAGGAGAGGGAGAAGGAGCTCGCCAGGATGCTCGACGGAGATTCGGTCAGCGAGCAGACCCTGGCCTATGTGCGCAAGCTCATGGAACGGAGGGGCTAGGGCATGACTGTAGCGCTCGCCCTTTTTTCCGGAGGACTCGACAGCATCCTTGCCTGCAGGGTGGTTGCGGCGCAGGGGATCCGCGTCAAGGCGGTCAAGTTCGTCACCCCCTTTTTCGGCTACGACCTTCTCGCCCGGGAAGCCGAATATGTGGCGTGGGTGAAGAAAACCTACGATATCGACCTGATGCTCCATGACGTGAGCGCACCCTATCTTGCCATGCTCGCGGATCCGCCCCACGGGTACGGAAAAAATTTCAATCCCTGCATCGACTGCAAGATTCTTCTTCTGAGGGCGGCGCGGGAGCTGATGGATAAGTGCAAAGCCTCCTTCCTCATCAGCGGCGAGGTGCTGGGGCAGCGGCCCATGAGTCAGCGCCAGGACACCCTGCGTCTCATCGCCAGGGAGAGTGGCTGCGAGGATCTGCTGGTGCGTCCCCTTTGCGCCAAGACCCAGGAGCCGACCCCGGTCGAGCTCGCCGGCCTGGTCGACCGAGAGCGGCTCCTCGCCTTCCGGGGGCGGGGCCGGCAGCCCCAGATGGCGCTGGCCAAAAGCTTCGGCATCAGCGAATATCCCATGCCCGCCGGCGGCTGCGTGCTCACCGAGCAGGCGCAGGCCGGGCGCATTGCCTGGTATTACGGCAGAAAATGGCCGGTGAACGTCAGCGACATGCTTCTTCTCCTCTTCGGTCGGCATTTTCAGCTTCCCCATGGCGGTTGGCTGAGCCTGGGGCGCGATCAGGCCGAAAACGAGCGGATCGCCGCCCTGCATGAGGGGCGGGGCTATCTCCTCGGCATGGAGGAGCGGCCCGGACCACTTGCCCTGCTGCGCTACAGCGAGCATCCGGAGGATCTGGCCGCGGCGGCCGCTCTGGTGGTGCGCTACGGGAAAAAGGTCAAGGAGGGGTCGCCGGCGGCCACGGTAAAGCTCAGCTCGGAAGCCGGCGAGCAGCGTTTGACCGCCGAGCCGTTGGCGGACGAGATTTTCCAGGGGTGGTATCTGTAAGGTTTTTCAGGCAAGGCCGTACTTCTGCATCTTGCTGAGCAGGGTTTTTCTGGTGATGTTCAGGCGGCGGGCTGCCTCGCTCTTGTTCCCTCCCGCCTCGGTGAGCGTCCTTGCAATCACCATTCGTTCCGCCTCTTCCAGGGAGGCTGGGGGCGCGTGTTCCTTTTGCCCTTCGGCCGTTTCTCCCTGCGCGGCCCAGCGCCTTACGGAAATGGGCAGGCTCTCTTCGTCGAGATACTCGCCGCGCATCAGGATCACCCCTCTTTCCACGGCATTTTCCAACTCCCGGACATTGCCGGGCCACGGGTAGTGGATGAGCAGGTCCATGCAGCGGGGGGTGATGCCGGCAGCCTGGCGTTTGTTTTTTTCCGCGAACTTCCGGAGAAAATATTCCCCCAGAGCCGGGATGTCTTCACGTCGCTCCCTGAGGGCCGGGACATGGAGGCTCACCACGTTGAGGCGGTAGTAGAGGTCTTCCCGGAAATTACCGTTTTTGACTTCGGCATCGAGGTCGCGATTGCTGGCGGCCAGGAGCCTCACATCGACGCTGATCGTTTCCTGGCCTCCCACCCGTTGCAGTTCATGTTCCTGGAGAACCCGCAGGAGTTTGGCCTGCATGGCCGGAGAGGTTTCCCCGATTTCGTCGAGAAAGAGGGTGCCGCCGCTGGCCTGGACAAATTTTCCTTCCCGGCGGCGGTCCGCCCCCGTGAAAGCGCCTTTCTCATGGCCGAAGAGCTCCGATTCGAGGAGGTTTTCCACCAGCGCCGCGCAGTTGACTTTGACAAAGGGGCCGTTTTTCCGGGTGCTGTTGTGGTGCAGGGCCGCGGCGATCAGCTCCTTGCCGGTCCCCGATTCTCCGGAGATGAGCACCGTTGCCTCGGTGGGCGCCACATAGGCGATCAGCTCCATCAGTTCTCGCATCGGTGGCGAGTCGCCGATGATGCCGCTGGCGTCGATGCTCTTTTCGAGGCCTCCGCCGGGTCGTGCTTTGTGTTCCTCAACCTGCCGGTGTTCCAGGGCGTGGCCCATGGTGAGTTTCAGCCGTTCGAAGTCCAGCGGCTTGGTCAGGTAGTCGTGGGCGCCGATTTTGATCGCCTCCACCGCCGCGTCCACCGAGGAGTAGGCGGTCATGATGATCACCGGGATGGCCGGGTTGTGGGCATGGATCCGTTTCAGGGCCTCCATGCCATCCATTCTCGCCATGCGGACATCCATGAGAATGGCGTCATAGGGTTGCGCCTGCACGGCGGCCACCGCCGTGGAGCCGTCATCTGCCTCGGCCACCTGCCAGCCCCATTCTTTGAGCATGGATTTGAGCATGATACGATGGGTGTTGTCGTCGTCGACGACCAGGATGGTGACGGGAAGTTTTTTTTCCATGGCAAAAGGCTGTGGGCCGGTATCTCTTCGTTGCGCGGAATGGGCTAATCCGCTGGAATCTCTTGACACTTTTCGGGAAAATTGCTACTAGCAGAACATCGTTCACGATACGTAATATCTTGTGAATGCGCAAGAGCAACGCCAACGTAGCTCAGTCGGTAGAGCAACTGATTCGTAATCAGTAGGTCAGGAGTTCGATTCTCCTCGTTGGCTCCAGGAATATCAAGGGTTTCCGGGCAAGCCGGGAACCCTTTTTTTGTCGAAAAAGGCGGAGTTGCCCGCAAATTCTCTCTCCAAGGAGGAGCCCAGTGCCAGTCAACAAGAGCCTTACCGCCGGTGACGAGATCGATTCGCGCTGTCTCAAGTGCAAGGCCGTCACCAACCATACCATCGTTGCCATGCAGAACGGGGTTGTGGCCAAGGTGGAGTGCAATACCTGCCATGGCCGGCACAACTACCGGCCGCCCGTGCCCGAAAAAGGCGGCAGGCGTCAAGGGGGATTCGTGAAGGACAGAGGCGCCGCCAGGGCCGCCGGCCGGGTGAGTCCGGAGCTGATGGCGGCCGCCCGGTATGAAGAGGCGCTGGCCGGCAGGAATCGGGAAGAAGCGCGCCCCTATGCCATGAACGCCTCCTTTGCCTCGGGGGAGCTCATTGCCCATCCCAGTTTCGGAGTGGGGTTGGTGACGAAAAAAATCGGCGCCACCAGGGTCGAGGTGATCTTTCACTCCGGGGTCAAAATCCTGGTCTGCGGCCAGCCTTCCGCCGGAGAGGAGGGGGAGGGCGGTTCGGGGCGGAGCGCCTAGAAGACGAAATGGCCTTCGTCCTCCGCGGGGGAGGCCCAGAGGATCTGGCTTTTATTGATGATAAAGACCTGATCCTTCTTGCCGCCGACAGAGGTGCCGTAGACCACGATGAATGGGTGCTGGCCCTTGCTCAGAAGGTCGCTCACCCTGTCCACCGGCACCGAGTCGCAGTTGAGATTCACCAGCCCCCGGATGATCGTGCCATCGACCAGCTTGACCGTGACCTTTTTGCCCATGGTTTCCAGCTTGACGCCATCACTCATTGCCTGTCCCTCCTTGTGGTTTTTTTCGCGAGGCAAAAGAAAGAAGGTTCCGTTTTTGTGGCGCCGCCGAGCGGTACGCGCCCGCTATTCCTGCTTACTGCGCCGACTTCTTGTTTTCCACATAGTGGGCCGCGGCCAGGGCGGCCGTGCAGCCGTCCGCCGCCGCGGTGATGATCTGCTTGCAGTACTTTTCCTTCAGGTCGCCGATGGCAAAGATCCCGGCGTGGTTGGTTTCGCATTTCTCATCGGTGACCACATAGCCGTTGGCGTTCATCCGGGTTCCCGCCGGGACCAGGGCGTTGTTCGGCTCAAAGCCGATGAAGATGAAGACGCCGTCGACAGCGAGATCCTTCTGCTCCTTGCTGACGGTATTTTCGGTGCGCACGCCGGTGACCCCGCTCTCGTCGGCAAGTATTTCAGAAATCACCGTGTTCCAGAGGACTTCGATCCGTTGCTCGCCCAGGACCCGTTCCTGCAGGATCATGCCGGCGCGGAATGCGTCCCGGCGGTGGGCGATGTAGACCTTTTTGGCGAGCTTGGCCAGGTAGAGGGCCTCTTCCAGGGCGGAGTCGCCTCCGCCCACCACCACCACGGTCTTGCCCCGGAAGAAGAAGCCGTCGCAGACCGCGCAGTAGGAAACCCCGCGGCCGTGGTTCTTCTCCTCGCCCTTCACCCCCAGCTTGCGGGGGCTGCCGCCGGTGCCGAGGATCACCGTGAGGGCTTTGAGCTGCTCGCCGTTGTCGAGCCTGACGGTGTGGTGGCTCAGGCCGGGCTCCAGGGCGACGACCTCGCGATTCAGGGTTTCCAGGCCATAGGTGGCGGCATGTTCGGCAAAACGGAGCGCCAGGTCGGCGCCGCTGATTTTCACGGTGCCAGGCCAGTTTTCCACCTCGTCGGTGTTGTTGAGCTGGCCGCCCGGCACTCCCTTTTCGATGAGGAGGGTATCCATGGCGGCGCGTTTCGCATAGATGCCGGCCGTATAGCCGCCCGGTCCGCCGCCGATGATGATGAGGTCGTGGATGGTGGTCGCTTCGCTCATGGCTCGCTCCTGGGAATGCTTTGCTGGGAATGTCCGCCTTTTTTACTATACATGAGGATGCCGGGGAAAAAAAGTGGGATGCGCTCCCGGTCGCCTGCCTGCCTGGCAATGGATCGCGTTGCCAGGCGGCAGGTTTTCTCCTGGAAATGGACCCGGAAAGAGGATAATATCTTTGGCAACGGCCCTGGCCATCCTCTCGGAAGGCCTTGCGAAATATGGTGTTGAGGGCGGGAGCGCCGCGGTCTGGAGGAGAAATGGAAAAACTGCTCATCAATGGCTGTCAGCAGAAGCTGGAGCTGGAATACCCCTGTCGCTGGGTCTACAAGCTGATCGGCGCCAGCAGGGAAGAGATCCATGGGGCGGTCAAGGCCGTGCTGCAGGAGCGGGAGTGTCTGATCACCTTTTCCAACGCGAGCAAAACCGGCAAGTACCTCTGCCTCAATGTCGAACTGGTCGTGCACAGCGAGGAGGACAGAACGGCCAATTACGAGGCCTTCAAGCGGCATCCTTCCGTAACCATGGTCCTGTAGGGAGCCAGAAGGCCGAGACATGGGGAAGCTGAAAGGTTTTTACTGCGCGGCGCTTGTTGCCATGGCCTTCCTCCTGGCCCAGGCCGTTTCTGCCTTCGCCCAGGGGAGCGAACAGGAAACAGTGGCGGAGGCGACCGCTGTTCTCGAGACCCTGGCCGCCATCCCGGAGCAGTCCATCCCCCCTGTGCTGCTGCGCCAGGCCCAGGCGGTGGTAGTCATCCCCGCTGCGGTGAAGCTGGGTTTCATGGTCGCCGGCCGCTACGGACAGGGGCTCATGGTCGGTCGCGATGAAAAGGGCGCCTGGGGCCTGCCGTTCCTGGTGACCCTGGTCAGCGGCAGTGTCGGCTGGCAGGCCGGTCTGCAAGCCACCGATATCGTCCTGGTCTTCAAATCCCGGAAGGGGCTGTACGCGGTGCGGGACGGGAAATTCACCCTGGGCGCCGATGCCTCCCTCGCTGTCGGGCCGGTGGGCCGACATCTCGAGGCGGCAACGGATCTCGGCCTGCGGACCGAGGTCTATTCCTACTCGCGCAGCAAGGGGGCCTTCATCGGCGCCGCCCTGGAAGGCTCGGTCCTGCAGGCGGACCGCCGGGCAACCCAGCGTCTTTATGGCCAGGCACCGGAGGCCATCACCCGGCAGTCGGTGCGAAAGCCGGGGGTCGTCTCCCGTTTCGAGCGGATCCTGGCGGCCATGACCCGGTGAGCATTTCCCTGTTTTTGATGCCTTATTCCGCCTCAAAGCCGATGGCGCTGATGGCCTTTTTTATCTCCTCCGGGCTGACGTCCGCAGTGGCCGTGTAGGTGGCCTCGCCTTTTTCGAGGCTGACCGTCACCTCGCCGACTCCGGCAAGCTTCTTCAGTGCCTCGGTGACGGAGCCGACGCAGTGGCCGCAACGCATTCCCTTGATCTTTACCGTGGGCATGTTTTCCCTCCTTGCATTCTTTGTGGCTAATTGTGGTCAAGATAGCCGGTTCGGCTGTTTAAGACAAATGCTAAATTCTCAATTGCCTTGTTGCCTGAAATATCGTTCAATCAGCGCATGTTCGCGTGGAAGTGAATAATTCCTCTGGAGAAAATCATGGTTGAGTCGACAAAAAAAATCCGTCTGGCCGTGCGGGGCATGCATTGCGCCGCCTGTTCGTCCCGGATCGAAAAGGTTGTTTCCGGCCTGGCCGGGGTGCGGCAGGTTTCCGTGAACCTGGCCACCGAGAGCATGGATCTCGTCTGGGAGCCCACCCGGATCGAGCTTGCCGCAATCATCGCCAGGGTGAAGGAGCTGGGCTTCGTGCTGGTCGCTCCCGCCTCTTCCGGCCGTGCCGAATTCGTCATCAAGGGCATGCATTGCGCCGCCTGCGCGGCCCGGATCGAAAAGGTCGTCGCCGGCCTGGCCGGAGTCCGGGAGGTATCGGTGAACCTCGCCTCCGAGAGCGGGGTGGTGCTTTATGACCCGGAGTCCATCGGCGAGGAGGCGATCCGGGAGGCCATCGGCAGGCTCGGCTTTACGGCGGAGCCGCGCGGCGGCGTAGGGAGCCTTGATTTTGCCGGGCAGCAGGAGGAGGCGCGGCGCAAGCTTGCGGCGATGAAGAAAAGGCTTCTCCCTTCCCTGGTTCTTGCCTCTCTTCTCCTCATTCTCTCCATGGGCGAGATGGTCGGCATGCCCCTCCCTTCCTTTCTGGCCCCGCACCACGCCCCCTTCAACTTTGCCCTGGCCCAGTTTTTCCTTGTCCTGCCGGTGGTCTGGCTGGGGCGCAATTTTTATCAGATCGGCTTCCCCAGCCTCTTCCGGGGTGCACCCAACATGGATTCCCTCATCGCCCTCGGCACCGGAGCGGCCCTGGTCTACAGCACCTGGAACTTGGTGGAAATCGGCCTGGGGATCGATGTGATGGCCCGGGTGATGGATCTCTATTTTGAATCCGCCGGGGTTCTCCTCGCCCTGGTCTCCCTGGGGAAATACCTGGAAGCGCGCTCCAAGGCAAAAACCTCCGATGCCATCAGGCAGCTTCTCGAGCTCTCCCCGGAGTCGGCAACCCTGCTCAGGGACGGTGAGCAGATTGAGATTGCCGTCGAGGAGATCAGGCCCGGGGATATTCTTCTGGTGCGCCCCGGGGAGAGGGTGCCGGTGGACGGGCTGGTGGTGCATGGCCGTTCCAGCGTGGACGAATCCATGCTCACCGGCGAGAGCCTGCCGGTGCCGAAAAAAGAAGGGGACCCGCTGGTGGGCGCGACCCTCAACAAGAACGGGGTGCTCCATCTGCAGGCCCAGAAGGTGGGGCAGGACACCATGCTTGCCCGGATCGTCACCATGGTCCGCGAGGCGCAGGGCTCCAAGGCACCCATCGCCAACCTGGCCGACCGCATCAGCCTCTATTTTGTCCCGATCGTCATGGCGATCGCCGTTCTTTCCGGCCTGGCCTGGTATGGGCTCGGCGGGGCAGATTTCTCCTTTGCCCTGCGCATCGTCATCGCCGTGCTGGTCATTGCCTGTCCCTGCGCCATGGGATTGGCAACGCCGACCTCCATCATGGTTGGGACCGGCCGGGGGGCCCAGCTCGGGGTGCTGGTGAAAAGCGGGGAGGCCCTGGAGGTCGGGCAAAAGATCACGGCCGTGGTTTTCGACAAGACCGGCACCCTCACCCATGGCCAGCCTGCCCTGACAGACCTCGTTCCCTTTGTCGACGATTTTTCCGAGGCGGAAATCCTGCGGATGCTTGCCAGCGTCGAAAGCGGTTCCGAACACCCTCTTGCCGAGGCCATCGTCAAGACCGCCAGGGAGCGCGGCCTGGCGGTGCGGAATCCGGAACGATTCGAGGCGGTGCCTGGCCGCGGGGTCCGGGCCCTCCTGCAGGCGAAAAATATTGTTTTGGGCAACCGTGAATTCATGGTCGAGGAAGGGGTTTCCCTCGCCGACGCCGAAGCTGACCGGCAGGCGGCCAGACTGGCTGCGGAAGGCAAGACCGCCCTGTATGCGGCTGTCGATGGCCGGTTGCTGGCCATCCTGGCCATTGCCGACCGCATCAAGGACGAGGCGCCGGCGATTGTCGGACGCCTGCGGGAATTGGGCCTCAAGGTGGTGATGCTCACCGGCGACAACGAGGTGACGGCCCGGGCCATTGCCGCCCAGGCCGGGATCAGCGAGGTGATTGCCCAGGTGCTGCCGGAGCGGAAGGCGGAAGAGGTGGCCGCCCTCCAGGCGCAAGGCGAGGTGGTGGCCATGGTCGGGGACGGCATCAACGACGCGCCCGCTCTGGCAAGGGCCGATCTCGGTATCGCCATGGGGACAGGCATCGACGTCGCCATCGAATCCGGCGATATCGTGCTGATGCAGGGCCGGCTCGAGACCCTGTTGACCGCCATCGCCTTGAGCAGGGCCACCATGCGCAACATCAAGCAGAATCTTTTCTGGGCCTTTGCCTATAATGTGATCGGCATTCCCGTGGCCGCTGGCCTGCTCACCTTCTTTGACGGCCCCACCCTCAACCCCATGCTCGCCGGCGGCGCCATGGCCATGAGCTCGGTGTCGGTGGTGACCAATGCCCTGCGTCTGCGCCGTTTTCAGGCGCCTCGCTGAGCTGCGGCCATCGCGGCCGCAAGCGTGCGCCCCGGAGCGGCGTGTGCCGGGTAAGCCGAGAGCGAGCCTGGAAAAGTAGCCGGAAAATACAGCATCATGTTGACAAATCAGAATAACATGGCGTATTTGTTGTTAAAGTGCATTTTTCCCCATGCTGGCGAGGCATTCACTGCTTTACCATTACAAGGAGCAGATCATGAAGAAAGGCGTTGCAACAGCTGTGGTTCTGGCCTGTGCCCTGGTCATCGGCAACCGGAGCGTAGTGGCGGAAGAGACGAGCACCCATCTGGTGAAACAGGGCGACACGCTCTGGGATCTGAGCGATGGCTACCTGCATGATCCCCTGCTCTGGCCGAAGATCTGGAAGATCAATCCCCACATCGAAAATCCGCATCTGATTTCTCCCGGGCAACTGGTGAAGATTCCCAGGCTCGGCGAAGCGCCTGCCTCCGATAGGCTTCCTGCCGGCGCTGCCCCCCTGGCGGTGCGGTCCGCCGTTGATCTTTCCGCCCTCAGCCCCTTGCCGGTCAAGATCGCGACAAGGGAGACGCCGGTGGTGGTGGAGGAGAGCGCGGCTCCCGATGCCTTTGCGCAATATTATGACCGGGGCATCGGCAGTGTCACCTACGATATTCCCGCTGGCGGCGAGGTGCTCGACACCAGGGAGGGCTGGCAGCATGCGGCCACCGGGGAAACCGTCCTTGTCAGGGCCGAGGGCGCTCAGGTCGGGCAGCAGTTCGGGGTATACCGGGATATGGGCAAGGTGGCCGCGCTTTCCTACTTCGGCAGCAGCCCCGGCCACCTCCTGGCCGATATCGCCATCATAGAGATCATCGCCTCCGAGACAGAGCAGCAGCGGGCCGTGGTCACGCGTTCCTTTGCCGAATTGCGGGAAGGGGATCTCCTGGGGCCGTTGCCTCAGCGGCCAACCGTCACGGCAAGGTATGCCGAGGATGGGCCAAGGCCTGTCGCTGGCTCGGTGGTGGCCGTGCATATGCAGCGGCAGGTGGCCGGCCCCGACGACATCGTCTATGTCGATCTCGGCGCCGATCAGGGCCTGGCGCCGGGAGACCGTCTTTTTGCCCAGGATGCCGCGGATGCCTCCGAGCGGCGGAATTCGGCCGAGCTTGTAGTGCTGCGGGTGACTCCGACCACGGCGGCCGCAGTGGTGACCGGCAAAAGCGCGCATGCCGTACGGCCAGGGGACAAGGTCGGTCCCGTTCTCTGAGTGACGGCCCCGTCTGGCCTGAATGCCTTCTGATTTTTCCGGGCGGGGCCTCCGCTGTGCGTGGCGCAGCGGAGGCTCTCCGTCCTTCTAATCCTCTCCTGATGTGAGTCTCGCATGGTCGCTGGCCCCCAAACCTCTCCGAGCCTGCCCGGCTTGCTGGACCTTGTCGAGTCCTCTGCCATCGCCTCCATCAGGGGGACGGTCAGTAGCATCCTGGCCCTGATCAACGATCCTGCCGCCAGTCCCAACGACCTGAAAAAGATCATCGAGGTCGATCCGCCCCTGGTCGCGAAAATCCTCCGTGTCGCCAACTCCTCTCTCTACGCTTCTTCCCGGACCATCAGTGATCTGGACCAGGCCCTGATCTGGATCGGCTTCGACGCCCTGAAGGAGATTGTTCTTACCCAGAAAATGAGCGAACTTTACAGCGGCGGCAAGCAGGTCTGCGGCTATTCCCGCCCCCGTCTCTGGCGCCACAGTCTTGCCGTGGCTCTTCTCGCCAAGGCGATCTACCGGCGCGAGTTCGGGGAAAAGGGCAACAACGCCTACGCCGCCGGCCTGATGCACGACATCGGGGTCATCGTCGAGGACCAGCTCCTGCATCATTCCTTTCTCGATCTTGTTTACCAGACCGAGGAGAGACGGCTGCCCCTTACCGATACCGAGCTTGCCGCCTTCGGTTACGATCATGGCCTGGTGGGGATGGGGCTGGCGGAGCGGTGGAATTTCCCGGCGGAACTGCGGGAGGGCATCGGCTTCCACCACAACCCGGAGGCTGCCGACCCGGCACACAGGGATTTTGTCAAAACCATCTTTATTGCCGACTACCTGATGTTTGAGCAGGGATACGGCTATGTCGACATGCCGCTGGCCGACAAGGAGGTTGTTTGCCAGTATGCCAGGGATCTCGGCCTGCAATGCTTCGCCCTGCAGGCCATTCTTGCGGTGGCCAGGGAGGAGATTGCCAAAATCGAAGCCAAGGGGATTCTGGTCGGATGAGCCGCGACAAGGAAAAACAGAAAGAGCGCGTGGACGAACTGGAAACAATGGTGCGCCACCTTGGCAATGAGTTGCGCCTGACCCGGGAAGAGTCCGAGGAGGCGACCCACAAATACCTGGACATCTATTTCAACCTGGAGAGGAAGATCCGGCAGCGGACCGAGGAGCTCGACCAGGCCAACATGAAGCTGCTCGCCGAGATCGAGGTGCGCAGAAAGGCCGAGGCCGAGAAGGAGAGCCTCATTCAGGAGCTGCGCCAGGCGCTCCAGGAGGTGAAGGTGCTGAGCGGCTTTTTGCCGATCTGCGCTTCCTGCAAGAAAATCCGTGACGACAAGGGATACTGGAACCAGCTTGAGGAGTACATCAGCAAGCATTCCCAGGCCGAGTTCAGTCACGGCATCTGCCCCGACTGTTCAAAAAAACTCTATCCGGAAATACATGCGGAAATTCAGCGCCGGTTGAAGAAGAAATAGACTAGCGCTTTTCCAGTCGGAGCCGCGCCACCCTGTCGAGAATCCGGTGCGCGGTTTCTTCCTTGCTCAGGAGCGGCAGATCCTCGCGGCTGGCGTCGGCAGCAAGCAGGGTGACCCTGTTGGTGTCCGCGGCAAACCCTGTTTCACTCCCGCCGATGTCGTTGATGACGATCAGATCAAGATTTTTTTCCCGCAGTTTTCTTTCCCCTTCCGTGATATGGTCCCGGCTTTCCGCGGCAAAGCCTACGAGCAGCGGAAAGCTGTTGCCTGCCCGCTTGCGTTCTCCCAGGGCGCGCAGGATGTCGGGGTTGGCAAGCAGCGGGAGGGTGAGCGGCCCCTCTCCCTTCTTGACCTTGTGCGGGGCGGTCTCGGCCGGCCTGTAGTCGGCCACCGCCGCCGACTTGATGACAATCGTCGCCTCCTGACAGCGGGAGAGGACGGCCTCCGCCATCTCCGCGGCGCTGCTGACCGCCACCAGGAGAACGCCGGGCGGCGCGGCAAGGCTGGTCGGGCCGCTGACCAGGGTGACCTGGGCCCCGCGCTGGGCTGCGGCCGCCGCCAGGGCATAGCCCATCTTGCCGGTGGAGCGGTTGCTCAGGAAACGGGCCGGGTCGAGGGCCTCGCGGGTGGGGCCGGCGGTGATCAGGATCCGTTCGCCGCCCAGATCCTGGGGGCTGCAGAGCTTGAGGAGCGCCTGCCTCGCCTCTGCCCATTCCGCAAGCCGGCCCGGCCCCTCCTCGCCGCAGGCCATCGTGCCGTGTGCCGGCGCCAGCAGATGATAACCAAAAGCGGCAAGCGTGGCCAGATTGGCCTGGGTCGCCGGATGCTGGTACATATTGCTGTTCATGGCCGGGCAGATCAGGGTCGGGGCCGTGGAGGCCAGAAGCACGGTGGAGAGCAGATCCTCGGCCAGGCCATGCGCCAGCTTGGCAATGGTCTGGGCGGAGGCCGGGGCGACGAGGTTGAGGTCAGCCTCTCTGGCCAGACGGATGTGCGGGATTTTTTCCGCCTCCTCCTCGGCAAACATCTCCGTATGGACCCGCTGGCCGGAAAGGGCCGCCATGGTAAGCGGCGTGACAAAGCGACAGGCGGCCCTGGTCATCACCACGGTCACCTGGCAGCCCTCCCGGCGCAAGGCGCGGACCCAGTCGGCCATCTTGCAGGCGGCGATGCTGCCGGTGACGCCGAGCAGGATTCGTTTGTCCTTCAGGTGCGACATCGCCCTCCTCGCCTACATCCCGGTGACAAAGGGGCTGGAGGTGGACGGCACCGCCTGGCCGGATTTCGAGGCGGTGAGATCCTCGGTGATGTAGACGGCCACTCCGGTCTTCATGCCGAACTCGCCCTCGCTCAGCTGCACGGTGCAGGTTTTGTTGGGCTTCACAAAGGCAAGGAGAACCTTCTTGTACTTGGCCGAGCCGACGAGTTTCCAGCCGTTTTTGGGCATGGTGTTGATGAAGAAATCGGAGAGGGAGGTGATCTCGACCCTGCCGGAATAATGGAGCACCCCGCCGGCAAAGGAATCGGTGCGCACCACCATGCTTTTTTCCCGGTCAAAGGTCAGATCGCTGGGGAGCATCAGATCGCTGAATTCGTTTGCATAATAGGGCTGGCTTTCCGCCGGGCCTCCCAAGGGGGCGGCGCTCATCCCCTGATCGCTGCCGCCAATTCCCAATTCCGCGCAGCCGGTCAAGCCGACCAGGCTTGTCATGGCAATGGCGGCGCCGAAGAGAAGGGGGAAAAACGGAAAACGTGTCATCGTGCGCATGGTATCCTCCTGTGCTGCAAGATTGAGAGTTGTGGGGCGGCTTATATTTCCTTGAGGATGAAGTCGGCAAGGGGCTTACGTCGAGACTGCTGATCGCGGCGGCTTGGGTGGCCGACGGCGATGACCGCCATCAGCTCAAGGCCTTCGGGCAGATCGAGGATTCTGCGCACGGCATCCTTGTTTTTCAGGATCTGGCCGAGCCAGACCGCGCCAAGGCCCAGCGACTCCGTGGCCAGCAGCATGTTCTGGATGCAGGCCCCGGCCGACTGGGCGTCCTTGCATGGGTCGTAGACGACGCTGCCGTCGAGGTAGACTGCGATCAGGGCAGGGGCGGCCAGGACGATGTGGCTGTAATGGGTCTGCTGGGCAAGCTGTGCGCGTAGCTCCGGATCTCTGACAATGACGAAGCGCCAGGGTTGGTTGTTGAGGCCGGAAGGAGCCCAGATTCCCGCCGTGATGATTTCACGGAGCAGAGGGAGATCGACTTGCTGCCCGGTGAATTCGCGGATGCTGCGTCTTTTCAGAATGGCATCGTAGACCGGTGAAGACATGGCGTATCGGGCGGAAAGTTGAGTTGCCGGGCTGTGGCGCGGAAGCCGCTTGGAGCTTGCCCCAACAATAGTCTGTTCGCAAAGTGTTTGTCAAACAGTTTCCTCGCCGGCCGCCGGGGCGCAAGCGCGTGTCGGCGGCCGGCCTGCGCGTGGATGAGCCCCGGCGCCGCTCTTGCGCGCGAGGGGAAAAACTGTTAGAACCTGCCGCAGGGAGGATTCGCGTGACCACGAAAAAGAGAGATATTCCCCTGCCTCGCCTCGGCGGTGCAGTTTCCCTGCTGGACAGCCATTGTCATCTTGACATGCCCGACTATGACGCCGACCTTGTCGGGGTGCTGGCCAGGGCCCGTGCCGCCGGGGTGACGGAGGTCATCACCGTGGGCATCGACTTGCGCAGCTCGGAGAGGGCCATTGCCCTTGCCGAGGAGCATGCGGGGGTGCATGCCACCGTGGGGGTGCATCCCCACCATGTGGAGGATCTGGCCGATGGCTCGGCCTATGGGCGGCTGCGCGCCCTGGGCAGCCACAAAAAAGTGGTCGCCTACGGGGAGATCGGCCTCGACTACGTGAAGAACTACGCGCCGATTCCCCTGCAGCGCGAACATTTCGCCAGGCAGGTTGCCCTGGCCAAGGAGCTGCACCTGCCGCTCATTGTCCATGATCGCGAGGCCCATGCCGATGTGTTGGCGATTCTCGCCGCGGCCGCGCCATTTCCCGCCGGCGGCGTCATGCACTGTTTTTCCGGAGACGCGGAGCTGGCGCGGCAGGTGTTCGCCCTGGGCTTTCTGGTCTCCATCCCCGGGGTGGTCACCTTTGGCAAGGCGGAAACGCTCAAGGAAGCGGTCCGCGCTCTCCCCCTTTCCGCCCTGCTGCTCGAAACCGATGGCCCTTTTCTCGCGCCGGCGCCGCATCGCGGTCGGCGCAACGAGCCGCAGTATCTCCTCCATACGGCCCAGGCCGTCGCCGAACTGAAGGGCGTTTCCCTGGAGGAGGTGGCGGAGCGGACCACGGAAAATGCGCGAAGGCTCTTTTCCCTGGAGCCTGCCTGAAATGAATGGAACCATTGCCGAAAATATCGAGGCCGTGCAGAAGCGCATGCGCCAGGCCGCGTTGCGGGCGGGACGCGACCCGGATTCGGTCCGTCTGGTCGCGGTGAGCAAGCGCAAATCGGCGGGCCTGGTGGCCGAGGCTCTGGCTGCCGGGCAGGAGCTCTTTGGAGAAAACTACCTGCAGGAAGCGCAGGCCAAGATTGTATCCCCGGAGCTGGTCGGCAAAGGCGTCCGCTGGCATTTCATCGGCCACCTGCAAAGCAACAAGGCCAGGCTGGCGGCCGGGCTTTTTGCCTGTCTGGAAACCCTGGACAGCATCAAGCTCGCCAGGGCGCTGGAGAAGCGTCTTGCCGAGCTTGAGCGCACGCTGGCGGTTCTGGTGCAGGTCAATGTGGGGCGGGAATCGCAAAAGGCCGGGGTACTCCCCGAAGAGGCGGAGCGGCTTTGCCGGGAGCTGGCCGGTTGTCCCCATCTGCTTCTGCGAGGGCTGATGACCATGCCGCCCTTCAGCGAGGATCCGGAGCAGAGCCGACCTTTTTTCCGGCAGCTCCGGATCCTCGCTGAGGAACTCGCGGCCAAGGGGCTCTTTCCTGGAAATCGGGAGCCAGAGCTTTCCATGGGGATGTCCGGCGATTTCGAGGTGGCCATTGAGGAAGGGGCGACCCTGGTGCGGGTGGGTACGGCCCTCTTTGGGGAAAGGGATTGATTTTTTCGCTCCAGCTCGCGGTTGCCCGGGTCGTATTCAGGCGCTAGCCGGTGGAAAGCTGGCCGATGATCGCCCTGCGCGAGCGCTCCATCAGTTCGGTTGTTGCCGCGCGCAGGGAGTTACCGCTCAACTCGGCCGCTTTCAGAACCATGGGCAGATTGACGCCGGCGATCAGCGCCCCGGCTCCGGGACGCAGCAGGTCGCGGGCCACGCCGAAGGCGGTGCCGCCGACGATGTCGGTGAGGATGATGACCCCCCTCCCGCCATCTACCCTCTTCAGGGCCGCCGTGATTTCCCCGCGCAGCCAGGCTTGCCGTTCGGCAAAGGGAAACTGCTCCCCTCCGGCGGCCAGGTGCGGCAGTTCACTCATGAAGGGCACCCGCACCGAGGCGAAATTTGCAAGCGGCGCATCGAGAATGTAGCGGGCCACCCGCAGCAGGGCTTCACCGATTTCGCCATGGCTGACAATGAGGTACCCTATTTTCGTGTCGGAGGTCGGCATGGTCGCTTTGCGCCTGTGCAGGCTGGCTAACGGGAGGCGCCGGAAACGGTGGCGTTTTTTTCGAGATAGGCGGCGAGTTGGCTGAAGCTGCAGCCGTATGCCTCGACCGGTTCGTTCTTGCCCTTGAGCTGGAATTGCCGCCTGGTGAAGAACGGCGCCGGCTCCACCAGGTGCCGGGCGGCATCGCTGCCCATGAGCAGGTCGAGTCCGTCCTGGCTGCAGGTCATGTCTTCCAGGCGGAAGGCGACATTGACCACGTCGCCCACCACCGTGTAGTTGTGTTGGCCGTTCTGGGCGAGGTTGCCGAGCATGGCCTCGCCGGTGTTGAGCGCTGCCCCGGTTTGCAGACTCCAGGGAAGGTCGGGCAGGGCGCTGCTGAGGTTCCGGGTGAAGATGTTGATGGCCAGCGCGGTTTTTAAGGCGAGGTGGATATTGGTGCAGAGGTCCGGGCCGGGCCAGAGGGCCATGACCGCGTCGCCGATGAACTTGTCGACGATGCCCTCATGTCTGTGCACCAGCTTGCTGACCTTGCCGGTCCAGTATTGGAGAAACTGGGAAAGACGCTGGTCGCCCATGACTTCGGAGAGCTGCGTGTAGTCGTGGATGTCGCAGATCAGGATGGTGATGGTTTCCTTGCGGACAAAGGCGACCGTCATTTCATCCAGATCCGCTTCCGGCGTCGCGGCGGGCTGATTGCCGGCAGGCTCCTGATGAAAGAGGAGGCGGGTGTTGCCGATGCCGACGCAGTCCCCGTTCTGCAGATGGATCGGGGTGTGGATGCGTCTGCCGTTGACAAAGGTTCCGTTGGAACTGCCGAGATCGATGAGGTTGAGGCGACCGTTTTCTTCCGCCTGGATCATGGCATGCTTGCGCGATACCCAGGAATAGGGGAGGGGGATATCGTTGGCGGCAATGCGGCCGATGACATAGGAGTTTCTGCCGCCCAGCGTCCAGGTTTGCTCTTCGCTTCCGGCCTCTGCCAGAAGTTTCAGGGTGGCCGGGGGGTGCGGGCTGTCGTTCATGTCGTTTGCGGCAAGGACATCAGGCCTGGCCCCGAATAAGGCTGATTATTTCTTCCGGTTCGGCGAAACGGCCCGCCTGGTGCTTGGAAAAGATCACCCTGCCGTCGAGGCTGATTTCGTAGATGCCGCCGGAGCCGGGAACGAGTTTGACTTCGGCGTTGAAATGTTTTTTCAGTTCCGCCTCCAGCCTGGAGGCCCGTGGCAGGTAGTTTCATTGCGAGCAGTAGGCAATCGTGACATGCATCGGTTTCACCTGGAGAGGTTTTTGACGAGCGATTCCCGTCGATTATGCTGAGACAGGGAGCGTTGTCTCCCCTTTATACCACAACACTCCTGGATTATAAACAACGATGGAAGGCCAAACCTTCCTCTTCCGCGAACAGAGCAACCGGGGGCAGCATGGCGCACCAGCGAGCAGCAGATTTTCTGCCCATATCCGCGACTGAGCTGAAGGAGCGGGGCTGGGACTTTGTCGACATTGTCCTCGTCACCGGGGATGCCTATGTTGACCATCCCTCCTTCGGGGTTGCCCTGATCGGCCGGCTTCTGGAAAGCAGGGGTTACCGGGTGGCGATCCTTGCCCAGCCCAGGCACGACAGCCCGGAGGATTTTCTCCGTTTCGGCAGGCCCCGCCTCTTTTTCGGCATCACCGCCGGCAACCTCGACTCGATTGTCGCCAACTACAGCGGCAATGGCAAGGTCCGCGACCGTGACGACTACTCTCCCGGCGGTAATCCCTACTTCGGGGAGGTGGCGGAAAAAAAGCTGCGCCGCCGGCCGGATCGCGCCTCCCTCCTCTATGCCAATCTCGCCCGGGCCGCCTGCCCCGAGGTGCCGGTGGTGCTTGGCGGGCTTGAGGCCTCCCTGCGCCGTTTTGTCCATTTCGACTATCAGCAGCAGCGGCTGCGCGCTTCCATACTCACCGATGCCAAGGCGGATCTCCTTGTCTATGGTATGGGTGAGCGGGCGGTGCTCGAGGTGGCGGCGGCCCTTGCCCAGGGCAGGAGCCTGGCCGGGATTGCCGGGACCTGCGCGCGCCTGACTCCCAAGGAACTCGAGAAGCTCGCCCCGGGTGAGCCGTTGCTGCTGCCATCCTGGCGGGAGATCCAGGCGCAGCCAGCCCTTTTCCTGGAGGCGGAGCTGGCGGTGGATCGCCACGCGCGCGCCTGCTCGCAACGGCCGCTGCTTCAGGAGCAGCAGGCTGCCTGGGTTCTGCAGCATGGCCCGGCCGCGCCCCTTTCCTCGGAAGAACTCGACGCCCTCTATGCCCTTCCCTTTCAGAACCGCCCGCATCCTGATTTGGGTGAGGTGCCAGCCTTCCGCATGATCAAGGATTCCATCACCATTGTCCGCGGCTGTTGCGGGAACTGTTCCTTTTGCGCCATCACCAGGCATCAGGGGCCGGTGGTGGTCAGCAGGTCGCCCGACTCCATAGTTGCGGAGGCGGCCCGTCTCGCGGCCCGGCAGGATTTTTCCGGCACCATCAGTGACCTGGGCGGTCCCACCGCCAACCTCTACGCTACCGGCTGCGCCTCCCCGTCCCCCTGCCGGCGGCATGACTGCCTCTATCCCGAGGTGTGCAGGTTTTTCACCATCGATGAAACCGCCTTCCTGACCCTGCTTGACCGCGTCGCCGGCCTGCCGGGAATCAGGCATCTTTTCATCTCCTCGGGGCTGCGCATGGAACTGCTTTTGAAAACCAGGCGGCTGCTGGAGCGGATTCTGCTCGCGCACAGCCCGGGCGCCCTGAAGATTGCGCCGGAGCATACGGAGGAAAAGGTGCTGCGTCTGATGCACAAGCCGGGGCCGGCGGTGCTGGAGGATTTTCTCGCCCTCTGCCGCGAGATTGCCCGCAGGCACGGCAGGGAGGCACGTTTCAGCCCCTATTTCATCTCGGCCCATCCCGGCTGCGGAGAGGCGGAAATGGCGGCCCTGGCCGCGCGTCTGCGCGCTCTCGGCCTGCCGGTGCGGCAGTTTCAGGATTTTACCCCCACCCCCGGCACCCTTGCCACGGCCATGTATGTCACCGGTCTCGATCGGGAGACGCGCAAGCCGCTCTTTGTCGCCCGGACGATCCTTGAACGACGCCGCCAGCGGCAGATTCTCGAAGAACGAAAAAAGGAGAGCAGGGGCGACGCAGGGCGGGGTGGGCTGGGGGGAGCGCTTCCCGCCCGCGGCCGGGAAGCGCGGGCGGTCTGGAAAAAGAGGGGGCGGAAGGGCTAGAAAAGCTGGAAGAGGAGGGGCAGGGTCAAAAAGGAGGCCAGGATCCCCAGGCCCACCAGGGCGGCGGTCAGCTGGGGGGAAAGGTTGGCCATGATGGCTAGGGCGCCGGCGGAAACCATGGGCGGCATCCCCGCCTCAAAGATGGCGACCCGGGGACCAAGGCTGTCCAGTCCGAAGAGGCGGCAGAAGAGCAGGGCGGCGAGGGGCGCCAGGATGAGTTTTATCGTGATGCCGGCGAGCAGGGGCTTGATGACTTCGGGGCTGAGCCGCAGGGAGAGCTGAAAGCCCACGGCGATCATCACCACCGGCACCAGGGTGGCGGCAAGCGCCTCGAGCAGAGCGAGGGCCGGCCCCGGAAAGGTCAGGGGGCGGAGGGCGAAGGCGAGCAGCAGGGCAAGAAAGGCGGGGAAGGTGAGGATTTTTTTCAGGATCGCCCGGAGCGCCGGTTTCTCGCCGCTGCCGTACAGGGCAAGGACCACCGAGCCATAGGTGGCCAGGGCCAGGAAGGAGCCGAGCTGGTCGTAGAGCACGGCGTAGGGGATGCCTTCTTCCCCGAAAAAAGCTCGGACCATGGGGATGCCGAGGAAGGAGGTGTTGCCGAGGGGAACCAGCAGGAGAAGGGAGCCGGTAATTTCCCGCGGCCAGCCCCACCATTTCGTCACCAGCAGAATCAGCAGCGCCGTGGCGACCAGCATTCCCCAGGGCATCAGGACCGGAACCAGAAGCTCGCTGGAAAAGGTGAGGCCTGGCACTTTGAGCAGCACCAGGGCCGGCAGCGAGACATGGATGACGAAAAGGTTCAGAACCTGCGCCGTTTCCCTGGGAAAGTGGCGCAGGCGGCGCAGGGCCATGCCGATGAGCAGGAAGGAGAAAGTGAGGACGAAGTTTTCCATGGGACCGTCATAAAAAAAGCGTCACCGCCCACGGCGGTGACGCTTGGGAGAATTAAGATTGCGGGCCTATAATTGTTTTTGCTCGAACCAGCGGAAGAGGAGGAGCACCCCGACGGCAAAGACCGGGATCACAAGCCAGGGATTGAGGTTGAGCACCTGGGGCAGGGTGATCTTGCCGAAGTCTCCCCAGGTGAGAACGGTCTTTTTCATGAAAGGATAGGCCTCGGCATAGGCCGCCCCTCCCAGCAGGGAGCCGCAGATGCCCCAGATTGCATCCCAGCGCCCCTCGCCCAGGGCGCCGGCCTGGGTGCCGGGGCAGTAGCCGAGCAGGGCCCAGCCGATTCCGAAAATGAGGCCGCCAAGGACATTGGCCCCCACCTGGGTCGTCTTGATGTCGAGCTTGGTGATCATGCCCAGATCGTGGAAGAACTGGATGCCGACCATGCCGACGACAATGGCGCTGAGCATGAATTTGAGGATGGTCATGTCAATGAGGCGCAGGGCGCCCAATTGCTTGTCGTAGCGCAGAACCCTTGCCTTCTGGAGCAGGAAGCCGAAAAGTATCCCGGTGATCAATCCGTAGGTAAGTGTCATCTTATTCTCCTCCCTTGTAGAGAAGGCTGGTGACGGCGATTCCCCCGGCAAGGAAAAAGGCAACCGAGATCAGGCCGCTGATGGAAAGCTGCATGACCCCGCTCAGACCGTGGCCGCTCGGGCAACCGCCGGCAAGCCTGGCGCCGAAGAGAGCGATGAAGCCGCCGACAAAGGCGACCATGCCGCGTTTGCCCGGATCCGCACCGAAACGCCGTGCCCACATGTCTGGCGTGCCTTGCAGCTTGAAGCTCTTTGAGGTGATTGCCGAAAGAAAGGAGCCCGCAACAATGCCGAGGACAAACATGAACTGCCAGTCGATTTTCGGGATGTGTTTCTTGAAGTAGTCAACAGCCTCGACATGCCCGGGCGCGAAGAGCTTCTCGATCATGCCGGCCGAGGTGGCGAAGGTGGTCGAGGCGCCCAGGAACTTGTCGGCGACCAGCACCGAGCCCACCGCGACCACGCCGGTGAGGGCCCCCGCGAGATAGGGACTCCAGCCTTTGTCTTCACTGTGCATTTTTTCCCCCTATTTTTTGAATAGTTGATTTCCCCCCGTCCGGACAGGACTGCGGGATCCGCGCCATTCGCGAAGAGTATCTGGGTCAATATATCTTTTTTGGCCCCCTCCGGGCAAGCAGAGATTGTCCAGCCCCGGCGCAACCGGCCTCGCGTCGCGGGCAGGGGATTCGCGGAGCAGGCAATAATGCTGCTTGACAAGAGGCCGTTCCGGCTTGATACTTTTTTCAGTATCGGCTTGCAGGACAGGCCGTTGCCGACAGGGAGGCGTCACATCTTGCCAGGGACCTCGAAAAAGGGGAGCGATATGGAATCAGTGAATCCGAACTTGATCACCTGCATCGTGCAGCGCGGAGAGGCCGACAAGGTCGTTGCC
This sequence comes from Desulfobulbaceae bacterium UBA2262, assembly GCA_002347185.1. Taxonomy (GTDB): domain Bacteria; phylum Desulfobacterota; class Desulfobulbia; order Desulfobulbales; family Desulfurivibrionaceae; genus UBA2262. Next base: position 5,166 of record DDXK01000090.1, on the reverse strand, counting down.
GCGGCAATGGCCGCCGGCGCCCAGGGCGCGACGATGTACTACGGCAGGGGGACCGGCGTCCGGGAAAAGCTGGGTTTTTCCGGGATGTTCATCAAGCCGGAAAAGGAGATTGTCCTCATCATCACCAAGGACGAGCAGACCGACGCCGTGTTCAATGCGGTGGTCAAGGCGGCCCAGCTGGATAAAAAAGGGCAGGGTTTTGCCTTCCTGCACAAGCTCGACCGCGCGGTCGGCTTCATTACGGAGTGAGGCGGGCGCCTCCATGCAAAAATATTTTCTTTTTTCCGCATTCATCGCTCTTCTTCTTCACCTGGGGGGGATGAGCGGCGCCGATCTTCATGGAGCGCTCCTGGGCTACCTGGATGCCCATCGGGCCTCCCTTCTGCTCAGCGGACTGCTCTCTGGCCTGGGGGTTTTCGTCCTTGCCTTTCTTTTTAGCGCCATGGGTGCCTTTCCCATCGTTTTTGCGCTGGTCAGACTCTTTTACGAGTGCACCAAGTTTCTGCTCTGCGCCCTGACCCTGCTGGTCTTGATATTCTGGTTCGATCCCGGGGTGAATTTCTGGCTGGAGGGAGGGGCGCCCGTGGCGGTGGGTCTCTATGCCTGGCTCTGCGGGGCGGCATTCGGCATGCAGCGGATCGATTTCAACTATCCGATCAGGGATACCCTGCTCAGGTACGGCGCGCTCTATGCCCTTTCCCTGGCCCTGCTGCTGGCGGCGGAAATTTTTCTCTGAGCAGCCCCCTCCCCGGCCCCTGAGTTCGGGAGGGAGCTTTTCTTTGCGGCGGGGGAATCGGTTCAGGCCAGGCGGCGGACGGCCAGCATGGTGAGATCGTCCGGGAAGCGGATGTTGTTTGAGAAGCGGAGCATCTCCTCGGCAAGCCGTTCCATCTTCGTTTCCGTGTCCGGGAGGCCATGTCTGGCAACCAGGCTGGCCAGGCCGGCGCTGCCGAGCAAGGTCCCGTCGGCATCGGCAAGCTCTATGGCCCCATCGGTGTAGCAGAGCAGGCCATCTTCCGGGCCAAGGGAAATCGGGCAGCTTGGGTAGTCGCTTTCCGGGAGTACCCCCAGCGGCATGCCCGCCAACTTGAGCAGCCGCGGCTTTCCTCCCTGCAGCATGATCGCGGAGGGGCCGCCGGCTCCGCAGAGGTTTACCTGGCCGGCTTTCAGATCGAGCAGGCCGTAGAGGCAGGTGGCGAAGGATTCACCGTCCCGAACCAGCTGACAAAGGTTGCGGTTCAGGGCGGCGAGAAAGGCGGCCGGCCGGCTGAGCAGCGCGCGGTTGCTTTCCCAGAGGGAGTGGAGGTGCATGGCGTAGAGGGCGGCCGCCACCCCATGCCCCATCATGTCGGCGAGCAGAAACGCGTAGCGGTCCTGGTCCAGCCGTTCCATCGTGAAATAATCGCCGCCCACGATATCATGGGCCGCGTAATGGCAGGCCCAGCGCAGGCGCGGGTCGTCGCTGGCTGGCAGGGGCATGGAAAGGGCCTGGATCTGTCGGGCTCTCTCCAGATCGCGCGCCTGGTGGGAAAGATCCTGAAAGACCTCCACCCCGCCGATGACCGTGCCCAGGCCATTGCGGATGGGAGCGACGCTCACCTGCACCGGCAGGAGGCCGCCATCCTTTTTCCGGGCATAGACCAGGGAGGGGACGGTGGAACGGCTGTCGGTGACCATGGCCCGGTACAGGGGGCAGCTTTCCTTGCCGCACAACTGCCGGCCATCCTTGTCGGTATGGGTGAGAATGTTGTCACTGCAGGGGCGGCCCATCACTTCCGCGGCAGACCAGCCGGTGATCCGTTCCGCGGCCTCGTTCCAATAAACGATCTTTCGTTCGAGATCGGTTACATAGAGGCCCTGGTTGATGCCTTCCAGGATCTGCTCCGCCGTGTAGGGGAGGTTCTTCAATCTGTTCTGCCAGGTCATCGTTGCCTCACGGGGGCAGCTGATATTGAGATGGAGAGTTCCGTGGCGACTGGTGCCCCGCCCTTGAGCCCTCCGGAAAACTATGGTTCAATGGTAGCAACTGGCAGGGGCCGGCGCAAGCGTTGAACCTGCCGGGCCGACAGCCAGGGGGCGCTGTCTCGCACGGCACAGCGGCAGTCCTGAAAAAAAGGAAGTTCCGGCAAGTTGCGGAGGAAGGTCTTAAGACAGAGTCGAGACTGAGAGGGTTGTTGCAAATTTCTGAACAGAGGAGGATCGACATGAAACGGTTTCTACTTGCAGTGGCTCTGGTCGCGACCACCGGCGCAACACCCGCACTGGCCGCCGACGTCGGCATCTCGGTGAGCATCGGCCAGCCCGGCTTTTATGGTCGCCTCGACATCGGCGACTATCCCCGGCCGCGCTTGCTGTATGCCGAGCCGGTGCTCGTCGAGCGGGTGGTGGTGACCCGGCCCCCCATCTACATGCGGGTACCGCCAGGACACGCCAGGAACTGGCAGAAGCACTGCCGCGAATACAACGCCTGCGGCGAGCGGGTCTACTTTGTGCATGACGACTGGTACGAACGGGAGTATGTGCCGCGCTACCAGGAAAGACACCGCGAGGAACGACGGGATGACCACCGCGGCAAGGGCAAAAACGATGGCCGCGGGAATGGCAAGAAAGAGGGCAAGGGGCATGGCCGGGAGCGCTGAGGCTGCGGTCTTGAAGCAGAGCGGCTGGAGCGTGATGCCGCTCTCCCGGCAATGAGGCGTTGGAGTTTCGCGCGCCTTTCGTTTGCCTGCAAGGCGTTCATGGCAACACCTCCCCCCTTGCGGGGGCTCAGTGGGAAAGTTCGGCCAGCCGGGCCATGCCCGCCTTGATCTTCTCCAGTTTTCCTTCCTGTTCCGCCACCTTTTCGCGCTCCTTGGCCTTCACTTCTTCCGGGGCGTTGGCCATGAACTTCTCGTTTCTGAGCTTGCCCTGCGCCCGGGCCAGATCCGCCTCGACCTTGGCCTGTTCCTTCAGGAGCTTGGCAAGCTCCTTGTCCACGTCCACCAGGCCGGCCAGCGGCACGTAGATCTCGATGTCGGTGTAGAGGAAGGAGGCCGCGCCCCTGGGGCGGTCGCCCTTGTTTTTGATCTCGATGGCCTTGGCGCGGGTCAGGCTTTGCAGCGAGTCGAGGGTGCCGGCGAGGCTCGCGGCCCTGACCGGGTCGTGGCAGATGATCAGGGCCTCGATCTCGGCGGAGGGGTGGAGCATCATCTCGCTGCGGATATTGCGGAGACCGCCCACGATGCCCATGAAGAGTTCGGCTGAGGCGGCCGCAGCCTGGTCCTCCCAGGCCGGATTGGCGACGGGGAAGGGTTCGGTCATGATGCTGGTCCGGTTGCCGGGCAGGACATGCCAGATCTCTTCGGTGACAAAGGGGGTGATCGGGTGCAGAAGCCTGAGGATATGCTCCAGCACCGTCAGCAGCACCGCCCGGCCGGCGGCCTTGCGCGTTTCGTCGCCGCCATAGAGATCGCCCTTGATCCATTCCAGGTACCAGTCGCAGAACTCGCTCCAGACAAACTGATAAATGGCGGAGGCGGCATCGTTGAAACGGTAGTCGTCCAAGGCCTGCCGCACCTCGCGGATCGCCTGGTTCAGGCGGTGGAGGATCCAGCGGTGCGGGAGGGAAAGGCCCGCGGGATCGAGATCCCTGCCGATGGCGGGATCGCATTCGCTGATGTGCATGAGAGCGAAGCGGGAGGCGTTCCAGACCTTGTTGATGAAGTGGCGGTAACCCTCGATGCGCTCCTCGGCCAGCTTGATCTCCCGGCCCTGGGCGGCAAAGGCGGTGAGGGTGTAGCGCAGGGCGTCGGTGCCGTACTCGGCCATGACCACCAGCGGATCGATGACGTTGCCGGTGGACTTGCTCATCTTCTTGCCGTGCTTGTCCCGGACCAGGGCGTGCAGGTAGACGTCCTTGAAGGGTACTTCGCCCATGAAGTGGATGCCCATCATCATCATCCGGGCCACCCAGAAGAAGAGGATGTCGAAGCTGGTGATCAGCACCGAGGTGGGGTAGAAGAATTCCAGCTCCCTGGTCTTTTCCGGCCAGCCCAGGGTGGAGAAAGGCCAGAGGGCGGAGCTGAACCAGGTGTCCAGCACGTCGCTTTCCTGACTGAGCCGGTTCGACCCGCACTGGCTGCAGAGATCCGGGGCCTCCTCTTCGACCATGAGCTGGCCGCACGCCTCGCAGGTCCAGGCCGGGATCTGATGGCCCCACCAGATCTGACGGGAGATGCACCAGTCGCGGATATTGTCCATCCAGGCGTAGAAGGTGTTGTACCAGGTCTTGGGATGGATGGCGATGCGGCCGTCGCGTACCGCGGCCACCGCTTTATCGGCCAGGGGGCGCACGGAAACGAACCACTGCAGGGAGGTGGTGGGCTCGACCACGGTCTTGCAGCGGTAGCACTGGCCCACGGCATGGTCGTAATCCTCGATCTTCTCAAGAAAGCCCTGGGCCGCGAGATCGGCGACGACCTTCTCCCGGCAGGCGAAGCGGTCCAGGCCCGCGTAAGGGCCGGCCGCCTGGTTCATGAACCCGGAGTCGTCCATGACCTTGATCCGTTCGAGGTTGTGGCGGAGGCCGATCTCGTAGTCGTTGCGGTCGTGGGATGGGGTGACCTTCAGCGCGCCGGTGCCGAACTCCCGTTCGACATGATGGTCATAGACCACCGGGATGATGCGGTCGGTGAGCGGCAGGCGGATGCCGATTTCCTTCAGATGGCTGTAGCGCTCGTCGTCCGGGTGCACGGCCACGGCGGTGTCGCCCAGCATGGTTTCCGGCCGGGTGGTGGCCACCACCACGTGGCCCGAACCGTCGGCATAGGGGTAGCGGATATGGTAGAGCTTGCCGGCCTTGTCCTCGTGCTCCACCTCGTCATCGGCCAGGGCGGTATGGCAGCGGGGACACCAGTTGACGATGTAGTCGCCCTTGTAGATGAGCCCCTCTTTGAAGAGGCGGACGAAGACGGTGCGCACCGCCCGGGAGAGCCCCTCGTCCATGGTGAAGCGTTCCCGTTCCCAATCGCAGGAGCAGCCCAGGCGTTTGAGCTGATTGATGATGGTGCCGCCTTTCTCCTCGCGCCACTGCCAGACCCGTTCGATGAACTGTTCGCGGCCGAGATCGTGGCGGCTTTTGCCCTCGCTGGCAAGCTGCCGCTCCACCACGTTCTGGGTGGCGATGCC
>DDXK01000029.1 GCA_002347185.1 Desulfobulbaceae bacterium UBA2262 | reverse complement strand
GAAGCAGCCGTTGGTGAAAACGACCCTGCGGCCGACCGCCCTGTAACGGGCCACCAGGCAGGCAAGCTCGTCAAGATCCACGATTTTGTCCTGATCGTTGCCGCGGTAGGGCGCCGGCCCCACCGTGTTGAAACGCTGCCGCAGTTCCGCCATGACGCCGGGATCGACAGCAAGGTACGCCTCCTCGGCGCCTTCCCCGGCCTCGGCCAGCACCGTGCCGTCCGGCCCGAGCAGCAGCGAGTGGCCGCCGAATTCCGTGTTGCCGGTAACGCCCGAGCGGTTGCAGGCCGCGACAAAGATCTGATTTTCAATGGCCCTGGCGATCAGGAGGCTCCGCCAATGCTCCCGCCGCACCGCTGGCCATTGGGCGCTCACCACCAGCAGTCCTGCCCCCTGCCCGGCCTGGAGCCTGGCCAGCTCGGGAAAGCGGAGATCGTAGCAGACCAGGCCCGCGACCAGGCCCAGGGCGGTGGCCATGGCCTGCGGAGTGTCGCCGGGCCGGAAATGACGGTCCTCAGCCATCGGGGCAAAGAGCTGCTGCTTGCGGTAGCGGCCCGCCAGCCCCTCCGGCCCGACCACGAAGAGGGTATTGTGGATGCGGCTGCCGATCTCGGTGAGGAGCTGCTCGGGCATGGAGCCGGCCAGATGGATGCCGTATTGCCGGGCCTGTTCCTGGAGAAACTCCAGGTGCGCGCTGGTTTCGCAGGCAAGCTGGGCCAGCTCCCCGTAGGCGAAGCCGGTATTCCACAGCTCGGGGAGGACGATCAGCCCCGGTCCTTGCGGGGCAAGGCGCTCCAGGCCGGCCCGGACAGCGGCAAGATTGGCGCCAGGCGCGCCCGGGCTGACAGCGAATTGAAGAAAACCTATCCTGCAGGGGGAAAGCAGGGCTTGTCTCTGCGAAAACATCGTCCTTCCTCTCTCCATTCAAAAGGGAAAAGGCAGCACCTGACGGGGACGGGGCCGGCTCAGGCCCCCAGGGCCCGCTGGACCGCCAGGGCGAGCTGGCGGATGTCAAACGGCTTCATGAGAAATTCGCGCACCCCGAGAGACTCGGCCTTGGCCTCGTCGATGACCGCACTGTAGCCGGTGCAGAGGACTACCGGGATCTCCGGCCTGATCTTGCGCAACTCGGCAATCAGGGTCGCCCCCGGCAGAACCGGCATGGTCTGGTCGGTGATGACCAGGTCATACTCCGCGCTTCTCTCCTTGAATCGGGCAAGCAGTTCAACGCTGCTCGTGAAGGCGGTGACGCTGTAGCCCAAGGATTCGAGCATTTCCTTTTCGAGGGCCACCACCTCTGCCTCGTCATCGACCAGCAGGATGCGGCCGCTGCCCATGGCGGGCGGGCTGGTGTCCGGAACGAGCGCGGAGGCGTGCAGCGGCACGACCGGAAAAAAGACATGGAAGGCGCTGCCCAGCCCCGGGGTGCTTTCAACGGTGATTTTTCCGTCATGGCTCTGGACAATCCCATGCACCACCGAAAGCCCCAGCCCCGTTCCCTTGCCCTTTTCCTTGGTGGTGTAAAAGGGATCGAAAATCCGCTCGATACTCCCCAGAGGAATGCCCTTGCCGGTGTCGCGCACGGAAAGCCGGACCCAGGAGTCCGTAAACTCCTGATCATCGAGCGCTCCGGGCAGCGCCCCCTGGTGCGCGCACAGCTCGACGGTGAGCTGGCCGCCGGCTGGCTCCATGGCATCGGCGGCATTGGCGCAGAGGTTGAGCAAAATCTGGTGGATCTGGGTGGGGTCGGCCAGCACCGCCCCGAGCCCCGCGCCGATCTCCTGCCGGATCTCGATGGTGGTGGGCAGGGAGGCGCGGAGGAGCTTGAGAACCTCCTTGACCACCGGGCTGATCTCGATGGGCTTGCGCGCCTGCTCGGCCTGACGGCTGAAGGCGAGGATCTGCTTGACCAGATCCTTGGCCCTGATCCCGGCCCGGCTCACCGCCTTGATATGCTCGCGCACCGGGCTTTCCGCCGGCAGCAGATAGGCAGCCAGGTCGGAATAGCCCAGGATGGCGGTGAGGATGTTGTTGAAATCATGGGCAATGCCGCCGGCCAGGGTGCCGATGGCTTCCATCTTCTGGGACTGGCGCAGCTTGGCCTCGAGCAGGCGTTTCTCCTCCTCGGCCCGTTTCCGCTCGCTGATGTCGCGCACCAGCCCGAAGATGTGCGGAGCCCCCTGGTAGGCAAAGGGGGAGAGGTGGACCTCCACGGGAAAGGTGCTGCCATCCTTGCGCAGATGACACCCTTCCTGGCTGAAAGGCCTGCCGCGATTGAGCTCCCGGAGCATGGGCGGAAAAAACTTGTGGTAATCGGGATGAACCGCCGCCAGGGGGGGCAGGGCCAAAAGCTCCTCCCGGCTGTAACCGTGCTGACGGCAGAGGGCGGAATTCACCTCGATAATCCGGCCATCGAGGGCCATGATGAAAAACCCGTCCTGGGCCGCGTCGAAGATGGCGCGATACTGCTCCTCGCTGGCCAGCAGGGCGCGCTCCGCCACCTTGCGGGCGCTGATATCGGTGGCGATTTCCAGCCGGACCAGGCGGCCGTCCACCCAGTCGATGGCCTTGTCATTGATATAGAACCACCGACCGGTCCTGGTGTTCTCAAACTCCCAGATATACGGGCCGCAGGGCTTTCCCCCCCCATCGAGCAGCCTGGCGTTGGTGCAGAAGGGGCAGGGTCCTGACTGCCCCTTCTGCAGAACCCGCCAGCAGAGTTCGCCGACCCGGTCGCCGAAAAGCTTTTTCGCGTAGTTGTTCAGGTAAAGGAGCTCATAGCTCTGCAGGTCCGCCACGTAGACAATGGCTTCGAGGCTGTCGAGAATGGCGAGCAGCCGCCGCTGCCCATCCTCGCTCCGTTCCCGGCTGGCCAGGCAGGCGCTCAGCTCCGCGCTGAGCTGCGCAACCCTTGCCTCCAACCCCTGGGACTCTTTTGTCGTTTCCACCCCACCTCCATTGCCCGGCATGCGCGGCGCCGTCGGAAAGCTGTCGTCAGGCTGCGCCGGCACGGGAGATTTCCGGGAAAAGCGCGGACCGCTTCCCCTCTCCTCCTGATAGTCAAATATACCGGGGAAATCCGGGTACTGTCAAACGCCTATGCGCCAGGGTCCGGAATCGGCCGGAAAGGATGCTTGACAAGAAGCTCCTTTCTGCTATCCTTGGGAAACTCGCAAGGCAGGGGAGCCCCTGCCGCAACAACTCTTCCGGAGAACGAGGTCGATGAAAAAAAAGGTCACATTCCTGCCCGACAACCTCACCATCGAGGTGGAGGAAGGGGAAAATCTCCTCAGCGCCGCGGCCGCGGCCGGCCTCTATATCCATGCCGCCTGCGGCGGTGACGGCGTCTGCGGCAAATGCAAGGTCAAGGTCGAGGAGGGCGACGTTCTGGCCAACAAGGCCATGCAGCTGAAAGCCGAGCAGCACGCCGCCGGCTTCCGCCTGGCCTGCCAGTCCTCGGTGAACCAGGACCTGGTGGTCTCGATCCCCGCCGCCACCAGCAAAGACGGCAAGGCTCTCAAGGCCAAGCCGAAAACCACCCGCGCCATCTCGGCCCGCTCCCTGGACCATCTGATCGGCTCCTGGCAGGTGGCGCCGCCGGTGGAGAAGCGCTTCCTCAAACTCGACCCGCCGACCCTGGAAGACAATGTGCCGGACCTGCAGCGGTTGATGCGGGCCATCAAAAAGAAGTGCCACGACTGCGCCGAACCCACCTACGACCACCCGGAACTGCTCATGGAGCTGCCCTTCATCCTGCGCGAGGCGGCCTGGGAGGTAACGGTGCTCCTTCTCCGCGGCAAGCGCAGCGAGGAGCCGGACCGCATCATCGCCGTGGAGCCGGGCGACACCACGGACAACCTTTACGGCCTGGCCGTGGACATCGGCACCACCACAGTCTGCGGGGTGCTGATCAACCTGAACAACGGCGAGGTGATCGCCGAGGCCTCCTCCTACAACGACCAGATCGGCTGCGGCGAGGACGTCATCAGCCGCATCATCTACTCCCAGCGGCCCGGCGGCCTCAAGGCCCTGCAGGAAAAGGTGGTGCGCACCATCAACGCCGTAATCGAGTCGGTGTGCAAGAAGGTGATCATCAATCCCAGCGACATCAGCTACATCATGGCCGCCGGCAATACCATCATGAGCCACATGCTCCTGGGTCTCAATCCGAAATTCCTGCGGGAAGCCCCCTACGTGCCGGTCTGCAGCCATTTTCCGCTGACCCGCGCCGCAGCCCTGGGCATCCACGCCCACCCCTCGGTGCGCCTCTTCCTCTACCCATCGGTGGCGAGCTACGTGGGCGGCGATATCATTTCCGGGGTGCATGCCTGTCAGATGTACAAGAGCCCCGCCCTCACCCTCTTCATCGACATCGGCACCAACGGCGAGATCGTGGTGGGCAACGAGGAATGGATGGTCTGCGCCGCCTGCTCAGCCGGGCCCGCCTTCGAGGGCGGCGGCATCAAACACGGCATGCGGGCCAACTCCGGGGCCATTGAAAACTTCAACATCCACCCGCAGACCCTGGAGCCGATGATCATCACCATCGACCGCATCAAGCCCTGCGGCATCTGCGGCTCGGGGCTGATCTCCATCGTCTCCGAGCTGCTGGAGGCCGGAGTCATCGACCAGCAGGGCAAGTTCAACCGCAACCTCAACCACCCCCGCATCCGGGAAGGGGCGGACGGCTACGAGTATGTGCTGGCCTGGGGCAAGGACAGCCTGATGGGCGAGGAGATCGCCATCACCGAGGTGGATCTCGACAACCTGATCCGGGCCAAGGGCGCCATGTACGCCGGCTACCTCACCCTCCTCGAATCGGTGGGCATGACCTTCAACGACCTGGACCGGGTGATCATGGCCGGCAATTTCGGCGCCTATATCGACCTGGAACGGGCCATCTGCATCGGCCTGCTGCCGGATATAGCCCGGGAAAAATTCTATTACCTGGGCAATGGCTCCATGCTCGGCTGCCAGATCAGCCTCACCGACCATGTCCGCTTCCGGGAACGGATGACGGTGAGCTCGCTGATCACCAACCTGGAGCTCTCCGAGAGCCCGCAGTTCATGGACCACTACATGGCCTCGCTCTTCCTGCCCCATACCGACATGAGCCTCTTTCCCACCGTGCAGGAAAAGCTGCCCCGCAAGTAGCCGGAGCGGCCAAGAAAAAAGGCAGGGCGCATGGAAATCCAAGCCGATCTTTCGCTCTGCCTGCTGCACCACCCGAGCGCTGGCGCCGGCCTGCTCTCCGGCTTCCTGGAATCGCTCTACACCCATGCAGAGCCGGTGAGCTTCGAGGTCATCGTGGTCGCCGACGGACTGAACCGGGAGCTGGCCGCGGTCGAACGGGAATTTCCCGATCTCGTCATCCTGGAAAGCCCGGGGAACCAAGCAGGGCCCAGCGCCCTCAACCACGCCCTCCGCCTGGCCAGCGGCCGCTACCTCTCCCTCTGGCAGGAGGGGCTGCGCTTTCGGTCCGGCACCCTGCCAGGCCTGCTCGCCTTTCTGGAAGAGAACCCGGAGGCAGGGCTGGTCGCCCCCCGCATCGTGGCGGCAGACGGCAAGGTCGTGCCCTCGGTGCGCACCGTGCCCTCCCTTGCCGACCTCTGCCTGCTGCACACCCCGCTGGGCCGTTTTCTGCCGGGGCAAGGGCTGCTGCGCGCGCATCTTCTCGGCAACCGGGATCATCTGCAGGACTTCGAGGCGGAATGGCTCCTGGCCGAGGCCCTGGTCCTGCGCCGGGAGGTGGTGGAGGAGCTCGGCCTTTTCGACGAGGGCTTCCACCTGCTCTACGCCGATGCCGACTATTGCCTGCGAGCCCGGCAGGCCGGCTGGCACCTGCACTACCTGGCCGGCGCCGTGGTCTGCCAGGAACGGGCGCCCTCCAGCCCACCCAAAGCCGGGCGGCATCAGGGCAGAGTCCTGGGCGACTGCACCCGCTTCCTCCTGAAGAAATGGCTGCGCCCGGCCCAGCTGCCCGAAGGATAAAAAAAGCCCGCATCCCTCCATAAGGAATACGGGCTCCCTCCTTTCCTCAACGCAGGGGGGCGCTACAAGCGCTCGAACTCCTCGTCCAGATGGTCGTTTCCGCTGTTTTTCTGCGTATTCATGCCCAGATGCAGCACCGTGCCTTTTTTGGCCTCCGGCCAGCCCCCGGCTCTTTTTCCAGCCGGCTTCGAGGGCCGTGTTGATCTCTTCGCCTGTTGCCCCCCCTCCCGCACATCGATGAGGGTGGCGATCACGCTCTGCAGCTCCTCGGACTGGGCCGAAAGCTCCTCGGCCGTGGCGGCCATCTCTTCCGAAGCGCTGGAGTTCTGCTGGACCACGGCGTCAAGCTGCTGCATGCCCTGGTTGATCTGCTCGGTGCCCGAGCTCTGCTCCACGCTGGCGGCGCTGATCTCCTGCACCAGGGTGGCGGTCTTCTGGATATCGGGCAGGATCTTGGCCAGCATGGCCCCGGCCTTGTCCGCCACCTCGACGCTGGAGCGGGAAAGCTCGCTGATCTCCGCGGCGGCGTTCTGGCTGCGCTCGGCCAGCTTGCGCACCTCGGAGGCGACCACGGCAAAGCCCTTGCCGTGCTCGCCGGCCCGGGCCGCTTCGATGGCGGCGTTNNTGCCGGGCGATCTCCTCGATGATGGAAATCTTCTCGGCAATGTGCTTCATGGCCGTCACGGTGGAGGCCACCGCCTCCCCGGATTCCCCGGCATCCCTGGCGGTGTTCATGGCGATGCGCTCGGTCTGCTGGGCGTTGTCGGTGTTCTGCCTGATGGTGGCGCTCATCTCCTCCACCGAGGCGGAGGACTCCTCCACCGCCGCCGCCTGTTCACTGGCCCCCTGGGAAACCTCTTCCGCGGTGGAGCTGAGCTGCAGGCTGGCCGCCGCCACATTGTCGGCAATGATCCGGACATTGCTAAGGGCGGTGCCAATGCTTTTGTTGACCACGAGCCCCAGTCCGAGTCCGGCCAGCACGGCGACTGCGGTGCAGGCGAGGATAAGGTTCAAGCCTGCCTGCTGGTCATGCTCGGCCCGCTGGGCCGCTGCCAACGTGAACCGCTCCACCTCCTCCATGAGCTCGTTGATGGCCTTGTCCACCTCCTCGGTCTCGACCTCTACCTTTTTGCCCAACTCTTCGGCCTCATGGAGCTTTCCGGCCGACAGCAGCGCAAAAATTTCGACATAGTGCTCCTCGACCTGTTCATGTTCCTTCTCGATCCCCTTGAGCCTGGCAAGGACCGTCTCGAATGCGCGGCGCTCTTCCTCTGTATGGGCAGTCCGCAGGCCTTCCTCGGCCAGCTTCTCCGCCTCGTTAATCACCTCGCCCACAGAGTCGCCGTTTTTTTGGATCTCTTTTGCAGCCTCCTCCATCCCGGCCAGATCCCCCTTTTCCCCGTGCCGAAAGCCCCGCTCAAACCGCTGCCCCATCTCCAGCTGGAAGACGGCAACCTCAGCGAGATATTGAGAGAGCGGAATATTCTCGTCGGCGACCTGCCTGAGCTCTTTGCCGATATTGGCCATCTTGCTGATGCCCACTGCGGCGACAAGAAGCAGCAAGGCGACGAGCACCGAAATGACAAGGCCGATGCGCGTCCCAACCTTCATTCGCTGCAAAAAATCGAGAGAGCCTCCCTTGACGACAGTGACCGCGACCAGGGCAACAATGACTACCCCCGCACCAATGAGCCAGCTATCCATCTTCATTCCTCCTAAATTTATAATAGTCCCGGATCTGCGCCATAAAGTCAGGTTAGACAGAAGGAAAACACCTTGTCAAACGATTCCGACAAGGCCCAAACCTGTGGCAGAAAGTGTGGAAAACTTGTTGATAAGCTGTTGCCTACCTGTTGACCTCTTGTTGAGAGAGCGGCAAAACTTTGCGCCATTGCAACAATTTCCCGCCCACTTTGCTCTTTCCGACACGAGATGTTGAAAACCTCGCCGGTTTCACGTGAAACACCAGCCTCACGAGCGCCTTTGCCGGAAAATGAGTCTCTCTGCCCAATTTATCTTCCCGGCCAGGCGCGGAACATTCCCGCATAAAAAATATCCAGCCGCGCCGGCCGGGCTGAGTAATAATTCCACAGTGCGGCTCCGTCGCCGCCTCTGCCGCGGAGGGCTGAAAATTTTTTTTCTTTGTTTTCCCGCTTTTTTTCTTAGATGATGAAAAATCAGGCACACTTTGTGGAAGAAGCCACAGCCGTTTGACTCTCCTTAATTACACCCCATGATGGAGGAACGCCCATGAAGACAAAGAAAATCATCCTGACAGCCCTGGCCCTTGCCCTGCTGAGCGGAGCCCCGGCCCTTGCCGCCACCGACTATTCCGCCATGAGCAACGAGGAGCTGGCCGCCAGGCGCGGCGCCATGCAGGGCGCCACCGTGGAAGAGCGCAACGCCTTTCAGCGGGAATGGCAGAACCGCCTGCAGCAGATGAGCCCGGAGGAGCACCAGAAATACATGCGCGGCCAGGGGCCGGGCGAGAACCAGGGCCTGGGGCCAGGCAGCGGTCCGATGAGCGAGGAGAAACGGCAGCAGATGCAGGAGCGCATGCAGCAGCGGCAGGAGCAGGGCGGCATGCCGGGTGGCCCCGGCGGTGGTCAGGGACGCGGCGGCATGGGTGGCGGCCGGGGCGGCGGTCGGTAAACGAAAAGCTCAACAGCAGAGACGGTGACACCATGGCGCTCGTGACCGCGGCGGGACTCAAAAAAACATACACCATCGGCGAGGTTCGGGTGGAGGCGATCCGGGGGGTGGATTTCACCATCGAGCCCGGCGCCTTTGTCTCCTTTGTCGGCCCCTCGGGCAGCGGCAAATCGACGCTGCTCAACATGATCGGCTGCCTGGATCCGCCCAGTTCCGGGACGCTCACCGTGGCGGAGACCAATATTGCCACCCTCTCCCGCAAGGAAGGCGCCATCTTCCGTGGCACGCACCTGGGTTTTGTCTTCCAGGATTTCAACCTGATCCCGGTGCTCACCGTCTCTGAAAACATCGAATACCCTTTGCTCATGGTCCAGAACCGGCCGCCCGAGGAACGGCGACGGCTGGTCGAACAGATGCTCGCGTCGGTGGGGATGACCGGGCAGGCGAACAAATATCCCCGGCAGATCTCCGGCGGCCAGAAGCAGCGNNGAGTACCCGCTGCTCATGGTGCAGGATGTTCCCGCTCCGGAGCGCTCCAAGAGGGTCCTCGCGCTGCTTGAGGCCGTCGGGATGATCGACCAGATGCACAAGTTCCCCGACCGGATCTCCGGGGGGCAGAAGCAGCGGGTGGCGGTGGCCCGGGCCCTGATCACCAACCCAAAACTGGTGCTGGCCGACGAACCGACCGCCAATCTGGACCGGGAAACGGCCTACCGGATCATTGATCTGCTGAAGCGGATGCGGGATGAATTCGGCACCACCTTTATCTTTTCCACCCACGATCCCAAGATCGTCAAAAACGCGGAAACGGTCTTTACCCTGGAAGACGGCCGCCTGAGGCAGGACGACAACGGAGGGGGACATGCGTAGCATCGTGAAAATAGCCGGCAAGAACCTGCTCCGCTACCAGCGGCGAACCCTGCTCACCACCGCCCTCATCGCCATCGGCGTGGTGGCGGTCCTGCTCTTCATCGCCGTTTCCAGCTCCTTCAAGAGCATGATGATCGGCCAGATTACCGATTCGGTCATGGGCCATCTGCAAATCCACCGCAAAGGCTACGTGGCCTCCATCGACAGCCTGCCGCTGAACCGGAATCTCACCGAAAAGCAGGTGGCAAAGGCGCTGGAGATTCTGGCCGGGGAACCGGCCATCGACTCCTTTTCCCTGCGCATCAAGCTGGGCGCCATGTTCAGCAACTTCAACGAAACCACCAATATCCGCCTCAACGCCGTGATGCCGACGGACGAACTGAAGACCATGCCGCTTCTGGCCTCCCGGGTCCGGGAAAAGCACGCCGGGCCGAAGCTGCTCAGCAAGGGCGGCATCCTGGTGCCGGAGCTTTTGGCCAAGGGCATGCAGGTCAAGAGCGGCGACACGGTGGTGCTGGTGGCCACCAACCGGGATGGCTCGGTGAACGGTCAGTCCTTCGTGGTGCAGGGCGTGCTCGAAGGCATCTCCGGCCCCGGCGGCCGGGACGGCGCCATCCATATCGAGGATGCCAGGACGCTGCTGCGCATCGAGGGAGTAGAGATCAGCGAGATCGCGGTCCGTCTGAAAAACATCGCCCACCTGCCGGAGGTGGCCGCCCGCCTCGATCGGCAGCTGGGCAGCCTCACCAGCAAGGAAGGCAAGCCGGTTTTCGAGGTCCACACCTGGGAAAAGCTTTCGCCCTTCTTCAACATCGCCAAGATGATCGACCTGATGACCCTGTTTATCAAGGTGATGCTGGTGGCCATTGTCCTGGTCAGCATCATGAACGTGATGGTCATGGCGGTGTATGAGCGGATCGGCGAAATCGGCACCATCGCCGCCATCGGCACCACGCCCGGGAAAATCCTCGCCCTCTTCATCAGCGAGGGCTTCCTGCTGGGGGTCATCGGCACGGCAGGGGGCACGCTCATCAGCCTGCTGGCCGTTGCCGGCCTGAACAGCGCGAAGATCACCTTCAACTTCGGCATGCAGACCGGCCTGCTCCTTGCCCCCACCCTCAGCGCCCGGGAAATCATCCCTGTCCTGCTGACCGTCATCGCCATCGCGGTGCTGGCCAGCCTGCAGCCGGCCCTCAAGGCCGCCCGGATGGACCCCATCGCCGCCCTGCGCCATGTATAGAGAAAAACAGCACGAATTTTCAAAAGACAACCATTTTCAGGAGAACGATCATGTGGTGGTGTTCCGGCCCTTTCTTCAGCCCCTTTTTTTTCTGGTTCAAGCCGTTTTTCGGCCTCGCCCTCTTTGCCCTGCTTGGCTTTCTGCTTTTTCGCCGCCTGCGCCGGGATGATTCCCGCCAGGAGCTTGCGGCCCTGCGCGAGGAAATCCGCGCCCTGCGGGAGAACCTCAGGGGGCCGGGGCAATGACCGCGTCGATCAGACTGCTGCCCGCGTTCCTCCTGTTTTTCCTGGCCCTGGTGGCCCCGGCCCTGGCNNCCGCAAGCTGATCAATATCGAGCCGGACGGAACAAAAAAGGAGTTTGTCCTCTATTCCGTGAAAAAAGGGCAGGAGAAGGTGGTGGCCCTCTTTCTTTCTCCGGCAAGCGAAAAAGGGCGGGCCACCCTGCGCCTTGGCGACAACATGTGGCTCTACATCCCCAACGTGGGCAAGCCCATCCGCATCACCAGCCTGCAATCGGTGGTGGGCGGCGTCTTCAACAACGCCGACATCCTGCGCCTGGACTATGGGACCGAATACCAGACGGCAGCCATTGCCGAAGAGGAAGGCCACTTTCTTCTCGATCTCAAGGCGAAAACCGGGGCCGTGGCCTACGACCGCCTGAAGATGCGGGTGGACAAAAAGGCCATGGTGCCAACGGACATCGCATGCTACGCGGCGAGCGGCATGCTGATCAAGACCCTCTATTTCAGGGAGATGAAGGACTTCGGCAACGGCATCAGGCGGCCCGCCCTGATCGAAACCGATAGCCCGCTTTACAAGGGGTACAAGTCCGTAATGATCTATGCGCAAATCGCAAAAAAGGAGCTGGCCGACGAGGTCTTCACCCTCAACTCCCTGCCCCGGATTGAAGAGCTGCGCTGAGATGGCGGCGGGCCGCACCCGGAAACAGGCCGCCCTGCTTGCCGTTCTCGCCCTTTCCGTAAACGGGCCGGGGGTGGCCGCCTCGGAGGAGGAGTACCATTTCGACCCGACCGAATTCGAGAAAAAAAGTCTCGACTGGGGCGGCTATGCCGAACTCAAGTGGGAACGCCAGGAGATCAACCGGGACGGGGCCCTGGCCGCCCTCAACTATTACGCGACTCCCCGTGAAAGCCTGGAGAGCGGCAGCGCCGCCGTGCAGTTTGCCGGCGGCTTCAGCAGGGGAACCGCCGCCCTGCGCTGGACCCTGCAGGCCTCCAGCGCTCAGAATCAGCTGGAATGGCAGGATCGGGCCGAGGTCTTCGAGGCCTATGCCAGCCTGAAAACTTCGGCACACAGCGCCCTTGATTTCGGCAAAAAAGTCTTCAAATGGGGCAAGGGCTATGCCGCAAACCCCGTGGGCTTCATCGATCGCCCCAAGGATCCGAACAACCCGGAAGAGGCCATGGAAGGCTATGTCGGCGCCGGCCTCGATCTGGTGAAAAGCCTGGACGCGGACCTGAAAACCGTGGCCCTGACCACGGTGGCCCTGCCGGTCTGGCAGGGCGTGAACGAAGAGTTCGGAAGCCGGGACAATGTGAACCTGGCGGCCAAGCTCTCCCTGCTCTACAAGGATACGGACATCGATTTTCTCTGGTATGCGGGCAACAGCCGCACCCCCCGATACGGAATCGATTTTGCCAGAAATCTGGCCGCCCATTTCGAGATCCACGGCGAACTGGCCCATATTCCCAGGCAGAAACAGCGGCTCCTCACCGAGGCCAGAACCGTGGCCACGCAAACAACCAGCGACACCAGCTATCTGCTCGGCTTCCGCTATCTCACGGAAACCGACCTCACCGCCATTGTCGAGTTCTATCACAACGGCGACGGCTATACGGAGCCGGAATCGGAGCGTTTTTTCGCCCTGGCCGAAAGCGGCCACCAGCAGTTCCTCGCCACCGGCGACGCCTCCCTCCTTGGCCAGGTGGCCGCGCTCGCTCAGCAGGGCTACAGCCAGCCCCTGGGCGGCCGCAACTATCTCTACGCACGACTCAGCCAGAAGGAGCCCTTCGATATCCTCTACCTCACGCCGGGCCTCACCGCCATTCTCAATCTTGGCGACAAAAGCTGCTCCCTGAGTCCGGAGCTGGTTTACACCGGCTTTACCAACTGGGAGCTGCGCCTGCGCTTTACCATGCTTGTCGGCCCGGAATTCAGCGAATATGGAGAAAAGCCCCAGGCCAACAGGCTGGAAGCGCGGCTGAGGTATTTTTTTTGAAAAGGCCAGCCGGGAAAATCCCCTTGCCGCCAGCGGCCGATCTGCTATCCTGAAATACATAGGAATAAGTACCCATGCCGGAACTTCGGCAGCCTGAAACCCTCCACCGCAGAATCCGGAGCCGCTTCCCATGCCCGCACAAGCCCCCCTGCAGCATCTCGCCATCCCCCTTGACCGCGATCTCTTTCTGCGCTCCCTGATCCGCGAGGTGGCCGGCATCCTCGAAGAGGTGGTCGGCTACGAGGAGGCCTCGGGCTACATCAGCCTGGTGGGCCAGAAGATTGGCCGCCAGCTCAATGCACTCTACCGGGAGGCCCTGGGGACGGAACGCCTCTCCGCCGAGCAGGTGGCCGAGGTCCTGGTGGATCTCAAGCAGCGCATCCAGGGGGACTTCTTTCTGGAGGCCCAGGACGGCAAAAAAATCATCCTGGCCAGCAACAGCTGCCCCTTTGCGGAGCAGGTGCTCGACCGGCCCTCCCTGTGCATGATGACCTCCAATGTCTTCGGCGTGATCGCCGCCGAGAATCTCGGCTACGCCAAGGTGGCGCTCGAAGAGACCATCGCCGGCCGCGCCCCCCGCTGCCGGGTGACGGTCTACCTCGCCCCCGGCCCGGAATCCCGCCTGGTGCCGGGGCGCGAGTATTTCAGCGACTGAAAAAGGTGAGCCGTGCCCGACTTTACCGCCTGCAGCCATGATTTTTTCCGCGCCTTTGCCGACGGGCAGAACCAGGCCTTCTTTCTCCTCGACGGCCAGGGCCGGATCCTGGGCGCGAACACGGCGGCCATGCAGTTTCTCGGCCACAGCGAAAAAACCCTCACCGCCGGCCGGCTCACCGATTTTCTGAGCGACCGCCCGGAGCTGGTGGCGAAATACCTGCAGGATTGCGGGCGGACCAACAGCCCGCTTCCCGGCACCCTCACCTGGCGGATCGCCGGCGGCGCCAAGCTGGCCACCTCCTGCCGCGGCTACCGCCTGCACCTCCACTCGGCTCCGGAGCAGCTTCGCCTCATCCTGCAAGTGGCGACCAGGGGAACGGCCATAGATCGCTTTCTCGCCCTCAACCGCACCCTCGATGAGTTGCGCGCCTCCCGCCACGAATTGCTCCGCAAGTCGCAGCAGCTCGTGGCGGAGATCGGCGAGCGCCAAAAAACCGAGGAGGAGCTGAAAACCTCCCATGCCCGGCTCACCACCATCCTGGACAGCCTCGACGCCATCGTCTATGTCGCCGACATGCAGACCTATGAAATCCTCTTCATCAACAGGTATTCCAGGGAGCTGTTCGGAGAGGTGACCGGCGCCATCTGCTGGCAGACGATACAGAGCGACCAAAGCGGCCCCTGCCCCTTCTGCACCAACCCCCGCCTGCTGGCGGCGGACGGCAGCCCGGCCCCCCCCGTTACCTGGGAATTCCGCAATACCCGCACCGGCCGGTGGTTCCATGTCGTGGACCGGGCCATCCGCTGGGTCGATGGCCGCCTTGTCCGCCTGGAGATCGCCACGGACATCACGGCGCGGAA
Organism: Desulfobulbaceae bacterium UBA2262; assembly: GCA_002347185.1. Classification (GTDB taxonomy): domain Bacteria; phylum Desulfobacterota; class Desulfobulbia; order Desulfobulbales; family Desulfurivibrionaceae; genus UBA2262. The sequence goes on along the minus strand of DDXK01000029.1, from coordinate 8,975 downwards.
AACGAACGAGGAAAAACTCCGCCTCGACGAGGAACGGAGCGAGGCCCTGTTCAACCTCTCGCAGCTCCAGTGGCAAAGGAGGGAAGAGCTGGTGGCCTATGCCCTGGAAGAGGCGGTGCGTCTCACCGGCAGCACGGTGGGCTACCTCCATTTCATCGCGCCCGACCAGAAGAGCATCGAACTCTTCGCCTGGTCGCAGAGCGTGCATGCCGAGTGCTCCGCCGCGAAAACCACCCATTATCCCCTGGAACGGGCCGGCATCTGGGCCGACAGCGCCCGGCAGCGCCGCCCGGTCATCCACAACGACTATCCCACCCAGCCCGGCCGCAAGGGCTACCCGGAGGGCCATTTTCCGCTTTTCCGCCACCTGAGCGTGCCGGTGCTGGACGGCGCCGACCTGGTCGCCGTCTGCGGGGTCGGCAACAAGGAAGAGCCCTACGACGACGCCGATGTCCGGCAGCTTTCCCTCTACATGAACAGCATGTGGAGCATCCTCAGGCAGAAGCAGGGCGAGCTGCTGATCCGCAAGGCCAAGGAGGAATGGGAGCAGACCTTCAACTCCATCGACGAAGTGGTCACCATCCACGACAACGAGATGACCGTGCTCCGGGCCAACCGGGCCGCCGGCGCCCTCTTCGGGGTGCCGCCTTCGGCGCTCCTGGGCCGGAAATGCCATGAAATCTTCCGCGGCAGCCCCGAACCCTGCCTCGGCTGCCCGGAGCTGCTGGCCAAGGCCGACGGCGCCCCGCACAGCGGAGAGCTGCACCATCCGGCCCTCAAGAAAACCTTTGCCGTCTCCTCGGCACCCCTCTTCGACGAACAGGGCAAGCGGGTCGGCTTTGTCCACATCGCCAAGGACATCACCGCCACCACCCAGCTGCAGGAGCAGCTCCGCCAATCCCAGAAGATGGAGGCGGTGGGCACCCTGGCCGGCGGCATCGCCCATGATTTCAACAACATCCTCTCGCCCATCATCGGCTACACCGAGCTGGCCCTGCAGAGCCTCGGCCCGGCCCACGAGGTCGCCCCCGACCTCCGCGAGGTTCTCAAGGCCAGCATCCGCGCCAAGGGGCTGGTCAAGCAGATCCTCGCCTTCAGCCGGCAGAGCAGCCATGAACGCAAACCGCTACAGATAGCGAGCATCCTCAAGGAGGCCCTCAAGCTGCTGCGCGCCTCCCTGCCCAGTTCCATCGAAATCCGGCAGGAGCTTGCCGGGGAGTGCGGGGCCATCATCGGCGATCCCACCGAGCTCCATCAGATCATCATGAACCTCTGCACCAACGCCTTTCATGCCATGAAGGCGAAAGGGGCCGGGATCCTGGGCGTTTCCCTGGAGCGCATCACCCTGGAGCAGGGCGATGTCAAGACCACCATGCTCGGCCTCGCTCCCGGCCCCTATGTCAAGCTGGTGGTGAGCGACACCGGCTGCGGCATGGACCAGGCCACCAGGGAAAAGATCTTCGAGCCCTACTTCACCACCAAGCCCAAGGACGAGGGCACCGGCCTGGGGCTTTCGGTGGTGCATGGCCTGGTCACCTCTTACCAGGGGCATATCTCCGTCTACAGCGAGCCGGGCAAGGGCACGAGCTTCAACCTCCTCTTCCCGGCCAGCAGCGAAACGCCGCTTTTCGGCGAGCAGATTCTGAAAAACGCCATCCCCACCGGCAAGGGCGAACGCATCCTGGTGGTGGACGACGAGCAGGCCATAGTGAACATGACCAGGCATCTCCTGGAAGGACTGGGCTACCAGGCCCGCGGCTTCACCGACTGTGCGGAGGCGCTGGAGGCGATCCGGGTCGGCCCGGCGGATTTCGACCTCGTCATCACCGACATGACCATGCCGAAGATGAGCGGCCTGGAACTGAGCGACGAGATCCATGCCCTGCGCCCCGACCTGCCGGTCATCCTCTGCACCGGCTACAGCGAGCTGATCAACGACGCTTCCGCCCAGGCGCACGGGATCCGCAAGTATCTGATGAAGCCGGTCTCCACCCGGGATCTCGCCACCGCGGTCCGGGAGACGCTGTCGGCCGAATCCTGACCGCGGGCGGGCCTGCGGCGCCGCATAAAAAAAGCCAGACCGCGCAGCAAGCGCACGGTCTGGCTTTTTTGCTTTCCCGGGGGGAAAAAGGCTCAGCTCGCCTTGTTTTTCCGCCGGGACGCGGCAAGGCCCGCAAGGCCGGTGCCAAAGAGCAGCATGGTGGCGGGCTCCGGAACCTCGTTGTTGTCATCATCGCCGCCGGAGGTGTCGCCGCCCTCATAGCCGGCGGTGACGATGGTCACCGCCCAGCCGGAATTGCTGCCGGCGTCGTTGATGGAGGTGTAGCCGGGCATGGTCTTGTCGAAGCCGGCATGGGCAGAGGTGCCCCAGTTGGAGAGGGAGTCGGTGGTCAGCCCTTCGTTGACCGGAAAGGTCTCCATGCCGCTGGGGATGACCACGCTCTCTTCCTGGAAATAAGAGACATAGCCGTCCAGCTCCGCCTTCAGGAAGGAATCGTCATCCAGCCACCACATGCTCCCCGAGCCTGCCCAGCCGTCGGTCATGGAGACGATGCCGAGCCCGGTGCCGCTGGCCGCCCAGTTGATGGCGTCGATGACGAAGCCCACCGCGCCCTCCTCGCTGTACTGGGCATGCCAGTCAGCATCCTGACCGCTCAGGAAGGTGCGGGAGCCGCGTGCTTCGCTGATCGCCTCCTTGCTGGCCAGCAGGCGGTCGAAGGTGATGCCCGTGCCGAAGCCATAGTCCGGCGAGCCGATGACCATGACGTCGTACTGGCTGAAATCAGGGGTGGCGTCCCCTGCGTTCCAGAAGGTCATGTCCCAGCTCAGGTTGCCGTCGCTCCAGGGATCATAGCTGGCCGCGGTTGTGGCCAGGCTGGACATGGAGCTGTTGTAGGTGGAGCTGCCACCGTACCAGAGCACCTCAATGGCGCTGGCCTGGGACGCCGCCCCGAGGACCAGACAGAATGAGACCGCAAAGCCTGCAAGTTTTTTCTTCATAAACACTCCTCCCTTTTTCCTTACAAATTTTGTTTTTTCAAAATCTTTTCACAATAGAAAGCCCTTGCGCATTGCCTCTCGCGTTCTTCTGGACGCAGAGAGACAATAAAACTGACAAGCAAATTCCATGCCCGATTTACAAAAAAACGCATCCCAATGAAATTGCGCACTAAATGCCTATTCCCCAGAGACAGGCGCCTCTTTTTTTACTCCTGATTTCCGGAATTTCGCACTTCTCTGCCGGAAAGCTCCCGCCCGTCGCCACCGCGATTAGGTAAATACACCTATTCCCTTGCCGTTTCGCAATTTTTTTAGCCTGCCCGCGCCGGTTGCCTGTTGACAACCTCTCTTTTTAACGCTATTTTTCCACCTTCGACTTTGCGTATTTCCAGGGAAGATCACGGTTTTTCAGCAAAAAACCGGTGATAAGGATATAGAAAACACAGACAAGGAGAGAACAATGTCCCAGAAGGTATTAGCCATTGCCGAGAGCATCAACATCATGGGCAAGCGCAGCGGCACCGCCATGAAGGAGAGAAACCCGGGCCCGGTTCAGGAGATGGCCAAGGAAGAATCCGCCGCCGGCGCCTCCTATCTTGATCTCAACATCGGCCCGGCCCGCAAGGACGGCACCGAGCTGATGCCCTGGGTGGTGCAGACCGTGGAAGCGGTGAGCAACGTGCCCCTCTGCCTGGACACCACCAACACCGAGGCCATGGCCGCCGGTTTCAAGGTGGTCAAGAACAAGGAAGCCGCGATCATGAACTCCATCTCCGCGCAGCCGGAGCGGATGCAGAAGCTGATCCCGGTGGCCGCCGAGGCGGGCTGCAACGTCATCGCCCTGCTCTGGGGCCCGGACGGCATGCCCCGCGACTCCAACGAGCGCGCCGCCATGGCCGTTGACCTGATGATGGCCCTGGCCGAGGCAGGCATTCCCAACGAGAAGATGCTTTTCGACCCGATCGGCACCCCCATCACCTTGGGCGCCGACCAGATCGCCTCGGGGCTCGAGTTCATGAGCATGCTGCCGGAGATCGCCCCCGGGGCCGGCTCCACCGTTGGCCTCTCCAACGTCAGCAATGGCGTGGCCGAGCACCTGCGCAAGTATCTCGACCGCACCTACCTGATCATGCTGATGAAGTACGGGATCACCACTGCCATCGTCAACTCCTACGACAGCGAGCTCATGGCCATCTGCAAGGGCGAGCGTCAGAACCTGGTGGACATGGTGCACGGCATGATGGACGGCAACGATCCCGATCCTGCCTCCTTGACCGGCACCGCCCTGGAGCATTATAAGACGTATAAGGTGTTGAGCGGCCAGAACGTCTTTTCCGAGTCCTGGCTCACCCTGTAAGGAACGGCTTGCAGACATAGAGGCCGCCTTGCCACGCAGACGGCCTTTTTTGAGAAAAGAGGAGGCCACCGGCTCCTCTTTTCTCGTTTCATGGGGTAGACCATGGCAGACATCCCTTCCCACCATATGATCTATGGCACCCTCAGCGACTTCGTCACCGGCGAGCCGGTGGTGGACACCGACGACGAACGCTACCGGCAGAAGCTGGCCCGCCTGCTCGTCGAGGAAAGGGGCTTCGCCCGGGAAGAGCTCACCATGCGGAGCACCATCGAAACCCTCTTTGCCAGGCAGTTTGTGGTCTCAAAGATCGACATTGTCGTCAGCCTTGCCGGCAGAAAGGTGCTGCTCCTCCGCTACGGGCCCGGCTCCCTGGTGACCAGGGAGCGAGCGGCCATCGCCGCGGCCCGGGTGCTTGACAAAACAGCGCGCATCCCCCTGGCGGTGGTCAGCAACGGCGAGGACGCCGAGCTGCTCGACGTGGGGAGTGGCAAGGTCCTTGCCCAGGGCCTTGAGGCGATACCGAGCAGAGACGAACTCACGGCCCTGCTGCCAAAACTGGATTTCACCCCGGTGGCCGCGGCCAGGCGCGAACCGGAACTGCGGATTTTGAACGCCTTTGACGTCGAGGTCTGCTGCGCCGGAGGCCCCTGCGCCCTGCCCGGCGCCCAAGAGGGGTAATTCAACGCAAAGCCGCGAAGGCGCAAAGAGCGTTTGTAAACGTCTGGACTGAATATTTCTTCGCGCCCTTGCGCCTCTGCGTTGATCATTTTTAAAATGGAGACCTCATCTATGTCGACACAATCTTGGAGCAAGACAAGCTGGCAGAATTTCACGGCCCTCCAGCAGCCGAACTGGCCGGACAAGGCGGCCTATGACGAGGCGGTGCGGACCATCACCCGGCTGCCCCCGCTGGTCTTTGCCGGGGAAATCCGGACCTTGAAAAAACAGCTGGCCCTGGCCGCGGAAGGCAACGCCTTCCTCCTCCAGGGCGGCGATTGCGCCGAGGCCTTTTCCATGTGCACCGGCCCGGCCATCCGCGAGCTGCTGAAAGTGATCCTGCAGATGGCGGTGATCCTGAGCTACGCCGGCGGCAAGCCGGTGATCAAGGTCGGCCGCATGGCCGGCCAGTACGCCAAGCCGCGCTCCGCCGACACCGAAATCGTGAACGGCGTGGAACTGCCCAGTTACCGGGGCGACATGGTCAACTCCATCGAGCCCGACCCGGAGGCGCGGCGGCCCGACCCGCAGCGCATGGTCAAGGGCTACCACCTGGCCTGCGCCACCATGAACATCCTCCGCGCCTTCACCCTGGGCGGCTACGCCTCCCTGGACCGGGTCCACGCCTGGAACAACGAGTTCGTCGGCCGCTCGCCGCAGGGGCAGCTCTACGAGAGGCTGGCCGCCCAGATCGACCAGGCGATCAACTTCATGCGCACCGTGGGCATCGACACCGAGATTCCCCAGATCAAGCAGGCGAGCTTCTACACCTCGCACGAGGCCTTGCTCCTCGGCTACGAAGAAGCGCTGACCCGCCAGGATTCCACCACCGGCGACTGGTACGACTGCTCGGCGCACATGCTCTGGATCGGCGAACGCACCCGCCAGCTCGACGGCGCCCATGTGGAATTCTTCCGGGGCGTGCACAACCCCATCGGCGTGAAGATCGGCCCCAACCACGACCTCGACAACGTGAAGGCCCTGGTCCGCGCCCTGAACCCGGAGAACGAGGCGGGCAGGCTCACCCTGATCACCCGCTTCGGCGCGAAAAAAATCGGCGACCACCTGCCCCGCCTGGCCAGGGAGATGAAAAAGGAAGGCTTCAAGCTGGTCTGGAGCTGCGACCCCATGCACGGCAATACCTACACCACCGACTTCGGCCACAAGAGCAGGAGCTTCGACGATATCCTCGCTGAAATCCGCTCCTTCTTCGAGATCCACTGGGCCGAGGGCACGGCGCCGGGCGGGGTCCACTTCGAGATGACCGGCGACGATGTCACCGAATGCACCGGCGGCGGCCGCTGCCTCCTGCCCCAGCACCTGGCCCAGAACTACCTGACCCAGTGCGATCCGCGCCTGAACGCGGAACAGAGCCTGGAGCTGGCCTTTCAGATAGCCGAACTGATCCGGGAGAAATAACAGAAGAACAACCCGTGCCCCTGCGGGCACACACAGAGCCAGACTGGTGCCTGCCCTTCCTTGAAAGCGGCGGGAGAATAGGGAAGACGGTGCGATTCCGTCACGTTGGGCCGACGCTGTGAGCGGGGACCGACGCCGCAAGAAAGCCACTGCCGCAAGGCGGGAAGGCGCGGCGAAGGGTGGAGCCGCGAGTCAGAAGACCTGCCAGCCTGGAAAAAAGGAAGCATCTGTCCAGAGAATTCCGCATCGCCGTCACCGGTGGTGCGGAATTTTTTTTTTGCCCGCGGACGGAGAACAACAACAAGGAGCAACCCCATGAAAACCCAACTGGAACTGGCCCGTGACGGTAAGATCACCGAACCCATGCAGCAGGTGGCGGAGGCGGAAGGCTTTGCCGCCGAGACCATCCGCGCCCTGGTGGCGCAGGGCGAAATCGTCATTCCGATGAACCCCAACCGGCCCGCGCAAAAAGCGGTGGGCATCGGCACCGGGCTTCGGGCCAAGGTCAACGCCTCCATCGGCACCTCCTCGGACATCGCGGACATCGAACTGGAAAAACGCAAGGCGCGGGCAGCGGAAGAGGAACAGGCCGACACCCTGATGGAGCTTTCCACCGGCGGCGACCTCGACCGCATCCGGTGCGAGGTTCTCGCCGCCACCTCCCTGCCGGTGGGCAATGTCCCTCTCTACCAGGCCTTTTCCGAGGCGAGTCGCAAATACCACAACCCCAACAAGCTCGACCCGGAATACCTCTTTGCGCTCATCGAGCGCCAGCTTGCCGACGGCATCTCCTTCATGGCCATCCACTGCGGCATCAACCGCTTCAGCATCGAGCGGCTGCGCAAGCAGGGCTACCGCTACGGCGGCCTGGTCTCCAAGGGCGGCACCTTCATGGTCTCCTGGATGGAGCAGAACCAGCGGGAAAACCCGCTCTACGAGCAGTTTGACCGGGTCTGCGCCCTCATGAAGAAATACGATGCGGTGCTCTCCCTGGGCAACGGCATCCGGGCCGGGGCCATCCACGACAGCCACGACCGCGCCCAGATGGCGGAGATGATCATCAACTGCGAGCTGGCAGAGATCGCCCGGAGCTCAGGCTGCCAGGTGATGGTGGAAGGGCCGGGCCATGTGCCGCTCGATGAGATCGCAGGCAACATCATGCTGGAAAAGAGGATGAGCGGCAAGGCGCCCTACTATGTGCTGGGGCCGCTGCCCGCCGACACCGGCGCCGGCTACGACCACATCACCGCCGCCATCGGCGCGGCCCACTCGGTGCGCTCCGGTGCGGACCTGATCTGCTACATCACCCCGGCCGAGCACCTGGCCCTGCCCAATGAGGCGGATGTGCGGGAGGGGGTGCGGGCCACCCGACTGGCAGCCCGGATCGGCGACATCGCCCGCTACCCGGAGCGGCGCGAGCGGGAAAAGCAGATGGCAAAGGCCCGCCGCGACACAAACTGGGAGAGGCAGATGGAGCTGATGATGTTCCCGGAGGCGGCCCAAAAAATCCGGGAGAGCCGCAGCCCGGAAAACAGCCGCACCTGCACGATGTGCGGGGATTTCTGCGCCATGGAGCGCGGTATTTCCCTCTTCAGGGAAGATATGCGCGGCGACAAGCTCGGTTGCCGCGCATAGAGGGGCAGCGGCTGTGCCGGGCCGGGCTTGCGCAGGAAAAAAAAATTCCCTTTGCAAGGGAGAAAGGGGCGTGCTAGTGTGCGGAGCATAATTGTTTGCTGAAATACCTGCTCGCCCCATTGCCTTTGCCCGCCACGCAAGGCCTCTTCCCTGCTGAACGGCGATATTCATGGAGTTGCCCCACCATGGCCGATGCGGTCGCCCCCAAGGCCCTGATCTATATCCTGGATGACGAGGTCATCACGGTGCGGCGCCTTGTCCAGGCCCTGGCCAAGGACGGCTATGAGCTGGAAGGCTTTGTCACCGCAGCCGAGACCCTTGCCCGGATCAACGAGCGGCCGCCGGACCTGTTGATCACCGATATCCGCCTGGGCGATGCCGACGGGGTTGAGGTGCTCCAGCAGGTCCAGGCCCTTTCCCCCCGGACCGTGGTCATCCTCATGACCGGCTACGCCTCCATCGACCAGGCGGTGCAGGCCATCAAGATCGGCGCGTTCAATTACCTGGCCAAGCCCTTCCGACTGGAAGACCTGCGCCAGAACATCCGTGATGCCTTGAAAAACGCCAGCTTCTCCAGGAAGGCCCCGGGGGAGAAGGAAAACCCGGACCGCTTCGGGGAAATCATCGGCCGCTCCCAAGCAATGCGGGAGATATTCAAAACCATCCGGCAGGTCGCTCCCTTGGGCTGCAACATCCTCATCCAGGGCGAATCCGGCACCGGCAAGGAACTGGTGGCCAGGGCGCTCCATGCCTGCAGCAACCGGGCCGGACACCCCTTTATTCCCTTCAACTGCGGGGCCTTCAGCGAAGAGCTGATCGCCAACGAGCTGTTCGGCCACGAAAAAGG
>DDXK01000004.1:451-15243 GCA_002347185.1 Desulfobulbaceae bacterium UBA2262 | reverse complement strand
CGGCCTTGGCGGCGATGACATGCACCAGCGGCCCGCCCTGGATGCCGGGGAAGATCTTGCTGTCGAGCTTCTTGCCAAACTCGGCCTTGGCGAGGATCAGACCGCCCCGGGGGCCGCGCAGGGTTTTATGCGTGGTGGTCGTGACGAAATCGGCGTGCGGCACCGGAGAGGGATGGACGCCCGCCGCGACCAGGCCGGCGATATGCGCCATATCCACCATGAAGAGGGCGCCTACCCGGTCGGCAATCTTGCGGAAGGCGGCGAAATCGATGACCCGCGGATAGGCGCTCGCCCCGGCCACGATCATCTTGGGCCGGTGCTCAAGAGCGATGCGCTCCACCTCGGCCATGTCGATCCGCTCGCTTTTCCGATCCACCCCGTAGGAAACAAACTTGTAGAGCTGGCCGGAAAAATTGACCCCGGCTCCGTGGGTCAGATGACCGCCGTGGGCCAGATCCATGCCCAGCACCGTATCTCCCGGCTCCAGGCAGGCGAAATAGACCGCCATGTTGGCCTGGCTGCCGGAATGGGGCTGGACATTGGCGTACTCGGCGCCGAAAATGGCAAGCGCCCGCTCAATGGCCAGGGACTCGATCTGATCGGCGTATTCGCAGCCGCCATAGTAACGACGGTGGGGGTAGCCCTCGGCGTACTTGTTGGTGAAGATGGAGCCCTGCGCCTCGAGCACCGCTTCGCTGACGATATTTTCCGAGGCAATCAGCTCGAGCTGGTTGCTCTGCCGCTCCAACTCGTACCGTATGGAACGGTACACATCCGGGTCTGTATTCTTGAGATATGACACGTTGCTACCCTATGGTTGAAAGAGACTTGCTATAGGTATTACGAAACAATCGCGGCCGTAAAATTACTTGTGGTAATTCCGGCCGCGGCAAAAACTTTTTGAGGGATCACCCTAGGGAGACACCCGGCTCTCAGAACATCCGGATCCGCTTCAGATGCCTGCCGCCCGCGAATTCGGTCCCGATCCAGGTCCGGACGATTTCCACGGCCAGGCCGGGGCCGACCACCCGCGCGCCCAGACAGAGGACATTGGCATCATTATGCTCCCGGCTCATCCGCGCGGTGAACAGCTCATGACAGAGAGCGGCGCGGATTCCGTCAAAACGGTTGGCGACCATGGACATGCCGATGCCGGTGCCGCAGATGAGTATGCCACGGTCAGCGGCGCCGCTCTGCACCTCGCCGCAAACCATTTTGGCGAACTCCGGGTAATCCACCGACTCGGTGGAATGGCAGCCCCGGTCGTCGATCTCCTGCCCCAGTTCCTTCAGCAACGCGACGATCTCCTCCTTGAGGGCGATGCCGCCATGATCACAACCGATGGCTATCTTCACCGTTATCCCTCGTAGCGCTTCATGATCAGAACCGCGTTGGTGCCGCCGAAGCCAAAGGAGTTGGACATGGCAGCCCGGATCTTCATGGCCCGCGCCTTGTTGGGCACATAATCGAGATCGCATTCCGGCCCAGGGTTTTCCAGGTTCATGGTGGGCGGCGCCATCTGGTGCTTGATGGCCAGGGCGGTGAATACGGACTCGATGCCGCCGGCGCCGCCAAGCATGTGGCCGGTCATGGACTTGGTCGAACTGATGGCCAGCCTGTAGGCGTGGGCGCCGAAAACCTTCTTGATGGCCCGGGTCTCCACCACGTCATTGAGCGGGGTCGAGGTGCCGTGCGCGTTGACATAGTCAAGATCCTCCGGCTGCATGCCGGCGTCCTGCAGGGCCATGCGCATGCAGCGCACCGCGCCGTCGCCATCCTCCGGCGGAGCGGCCATATGGTAACCGTCGCCGCTCAGGCCGTAGCCGACCACCTCAGCATAGATCCTGGCGCCGCGGGCCTGGGCGTGTTCCAGGGCTTCGAGAATCAGGACGCCGGCCCCCTCGGAGATGATGAAGCCGTCACGATCCTTGTCAAAGGGACGGGAGGCCTTTTCCGGGTCATCGTTCCTGGTGGAGAGTGCCTTCATGGAGTGAAAGCCGCCCACGGCCAGGGGGCAGATGACCGACTCGCTGCCGCCGGTGATGGCCACGTCGCATTCGGCATTGGCAATGGAGCGGAAGGCTTCGCCCACCGCATGGGTGCCGGCGGCGCAGGCCGTGGTCAGGGAGAGATTCGGCCCCTTGGTGCCGTAGATGATGGAAATCTGGCCTGCGCCCATGTTGGGGATCACCATGGGGATGAAGAAAGGGGTGATCCGCTTGGTTCCCTTTTCCAGGGCGACCTGATGGTACTTTTCAATGGTCGGCAGGCCCCCGAGGCCACAGCCCATGATGCTGCCGACCCGGGCGGCATTGGCGTCGGTGATCTGAAAATCGGCATCCCGCAAAGCCTCGCCCGCCGCGGCAACAGCGTACTGGACAAAGAGATCGAGATGTTTCGCCACCTTCTTGTCGATATGCTCCTCGACCTGGAAATCCTTGACCTCGGCGGCGATTGTGACTCCGACCTCGCTGGCGTCGAAGCGGGTGATGGGTCCGATCCCGCTCTTGCCTGCACACAGGCCGTTCCATGTTTTCTCAACCCCCGTTCCCAGGGGAGTTACCAGGCCAACTCCGGTGACCACTACTCTTCTGCCCACGCTGATCCTCATCATCTGTTTGCAGAGAAAGGAAAGCCTTGGCAGGCTGCTTCCCCACCAAGGTCCTCACTTGTTTGCCCCGACGCCCTGTTGACGTCAACGTCCTGTTCAGCCGGCAACCTTGTTGATATGGTCGATGGCGTGCTGGACGGTGGTGATCTTCTCGGCCACCTCGTCGGCGATCTCCACGTCAAAGGCCTCTTCCATGGCCATGATCAGCTCGACAAGGTCAAGGGAGTCCGCGCCCAAATCATCAACAAACGAAGCGCCCGGCACAACCTTCTCCTTGTCCACGCTCAGCTGCTCGGCAATGATGTCAATGAGTTTTTCCTGTACAGACATGATTCTTCTCCTTCCTGGTTTACGGTAAATAATTCTTACCCTGATTCTTCCTGCAGATTATCACATAAACATGCCGCCATTGACATGGAGAAACTGTCCCGTCACATAGCGGGCATCGTCAGACGCCAGATAGGCGACAGCCCCGGCCACGTCCTCGGCCTCGCCAAGAGTGCCCATGGGGATCTCGCTCTTGATGGTGTTGGTGATCTCCTCGGAGAGCTCCCTGGTCATGTCGGTGACGATATAGCCGGGCGCCACCCCGTTGACCGTGACGCCACGGCTTGCCAGTTCCTTGGCCACCGACTTGGTAAAGCCGACAATGCCGGCCTTGGCCGCCGCATAGTTGGCCTGGCCGGCGTTGCCGGCAAAGCCGATCACCGAGGTGATATTGATGATCCGGCCCCAGCGCTGCTTCATCATGGCCCGGCTCACCGCCTTGGTGCAGAGGAAAACGCCCTTGAGGTTGGTGTTGAGCACCTCGTCCCACTGCTCTTCCTTCATCTTCATGAGCAGGCCGTCCCGGGTGATGCCGGCGTTATTGACCAGGATATCCACCCTGCCCTGCTCCTTGAGGATCTTCTCGAAAGCTGCCTCAATCTCGGCGGGAACCGCCACGTTGAACTGCACCGCCTCGGCGCTGCCGCCCTGGGCGCGGATAGCCCCCACGGTCTCTTCGGCCGCGGCCGGGTTGCTCACAAAGTTGACGATGACCTTGGCGCCCTGCGCGGCCAGGCGCTGAGAGATGGCGCGGCCGATGCCGCGGCTGCCGCCGGTGACCACCGCTACTTTTCCGCTCAGACTCATGGGTTCTTCCTTGCCTTGAATTTAGCGATCAATTTGGGCACCACCTCGAAAACATCGCCGACGATGCCGTAGGTGGCGACATTGAAGATCGGCGCATCGGGATCACGGTTGATGGCGATGATGGTATCGGCGGACTGCATGCCCACCAGATGCTGGATCGCCCCGGAAATACCGCAGGCGATATAGATCTTCGGAGCCACGGTCTTGCCGGTCTGCCCCACCTGGTGCGGGTAGGGAATCCAGCCGCTGTCCACGGCGGCACGGGAGGCGGCCACAGCTCCGCCCAGGAGATCCGCCAGCTCGCGGATCATGGCAAAGCCCTTTTCGTTTTCCAGGCCGCGGCCACCGGCCACGACGATGTCGGCCTCGGAGAGATTGACCTTGTCCAGATCCTCCACCACCGAATCAAGCACCTTGACCCTGGGCGCCAGGAGGGCGGCCGCAAGGGTTACCTGCTCGATCTCCCCCGTGCGGTTCGCGTCCCGGGGCAGCGGCTTCATCACCAGGGGCCGGACCGTGGAGATCTGCGGGCGGGTATGCGGGCAGACGATGGTGGCCATGATGTTGCCGCCGAAGGCCGGCCGGGTTTGGAGCAGCGCCCCGTCTTCCTCCCGGATCCCCAGGTCGGTGCAGTCGGCGGTGAGGCCGGTGGCGAGGGTGGTGGCGACCCGGGGAATGAAGGAGCGGCCGATGGCCGTGGCGCCGGCAAGGATGATCTCGGGCTTGTGTTGCCTGGCAAGGCTGCTCAGGGCGTTGCCGTAAGCATCGTCGGTGAAGGCGGCAAGCGAGGGATCGTCGACGACAAAAACCTTGTCCGCCCCGTGGGCGATGAGCTCTGCCGGCAGGCCGGCGAGCTGATGGCCAAGAAGAACGGCGGTGAGGGCGACGCCCCTCTTCTCCGCCAGCTTGCGGCCGGCGCCGAGCAGCTCAAGGGCCACGGGCGCCAGCCTGCCATGCCGGCATTCGGCATAGACCCATACCCCGGACCAGTCGGCAAGATTGCCCTGGGTCGCTTTCTCCTCCCTCTCGATGGAAAGGGCGCCGACCTCGCAGACCTCGACGCAGCTCCCGCACAGGGTGCAGGAATCGCCGACCACGGCAAGGCCCTCGACCACCTTGATCGCCCCGAACGTGCAGGTGCTTTCGCAAAGGCCGCAACCAATACAGGCTTCTTTATCGATTCGTAACATGGAAAATCCGTTTCTCCGCCTTTACAGTAAGGGACTCAATTTTTCGTAGAGCTGGGCCACCTGCTCGTCGGCACTCCCGGCGAGCATGGCCCGCTCCCCTTTCAGTTCCGGGGAAAAGACCCTGACCACCTGGGTGGGAGAGCCCTTCAATCCGAGCTGCTCCGGATCCGCCTCGATGTCGCTGGCATTGAACACGGTGATCTCGATGCCCTTTGCTTTCATCTTCCCCTTGAGGGAGGGAATCCGCGGCTCGTTGATCTCTTTGACCACGGTAAAGAGGGCGGGCAACGGCACCTCGAGCAGGTCGTAGCCATCGTCCATCAGACGCTCCACCTGCATGGCCTTGCCGTCGCACTCTCTGATTTTGCGCACATAGGCGACAAAGGGAACCTGCAGGCGCTCGGCAAGCCCCGGCCCCACCTGGGCGGTGTCGCCGTCGATGGCCTGCTTGCCGCAGAGGATCAGATCGAAATCGTCCAGCTTGCGGATGGCCATGGAAAGGGTGTAGGTGGTGGCCCAGGTATCGGCGCCGGCAAAGGCGCGATCCGAGACGAGAACCACCTCGTCCGCTCCGCAGGAAACCGCCTCGCGCAGCATCACCTCGGCCTGCGGCGGGCCCATGCTCACCACGGTCACCATGCCGCCATGCTTCTCCTTGAGGCGCACCGCCTCTTCCAGGGCGTGCCGGTCATAGGGGTTCATAATGGATTGCACGCCGTCCCGGGCCAGGGTATTGGTTTTCGGGTCCAGGCGGACATCCTTGGCGTCCGGCACCTGCTTTACGCAAACGATGATCTTCATGAGGCCCTCGTGTACTCCTTGTTGAGCTCCTGGCCGATGACGTTGCGCTGGATCTGGTTGGTTCCCTCGTAGATCTGGAGGATCTTGGCATCGCGCATCATCTTCTCCACCGGGTACTCGCGCATATAGCCGTAACCGGCCAGGATCTGCACCGCGTCGGTGGCGACCTTCATTGCCATGTCGGTGGCAAAGACCTTGCACATGGAGGAGGCCTTGGACATGTCGTCCTTGTGGGCGTCGATATGCTTGGCCGCGGAATAGACCAGGGCGCGGGCCGCCTCGACCTGAATGGCCATGTCGGCAAGGATGTGCTGCACGGCCTGGAAGGAGATGATCGGCTTGCCGAACTGCACCCGCTGCTTGGCATAGGTGACTGCCTCGTCCAGGGCTCCCTGGCCGAGGCCGACGCCGAGCACGGCGATGCCGGGACGCGACTGGTCGAGGGTCTTCATGACGGTGATGAAGCCCATGCCGACCCGGCCGATGACCCGGTCCTTGGGAATGCGACAATCTTTGAAGATCAGCTCCCGTGTGGAGGAGCAGCGGATGCCGAGCTTCTTCTCCTTGACGCCGTAGGAAAAACCGGGATCGGTGTCCTCGACCACGAACATGGTGGCTCCGCGGGCGCCCTTGCTCTTGTCGGTGATGGCGATCACCGTGTAGATCTGCGCCTCGCCGGCGTTGGTAATCCACTGCTTGGTGCCGTTCAGCACCCAGTGGTCGCCGTCAAGCACCGCCGTGGTCTGGATGCCCGAAGCGTCGCTGCCGGCGTTGGCCTCGGTGAGGGCGAAGGCGGCAAGCTTCTCGCCGCTGGCAATGCGGGGCAGATACTTCTTCTTCAGTTCGTCGCTGCCGGAAATCAAAATAGGATACGCGCCCAAGGCGCTGGCCGCAAAGGCGGTGGCCACGCCGGTGCAGCCGCGGGCGAACTGCTCCAGGGCCAGGGCCATCTCGAAACAGCCGCCGCCGAAGCCGCCATACGCTTCGGGAATGTAGAGGCCATACAAATCGGCCTTGGCGATGGCATTGAGGATATCACGGGGATACTCTTCGGTCTCGTCCAGTTCCGCCCGTTGCGGAACAATCATTTCCTCGGTAATCTGCCGAGCAACATCGACGATCATCTGTTGCTCTTCACTCAAGAAATAGTCCACTGCGCCCCCTTTCTGTCTCAATGAGTATTTGTCGGCGCCGCGACAGGCGCCGTCGCATGAGATTGTTGTGGTTTGTTTTATGCTTGCCGCGCACCCGTGCCCACCCTGCCTCCCGGCAAAGCCGGGAGAACGGGGGCGGCCCGCGAAAGGCAGGAAATCAGGCCCGTCTCGCTCCCATCACCAGCGGATAAGAGCGGCACCCCAGGTAAAGCCGCCACCGAAGGTCGTGATCAGCAGCAGATCGCCGTTCCGCAGGCGGCCCTCCCGGTTGGCCTCGTCCAAGGCTATCGGGACGGTTGCCGCCGATGTATTACCATATTTGTGCACATTAACATAGACTTTTTCAAAGGGCAGACCAAGATGCTCGGCCAGGCTTTTCAGGATCCGGATGTTGGCCTGATGGGGCACGACCAGGGCGATCTCCTCGATGCCGACCTCCTCCTTCCGCAGCACCGAGCCGATGGCGTCGGCCATGGCGCGGACCGCGTACCGGAAGACATCGCGGCCCGACATCCTGATAAAGGGCCCCTCGCTGGCGCTGCCGGCCAGATCCGGGTTAAGGCTCCGGGCGCTGTCCATGTGCAGGAGTTCCCAGAGGCGGCCATCCGCATAAAGCTGGCTGGCCAGAAGCCCCCTCCCCTCCCCGCCGCCGGTCACCACGCAGGCGCCGGCCCCATCACCGAAGAGAACACAGGTGTTGCGATCCTGCCAGTTGGTGCGGGCGGAAAGATTTTCCGCGCCGATGACCAGAACCTTGAGAGAGGGGTTGTGCCGGAGATATTTGTCGGCGATATCGAGACTGTAAAGGAAGCCGGAACAGGCGGCATTGACGTCAAAGGCAAAGGCGTTCACCGCCCCCAGCTCCTTCTGCACCAGGCAGGCGCAGGAGGGCATGGTCTTTTCGCAGGAAATGGTGCCGACCACGATCATGTCGATCTCGGCGGCGCTCAGCCCCGCCATGGCCAGAGCGTTTGCCGCCGCCCGGGAGGCGAGCAGGGAGGTTTCCTCGCCGGCCCCGGCAATGTGCCTGGTCTTGATGCCGGTTCTGGTGGTGATCCACTCGTCCGTGGTTTCCACCATCTCTTCGAGTTCCGCATTGGAGAGAACCCGCCTGGGCAGGGCCGAACCGGTGCCTATGATGACGGCCCGGCTCATGCCAGCGCCTCCGGGGCGGAAGCGGCCGCCGCGCCCAGCTCCTCCTGCTGCAGGGCCTGATCGGCGGAAAGCAGTTCGAGGATGCGGTCGTTGACCCTGTTGCGGGCCATTTCCGCGGCGACCCGGATGGCGTTCTTGATGGCCAGGGCACTGGAACGGCCGTGACAGACGATGCCGTTGCCTTTCAGGCCCAGAAGAGGCGCCCCGCCGTACTCGGCGTAATCGACACGCTTCTTGAAAGAAGAAAAGGCGTCCCTGGCCAGAAGGTAGCCCAGCTTCGCCTTCATGCTTTTGGAAATTTCGTCACGCAGCATACCCAGAACCGCCTCGGCCAATCCCTCGCTGAGCTTCAGACAGACATTGCCGACAAAGCCGTCGCAGACGATGACATCCACCTCACCCTGGAAGGTATCACGGCCTTCGACGTTGCCGATGTAGTTGAGAGAGCTTTGCTGGAGCAGTTCGTGGGTTTTCTTGACCAGGATATTCCCCTTGCCGCCCTCCTCGCCAATACTGAGAAGGCCGACACGCGGCCTGCTTGTCGCATACAGAACCTGGGAAAATGCCGCCGCCATGATGGCGAATTGAAAAAGATGGAGGGGGCGGCAATCGACATTGGCCCCCACATCCATCATCACCAGAGGTCCCTTCAGGGTCGGATAGATACCGGCGATGCCGGGCCGGGAAATATTGTCGAGCCGACCGAGCAGCTTAATCCCCGCGGCCAGGGTCGCCCCCGAGTTGCCAGCGCTGACCACGGCGTCCGCCCGGCCTTCCTTGTGCAGGGCAAAGGCCCTGACAATGGAGGAGTCCTTCTTCTTGCGGATCGCGTCAAAGGGCGATTCGTCCATGGCAACCACCTGGGAGGCATGGACAAGATGGATTCGAGACGAGGAAACCCGCTGCGCAGCCATGATGTCGCGCAACCGCTTCTCGTCGCCGAGAAGGGTGATTTCCAGGTCGGGAGCAGAGTCGCGCACGGCCAAAATTGCCCCGGAAACCATCTCTTCGGGGCCACGATCGCCGCCCATGGCATCCAGGGCAATATGTAAGGCCATCGCGTGACTCTATTACCCCTCGTTCAGCTTGATAACGCTCCGCCCCTTGTAGGCGCCGCACCCCGGGCAAAGACGATGGGGAAGCTTGGGTTCGCCGCAGGCGGCACAGGTGGAAATGGTCGGCGCGCCCAAGGCATCATGGGAGCGACGGATTCGGGTGCGACGATGGGAATGTCTTCTTTTCGGTAAAGCCATTATTTTTCCTCCATTGGAAAGGCTCGATCACAGACCTTGTCTGTAATCGTTTTCACTAAATTTCTCAAGATGATAAAAAGGCCAGGCCCGCCTGCTCAATGCTTGAGCCTGGCAAGCACCCCAAAGGGGGACAAGCCTGATTTCTTGGCACAGTCGCACTGTTCCAGGTTGCGGTTGACGCCGCAGACCGGACACAGCCCCTGACACTCCTCCCCGCACAGCCTTTTTTCCGGCATGGCGAGATAGAGCTGCTGCGCCAGGGTTGCGTGGATATCGATGAGCGGCTCCTCGAGATAGACCACATCCATCTCGGCCTCGCTGCATTCATGCTCCGAGGCAAAGTCCTGCTGCGCCAGATCGGCGGGAAGCAGTTCAAAATCTATCTTGAACTCGGTCTCGAGCGGAGCAGCAAACTGTTCCAGACAACGATCGCAGTCGAGAAGAAGCGTCAGGCGCAAGCTTCCTTCGCAAAGGATCCGCTCGCCATTTTTACCCAGAAAAATCGAGGCGTCCACCGGCCCCTGCCAGGATATCTCCTCGCCGGGAATCCATGCCGTTTCCGTAAGATGCAGCGCGAGGCCATCCTCTGGAATCTCATCAAATTTGACTATCACGGCTCACCTTGCCATTTTGCCGGCAGACAAAAAAATGGAAGCAGTTAATATAAAAAAAGACCGGGTATTGTCAAGCAAATTCACCAGGTCGCAATCATTGCCCTGCGAAAGGACGAGGAGATGCAAGCGGCAGGAAGCGGACAAGGACGAAAAAAGGGAGCAGGAAAGACTTTGCAGGTGAATCCGGGGCGCAAGCGCGTCCCGGGAGAACACACCCTTCCCTCGCCTGCCTGCAAAAGCCGGAAAGGCTGTTTCGCATCCAGCTAAAGCAACCTGGAAAGGCGGTCACTCGCCCTGCGCAGCCGGCAGCCAAGCACATGGATGATCCGGCGCAGCAGGGAAAGGCCAAGGACGGGATGCTCGGCAAGCAACTTTTCCATATTCCCGCGGGAGAGCACGAGGAGCTGGCTCTCTTCCGCGACGACCACCGTGGCATTCCGGCGGTCACCTTCCACCACGCCCACTTCGCCGACCATGCTGCCCCGCTCCAGCACGGCCAGAAGAACGAATTTGCCGGGGAAGGTTGTTTCCCTCTTCACCTCAAGCTTCCCCTCGACGACAAAACACATGAAATCGGCGGAATCTCCCGTCCGCAACAAAAGCTCACCGGCCTTGCAGACGCGCCGCTCCAGCAAAGGGAGCAGGCTCTCTCTTTCGCCGGCAGAAAGGAAGGAAAAAAGTTCTTCCAACCGGGCGGCGGGAACGCTCGCCGACACTCTCTCTTGGCCTGAATCCATCTTTCTCTATTCGGTCAGATTCTTGCTGACCCTCTCCTCGAGACGGGCGAGAAGGGCGGCGAAATTTTCCTTGTTCAGGATACTGGCGAACTGGGTGCGATAATTGTTCACCAGGCTCACCCCTTCCACCTCCACATCGTACACCATCCAAGTGTCATTGCTGTTTTTCAGCCTGTAGTTCACCGGCGTCTCGACATTGTTCCGCACCAGGTCGCTGTAGACAATGGCCTTGTCCCCCTGGACCGCGTGTTTCTTGAAAACGACTTTTTCGCCGGAATAGGTATCGATTTTATTGATATAGGTGTTTTCCAGCAATTTCTTGAAGAGCTGCACAAATCGCTCCTGCTCCTCGGGGGATCTCTCCTTCCAGTTTCTGGCCAGCGAACGCATGGACATTTCCCGGAAATCGAAACGCTGTTCGACAATCCGCACCACCCGATCCCTGCGCTCCTGTTTCAACTCCGGCGCGGCGAGCTTCTCATCCTGGAGGATGGCGATGACCGCATCAACCGTCTCCCGCACGGCCGCCACCGGATCGGCTACCGCGGCAGAGGAGGAGCCGCTGCCGAGCCCCTGCATTCCCAAAAGACAAAAGAGCACCAGCAGCACCCGTTTCAAGCCAGCCATCCTCACATCCATACCCATTGCAAACCACTCCGAAAAAGGAGGCACAGTCCTCCCTGCCTTTCGGCCTATTTCAAAACCCGCGCTTCCGGGAAACCGGCCGCGCACAACCTCTGCTCCTCGATTTTTGCCAGGCTGAACTCCGAACCGGCCGGCACCTGCACCCCGTAATAACGGTATGCCCCCCCGTCATGGAGCTTGATCACGGCCTCACGCTCCATGGCCAGCAATTTTTCCTGCATCAGGAGGGCCTGGTCGGCATCCATGGAGGTACCAACCTGCACGAAAAACCCTTCCTCAGCCGTTGAACGCTCCTGCGCATCTCCCCCCGACGCCTGCCCGGACGGGATATCCGCAATGCGGTCCTGCGTCCCCTCGCCAAGGGCGGAGTAGAGAGAATCCTTTCCGCCGGCCGTATCGTTGATCTTCTTGCGCCGATACTGACGGTAGGCGTCGCGGAGAGCAATATAGGGATCGATGGCAGACTCCTTGAAATCCTCGTAATCGCCGATGGTCAGGGAGGTCTTGTTCACCTCGCCGCCAGCCTGCGCGGCCAGCCCGGCACCGGTATCGGAAGCGGACAGGTAGGTAAGGGGGCTCAAAAAGGCATCACCGACCAGTCCCACGGTGTCGCGCAGGTTCGAGGGTCCGAAGATCGGCCAGCAGATATAGATACCCTCCCCCACCCCGTACACCCCCAAGGTCTGCCCCAGGTCCTCTTCTCTGGGAACCAGCCCGAACTCACGCCGGGCCGGATCCCCCAGGCCTGCCACGCCCAGAGTGGAGTTGATCAGAAAACGGGCAAGCTCCACGCCGCTGTTCCGGACCTTGCCCTGGAGGAGGTTGTTGACGACCCGCACCGGGGCGAGGAGGTTGTGAAAGAAGTCACGGACGCATATCCGGACATCGTCGGCAAGGACATAGGCATATCCCTGGGCCACCGGCTTGACCACCCAGAAATAGAGCTTGTCGTTGAAATGAAAAAAAACCCTGTTGACAGGCTCCAGCGGATCAAAAGCCATGTCCATGGGCGCACCCTCGTTCTCGAAGGCGATCTCCTCGTCGGCAAAGGGATCCGCGCCCTCTTGGGCGGAAACCGGCAGAGGGGCAAGGAGCAGAAGCAGAAAAAAACCGAAGATCATCAAGTTATTTAAAAAAGACATACGCATCTTCATCGCTCTTCCATGCCTTGGACAACCATTCCGCAACGCACAGCCGCGCGGAATGTGGAAGAATTGCGGTGGCATGCAGGAAGAAAACTGGGGCCGAATTGCCATCATGCCAGAAATCCGCTGTTTTTTCAAAAAATAGTTAAGGGAAAAGGAATCATCGGACGCCAAGGGCCGTTCAGACATCCCCAAAGATATACTTGCTCACCAGCTCCTCAAGATCCACCGCGGATTCCGTCTCCGAAAGAATCCCCCCCTCCCGCAGAAGGTCATCGGAGCCCCCCTGGGTAATCTTGACATACTTGTCGCCGATAATGCCCTGGGTCTTGATGGAGGCGACGGCGTCATCGGTGATCGCCACGCCATGATTGATCTGCAGAAAAACCTTCGCCTGGTCATTCTCGTTCAGGGCGACATCCGCCACCTTGCCGATGTTGACTCCGGCCAGCTCGACCACGGCCCCGCGCTTGAGCCCAGAAACATTGTCGAAATTTGCCTGCACCGTATAGGTATTGCTCATGGAAAATATGGAAAACTCGCCCAGCTGGAGGGAGAGATAGACAAAGCCGAGAAAGCCCGCCAAAACAAAAAAACCGACGATCAGATCGATATTTACCTTACGCATACGCTTTATTCCATCTCCCTGCTTAAATAGACGTTCCCCATGGTGCTGTCCACAAAGGCCTGGATTTCTGGGATCTCACTCTGGTGCAGCTCCTCGGGACTGGCGAAGGTATTGAACTGGCCCTTGTTGACAATGATCACCTGGTCGGCCAGATTGAAAATTTTTGGAATGTCATGGCTGACGATGAGCGAAGTGTAGCCGAAGCGCTCCTGGGTATCCATAAAAAGCTTATAGATCTCCAGGGATTTCTCCGGATCGAGGCCAGTGGTCGGCTCGTCGAAGAGCATGATTTCGGGCTGCAGCATCAGGGCCCGGGCCAGGCCGACCCGCTTGCGCATGCCGCCGCTCAGCTGGGCCGGGTACTTCTCTTCATGCCCCTTCAGACCAAGTTGCTCCAGGGTGGTGAGCACCCGCTCCTGCACCTCGGACCAGCGCATGCTGGTCCGCTCCTCCAGGGGAAGAGCAACATTGTCAAAAACAGTCAAGGAATCAAGCAGAGCGCCGCCCTGAAAGAGAACCCCGAATCGGGTTCGCACCCTGTTGAGATTCTTGGCCCGCATCCTGGAAATATCCTCGCCAGCGACGAAAATCTGGCCGGAATCCGGCTTGAGCAGCCCGAGAATAAGCTTCAGGGTCACGCTTTTCCCCTGGCCGCTGGGGCCAGCGATAACCGTGGTCTTGCCGGATTCGATGGTCAGCGACACGCCGTTGAGAACGGTTTGCGAACCGAACGATTTATAGACATTTTTGAGTTCGATGATGACCGCACTCATAGCATGATCGCCGTGATGAGATAGTCCCAGATGAGAATGGCAATGGAGGAGAGGACCACGGCCTGGGTGGTGACCCGGCTCACCCCCTCGGCCCCGAAACCGGCCCCGCGGATCCCATGCACGAAATAGCCCCTGCCGGTGCAGATCCAGACCACCAGCAGGGCAAAGACAAAGGATTTCACGATGCCCATGTTGATATCCTTGTTGATGACGCTTTGCTCCATGCCGGCAAAATAGGCGCCCGGGTTGACGCCCAGCAGTTCGCAGCCGGCCAGGTAGCCGCCGAAGATCCCCACCACGTTGAAGATCAGGGTGAGGAGCGGGATGGAAATCAGGGTGGCGAGAAACTTGGGGGTGATGAGGTAGCGGAACGGATCGATGGCCATGCATTCCAGGGCATCGATCTGCTCGGAGTTGCGCATGATGCCGATTTCCGCGCACATTGCGGAACCGGCCCGCCCGGTGACCATCAGGGCGGTGAGAACCGGCCCGAGTTCACGAAGAAGGGAAAGGGCCACCGCAGAGCCGAGGGCACCTTCGGAGCCGAACTTGCGCAGGGTATAATAACCCTGCAGCCCCAGCACCATGCCGGTGAATCCGGCGGTAAAGAAAATAACCCAGAAGGAATTGGCGCCAATGAGGCGAACCTGTCGGA
This sequence comes from Desulfobulbaceae bacterium UBA2262, assembly GCA_002347185.1. Classification (GTDB taxonomy): domain Bacteria; phylum Desulfobacterota; class Desulfobulbia; order Desulfobulbales; family Desulfurivibrionaceae; genus UBA2262. The sequence continues at coordinate 748 of DDXK01000004.1, read as the reverse complement.
TCATGGCGCCAAAGCGAAACGGCCGCTTGAAAACTCCGGCGATGGACATGGCGAGAAAAATCCCCATCCTGCCAAGATCCTGCAGGGTATAGAGGGCGTTGTCGCCGATTTTTTCTATGTAACGGATCATGACTCCATCGCCCCTGTCCTGAACAGCCCATGAATGGGCACTCCCCGCCGCGGGAGTCGGTCCTCCTGCGCAAGGCAGGTGGCCAAACCACAACAATGTACCCAGCGCCTTGCTCGCCTGTCAAGTTTTTGAGACGGAAAAGCCCCCACGCTTTACGGCAAAAAAAA
>DDXK01000004.1:0-410 GCA_002347185.1 Desulfobulbaceae bacterium UBA2262 | reverse complement strand
CTCCCAGCTGAGCTATTCGCCCACATGAAGTGTGGCAACATATACCTTGACCCCGAAAATCCGTCAAGGAAAAAACTCATAACTTCCCAAAAATACCCCCGCGCCGACTCGCGGCCCACAAGGCGGATCCAGCTTCAATGCGCCACGTTGCTCGAGGAAAGCAACCCCTCGACCCCCAGGTTTTCAATGGGAATGTCCCGGAAGAGCTGTTCTCCCTCCTTGAGCACCAGCGCCTTCTCCAGAACCTCGTCCACATGCTCCACCAATTGCACGCTGAGATCCTTGAGTATCTTCGCAGGGATCTCGCTCAGGTCCCGCTCGTTTTCCTTGGGGATCAGCACATGCTTGATGTTGCCACGCCGGGCGGCGAGCAGCTTCTCCGTCAGGCCGCCGATGGGCAGCACCCTGCC
>DDXK01000032.1 GCA_002347185.1 Desulfobulbaceae bacterium UBA2262 | reverse complement strand
ATCATCCTGGCCACGGCCAGGCCCAGGTCGGGCCTGGCGCCGCCGTAATAGTTGCCGCCCTGCCAGTTGGGGTCGGCCATGATCGCCTGCCGTGCCACTTCATTGAAGGCAATGGCCTGGGCGGAATGGCGCGGTGTGGTGGCCAGTGGAATTGCTGCCTGCACCAACTCGGGAAACTGCACACACCACTCGAGGGCCTGCATCCCGCCAACCGACCCGCCCACCACGGCAAGCAGCCTGTTGATGCCGAGATGGCGCAGCAGCTCCCGTTGGGCTCGCACCATGTCGCCGATGGTGACCAGGGGAAAGGAAAGACCGTACGGCTTGCCGGTGGCCGGGTTCAGCGAGGAGGGTCCGCTTGAGCCCATGCAGCCGCCCAGCACGTTTGCACAGATGACGAAATAGCGGTCGGTATCGATGGCCTTGCCCGGACCGACCATGATCTCCCACCAGCCGCGCCTGGCATCCTCCGGACTATAGCAGCCGGCCACATGGGAGTCTCCGGTGAGGGCGTGCAGGATGAGGATGGCATTGTCCCCGGCTGCGCCCAACCGCCCCAGGGTTTCATAGGCAAGGGTCAGCGGACCGATGCGTTCCCCGCTCTCCAGAACAAAGGGCTCTGGCGGCGCGGCAAAGTGGAAAAAACGCTTCTCGACCAGGCAGGTATCGGGGCCGTTATTGCCGGCAGAGGCAGAGGCGCCCATGGGCTAGAGGCTTTCCAGGGCCTGGGCGAGATCGGCGCAGATGTCCTCCACCGCTTCGATCCCCACGGAAAGACGAACGAGATCGGGAGTGATGCCGAGACTCGTCTTCAACTCCACCGGAAAGGAGATGTACTGCGAGGAATAGGGGTGAATGACCAGGCTCTTGCAATCGCCGAGGTTGGCAAGATGATAGATGAGCCTGAGCTTGTTGATGAAGCGGAAGCAGGCCTCCTGATCGGCAAGCCCGAAGGCGAGAACGCCGCCGAAGCCTGCCCCCCCGAACTGCGCCCGGGCCACCCCATGTTGGGGATGCCCGGCAAGGCCTGGATAATTAACCCATTTCACCTCTGGCCTGGCCTGCAGAAATTCCGCCACCTTCTGGGCATTGGCCAGGTGCCGCTCCATGCGCAGGGCCAGGGTGTCCAGTCCCAGCATGGTCAGATAGGAGTGCAGGGGCGCGGCGGTGGTGCCGAAATTGATATGCTGCTCGCGCCAGACGCGGTCAAGATAGGCCAGCTCCCCCTTGCGCTCGACAAAGGGCTTGAAATCGGCAAAGCGCGCGCCCGTCCAATCAAAAGCGCCGCCGTCGATAACCACCCCGCCCATGGCATCGCCATGGCCGCTCAGGTACTTGGTGGTGGAATGGATCACCACATCGGCGCCAAGAGCAAGGGGCCGGCAGAGGTAGGGGGTGGCCAGGGTGCTGTCCACCACCAGCGGCAGGCCGTGACCATGGGCAAGCTCCGCGGCTTTGGCAAGATCGGGCACGTCCATCTTGGGATTGCCGATGGTTTCGAGATAGAGAAAGCGGGTTTTTTCGTTGATCGCGGCCGCAATGGCGGCCGGATCGGTGGGCTCGACAAAGCGGGCCGTGATGCCGTATTTTTTGAAGACGTTGGCAAAGAGGAGATAGGTGGACATGAAGAGCGAAGTGCCGCAGACAAACTCATCCCCGGCCCGCAGCAGGGCCAGGCAGCCGTTGGCGATGGCCGCCATGCCGGAAGACATGAGCACCGCGCCCTTGCCCCCTTCCAGGATGGCGAGCTTCTCCTCGACTACCCGGTTGGTTGGGTTGGTGAGCCGCATGTAGATGTGGTCTGAGGAACGGCCAGCGAAGGTCTCGCTCAGTCCTTCCGCGGTTTCATGGCGGTGGGAGGCGGACTGAAAGATGGGGGGAAGCGTCGCCCCCTGCCATGCCTCGGGGTTCGCGGCCGCATGAATCACCTGGGTCTGGAAACGATAATTCTCCTTCACTCCCATGCCGGCCTCCATTTTTTTCAGGGGAAAGATTTCGCCTTGCGGTAAAAAATAATACCACAATGTGGTAGGTGTAAAAAGAAAAAAGAGGCCTGCTCAGGGCAGCCGGGAAAAATCCCTGAGCTGCTCGACCATCTCCGCGTGGATCCTGCCGTTGCTGGCCAGCAGCTCGGGGAGATAGGGGGAATACTCGCCGCCGGCCAGGGTGGAAACCGCGCCGCCCGCCTCGCTGACGAGGAGGATGCCGGCCGCCGTGTCCCAGGGCTTGAGATTGATCTCCCAGAAGCCGTCTGTCCTGCCGGCGGCGAGGTAGGCAAGATCCACGGCCGCGGCTCCGGCCCGCCGCACTCCCTGCGTCCTCAGCAAAAAGCGGCGCAGGGCCGCGATCACCCCATCCACCTCGCTCTCGATGGCATAGGGAAAGCCGGTGGCAAGCAGGGATTTCCCGAGCGCCTCAACCCCGGAAACCCGCAGCCTCCTGCCGTTCAGCCAGGCCCCGCCCCCCTGACAGGCGCAGAACAGCTCGTCCTGCATGGGCAGATAAACGACGCCGGCCCTGGAGGCCAAGCCCTCGGCATAGGCGATGGAGACGGCAAAAATGGGAAAACCGTGGGCAAAATTGGTGGTGCCGTCCAAAGGATCGATGATCCAGACCGGGCCGGAGGGCAGCCGCTCGTAGCTGGCCTGCGATTCTTCGGCCAGGACCGCGATCTCGCCGCCAAAGCCCCGCAGCTCCTCAAGCACTCTCTTCTCCGCGGCCACGTCCGCCTCGGTGACCAGATCGATGGCTCCCTTGTGCCTTACCTGGTGCGGCTGCGCATAGAGCTCACGCAGGACCGCGCCCGCAGCCAGGGCGGCCCGCGTCGCCACCCGGACAATCTCCCTCAGGAGGGGCTCCCTGGCCCCCTCGATACACGGCCTTGCTCTTTCCATGGCTTCACCCCGCGATCCGCCGGGCAAATCCCCTTTGCAGGATCCGTCCCGGTGGTATAGATTGGTTTCAAAACGAGCAACGCGCCCGTAGTCCTTGCCAGCAACCCTTTCCCAAGCGGTAACCCAGGATCATACCTTGTCTCCCGACAAAAAAAAATGGCTCACCTTCCTGGTTGTGGCCAGCGGCGTTTTCATGTCCACCCTGGACAGCAGCATGGTCAACATCGCCCTGCCCAGCATCATGAAGGAGTTCAACAGCCCGCTCCAGGATACCGAATGGGTGGTGATGGTCTATCTGCTCACCATCACCGCCACCCTCCTCTTCTGGGGCCATCTCTCCGACCGCATCGGCCGGGGCAGGATCTACACCACCGGCATGCTGATTTTCGGCGTCTCCTCCCTGGCCTGCGCCCATGCCCCCACCCTCTCCTTTCTGATTTTCTCCCGTTTTCTCCAGGCCCTGGGCGCGGCCATGATGATGTCGACGGGGCCGGCCATCATCAAGGAGGCCTTCCCCCCGGAACAATTGGGCCGGAGCCTGGGTCTTATCGGCATGGCCGTCTCCCTGGGGCTGATGAGCGGCCCCGGCCTGGGCGGCATCCTGCTGGAGCTCTCCTCCTGGCGGGCCCTGTTTTTTCTCACCGTGCCCCTGGGGCTGGGCTTTTCCTTCCTGGGCGCCAGGGTGCTGCCCGCTCCGAACCGCCACCTTTCCGCGCCGCTGGACTGGCTGGGCGCCCTGGCTTGGGCGGCGGCGCTGACCTTCTTCTCCCTGGCCCTCACCCACGCCACGGCCGCGGACTGGTCCCTGTCCAAGCTCCTCCTTGCCGTCGGGGCGAGCGGCCTTTCCTTCGCCTGTTTTTTCAGGCTGGAGGCCCTGGTGCCTCATCCCCTCCTGGCGCTGCACCTCTTCCGAACCCGTTGTTTCAGCATGGCCATCGCCAGCGCCGTTCTCTCCTTCATGGTCCTCTTTGCCGTTATCCTGCTCACCCCCTTCCACCTCGATCGCATCCTTGGCCTGCCGCCGGCCCAGATCGGCCTGGTCATGCTGGCCATCCCCTCCTCCATCCTGGTGGTCTCCCCGCTGGCCGGCTGGCTGTCCGACTCGGTGGGCGCCCGGACTCTCAGCACTCTGGGGCTGGCCGCCTCCACCAGCGGCGTGCTGCTCCTGACCCGGATCGACAGCCAGACCACCCCCCAGGCCATTGCCGGCCTGCTGGCCCTCCTCGGCATGGGGCAGGCCATGTTCCTCTCCCCCAACAGCGCCTCTGTCCTTGCCCAGGCGAAACGGGACGAGGCCGGAGCGGCCGCCGCCCTCCTGGCCACGGCGAGAAATCTGGGCATGCTCCTGGGCATCGCTCAGGCCGCGTTGCTTTTCTCTCTCTTTTTCCGGGAGTTTACCGGCGGCCTCGACCTGCGGGATTTCCGCCCGGAGCACAGGGCTTTCTTCATCAGCGCCCTGCATGGGGCCTTTGCCGGCGCCGGGCTGACCGGCCTTGCCGGCATCGCCCTTTCCTGGCTGCGAGGCAGGAGAGAGCCGGCCAGAACCCGGCCATAGGAATCAGGCTGTCAGATCAACCAGCCGCACGGCTTCGAGCTTGAGCGCCTGCTCAATCCCCTTTTTCAGAGGCTCGAGCAGGCCGGTCTTGCCCAGGCGGCAGGAGAGGGAGATGGGCCGGTAACCCAGCGATTCAAGTGGCTCGACGAGTGCGGGCAGCTGCGCTTCAAGATGCCCCTGCGCCGACTCCGACCCCACGATAAACTCTCCGGCCAGGGAGTCGCCACGCACCGTGACCTGCACCTGCACCTCGCCCAGACGGCTCATCTCGAGAAAAAAAGAAAGGGTGTAGCCCGGCCCTCCCGCCCCCCTTTCCCTTTCGGAATCGAGGGTAAAGAGCCACTGGCCGACGCCGGCGCCCATGGCGAAAAGACAGGGAAAAAGGAGGAACAGGGACTGGTTGGCAGGAGAAGGCAAGGCGTTGAGCTCACGCTGCAATTCGAGAAGAGTAGCGAGCTTGTGCAATGACGAGGTCATGGCCTGTTCGGCAAGCGGCCTCTCAGCCAGATCGAGCAGGCGCAGAAGCTCGGAGAGCTTTTCCGGCAAGGCGCCCTCCCCTGCCGCCCCCTCCGGGCTGCCGCCCAGCAGGGAAAGCAGGCGCAGAAGCTGGCCAACATCCGCTTCCCGCCCCACCGCAGTGCCGGCCAGGGCCTGGAGGAAATCGGCCCCTCCCGCCAGCTCACTGCCTGGTAAGGGCTGAAAGGCAAGAGTGAGCAGGGCGCGCAGGCCGCGGCCCATGGCGGTGGGGTCGGCAAAGTACTGGCGGAGGAATTCCTGGGCCGAGCCTTTCTTGTCGGCCAGCCCCAGCCAGAGGGGCTCCTCCTGCTTCACCTCCAGCCAGAGGCTCGCGCCGGCCCGCAAGGCGACCTCGCTCTGCGCCTCGATGGTCTGACCGCCGATGGAGAGCAGCACCTTGCCCTCGGGGCTGACGCCGAGCACCTCCCCCTTCACCAGCTGCCCCTGGGAGAAGAGAAACCGGGCAGGTACCGGCGTCGCCCGGGCGCTTTCATTTTTCTCCTGAGCCTGCTGCGCGCCCTTGAAGGGAAAAATCCCGCCGATCTTCATAGGGGAGGTCCTTACCCCGGGCAAAAACGCTTGCCCAGGGAGAGAAGAGGAAATCGCCCGCTCAGGGGGGGAGGGGGAGAACGACCCTCGCTTCCAGGCCGCCGCCCGGATGAGGATTGAGGGAAAAATTGCCTCCATGCGCCTCCACCACCCGCTCCACCAGGGTCAGCCCCATGCCGGTGCCGTAGGTTTTCGTGGTGAAAAACGGATCCTTCGCCTTCTCCAGATAGGTTTCCGGGATGCCGGGGCCGGTGTCGATCACCGAGGCGATCACCCTCCCCTCCTCGGCACGGACGACGATGGAAAGCCGCCCGCCATCGGGCATGGCCTCCACCGCGTTCTTGAAAAGGTGAAGAAAGGCCTGCCGGATCATGTGCATGTCGGCGTTGATCATCGGCTCCGGCGGGGGACAGGTGAGCTCCAGAGCCACATTGTGCTTGTACATGGTGGACTGCAGGAGCATCACCGTTTTCTTGAGTACCGAGCAGAGGGCAAACTCCTCCCGGTGCAAATCCCCCTGGCCGACGAAGTCGAAGAGATCTTCCAGGGTCGCCTCCACCCGCTCTGTTTCGTGGATGATCACATGCAGATACTTGGACCATTCCGCATCCGCGGTTTTCTTGCTGAGAATCCTCGAAACCCCGCCGATGGAGGTGATCGGGTTGCGGATGATATGCACGAGCTGGGCCGCCATGTGACCAAGGGCGGAGTAACGCTCCGCCTCGACGAGCAGATCCTTGCTGCGGTCGAGCTCCTGGTTGACCGCCTCGAGTTCGGCGATCTTCCGTTGCATCTCGTGGTAGAGATGGCTCTGCTCGATGGCCAGGCTGGCCTGACTGGCAAAAAGCTCCAGGGCGGCGACATGGCTGTCGAGAATCGGCCGCCTGGTCACGTAGTTGTCGGCGATGATCACCCCGAAGGAACGTCCGGGGGAATAGAGGGGGACCACGACAAAGGAATCCTCGTCGAGCAGATTGATAAGCTCGACGGGAACCGGCAAGGGGCGACCATGCTCTTCCTCGCCGCCGCGGCGCTCGCTGGAGACGACGAAATTTTTCTGGCCGAGGCCGTTGCGGTTCCGCCGCTCCAGGGGGATGGGAACCCGCCCGTTTTCCGGGGTAACCCGGAAGCTGCGCCGGTCCAGAACCGAGCGGATCAGGATATTGTCCTGCTCTTCCGCGGAGATGCTCAGGCTCCTGGCAATGACATTGACCCTGGCATCGGGGCTCTTGCAGATCTCCTTGAGATTGTCGACAATCTGCAGAAAATTGAGTTCCCTCTCCTCGATCTCGCCCCAGACCCGCCCGGCCTCCTCCCGCGAGCTGGGGCCGATGGCCATGCGTCCCCGCAACAAACGGCAGTCGTCGGTCTCGAACATGGCGAGAAAGGCCCGGTTGAAGCCCAACCCCTCGCTGGCGGTGATGCCAACCAGGATGGCGCGCAGGATTTCATCGAGCTCCACGGTACTCAGATACACCGTGTTCATCTTCATGGAAAGCTGATGGAGAAGCTGGATGCGGAAATGGGCCTCCTCCAGCTCTTCCTGGTATTTCCGGTGCTCAAAGATGAGCCGCCGCTTCTCCAGGGCCTTGCGCGCCACATGGAAGATCTCTTCAAGGCGCACTGGTTTGGAGAGATAATCCACCGCCCCCTTGCGCATACAGTCCAAGGCCACCTGCAGATCGGCAATCCCGGTCAGCATCACCACCGCCAGTTCCGGATAGCGCTCAATGAGCTCCGGCAGCAGGGAAAGGCCATCGGCATCGGGAAGGCCGATGTCGAGCAAGGCCAGGGCGACGCTCCTGGCCTGGAGAAGCTGGCGGAGGTCGGCGGCGGAGGCGCACTCGACCACGGCCAGACCATGTTCTTCGAAGTAATAACGGAGGGGCTCGCGGATGGCGGCGTCGTCGTCGACAATGGCGATCACCTCCCCGTTCACCAGAAGCTGGGAAAGGGAAAGAGAGATATGCTGGTGCAGTCCGAAAACCGACTCGACCATGAACAAGCCCTGCAGGAAAGGCGATACACGCAGCGCCGGAAAATCCGCCGCCAGAAGAGGCCCCCGCGCCGAGGGGAGCATAATTCAATGCTAGGCGGTCGGCCGAAGCCCTGTCAAGGGAAATAACCGCAAACCATTGCCAGCCCTGAGGAAAGCGAAAAAAAACGCATCCCCCGGACAGCCGGGGGATGCGTTTGCACTGCCAAAACCGCCTGCGAAAAATCGCTGTTACATCTCGACTATGAGCTTGCCGCTGTCCTCGTTCCAGCTGACCACCAGGTACCAGATGCACATGGCCAGGGCGATGAGGGCCAGGGTCCCGCCGTAGCCCAGGAAGGTGTCCGGCATGTAGATCCACTGCCCGAGGATGGCGCCGCCTTCAGCAGAACCCTCCTCCAGCCCCCAGCGCTCAAAGAGCGGGTTGCAGATGGCGTTGGTGATCCCGAAAAAGGGTACGCAGATCCACAGCTTGATCTGCCCCTCGCCCACCCGCCAGAGGGTGCCGGAGCCGCAGCCGCCGGCCAGCATGGCGCCCAGGCCGAAGATGAAACCGCCCAGCACCCCGCCGAGGCCGAAGGTGCCGCGCACATAATGCACCGGCTCACGCAGGCCGGTGGCCTTGACCACGGCAATGCCCACGGCCAGCAGAAGGATGCTCACCATCACGCCCTTGGCCAGGGTAAAATCGCCGGTCATGTGCGGCTCACGGAAACCCTGCACCATGCACCAACGACCGCGCTGCATGGTATAGCCAAGGCCGGCCGCGATGAGCAGAAGGCCGGAGAGGCCGCCGGCGATGCCGAGATAGTCCTCTTCGCCCAGATCCATGTAGTCGGCGGTGAGGATAACCTGATCGCCATAGGCATAGGCGCCCCAGATCAGGCCAGCCAGGCCGAGGATGGCCAGCACCCGGCGCAGGGGCACGGGAAACTCGATGGTCTTGGCGCCGCCGGACCCCCAGGAGATATTCTCCATCTCCCAGTAGATGTACTTCAGGCCCAGGACAACGCCGAGCACCAGGCCAAGCCACATGGCGAAACCATTGGCCGCCAGGTTGCCCAGGGCGTTGTACATGCCGCCCACGTTACAGCCGCCGGCCAGGGTCGAGCCGACACCCATGAGGACACCGGCCACCATCCCCTTGACCATTTCCAGCACCGGCGGAATGCGGAGATCAAAGTTGTCGCCAAGGTTGGCGGAGACAAAGGCGCCGGCGATGAAGCCGATGCCGATGATCGATCCTGTATCGAGAAGGGCGCTCTTGGGAGCGGCATTTTCCCAGAGGCCAAGGGTGTCCCAGAGGCCGGCGCCGTAGATCAGCCACTCGCCCCAGTTGCGGATGGCGCCCACCGCGCCCCAGGGCCGGGCCCAGACAAAGATCAGGACGCTCAAAAAGGCGACGATGATGCCGGCGGTTACGGAATCCCACTCATCCTTACAGAGTTTTTTGTACAGGTTTTTCGCCTTGCCTGCCAAAATACTTTCCTCTCCCATGCAAGTCCTCCTCTCCCCAGTTGATGAATAATTTTAAAGTCAATAAACCCGTCCACAAAAGCCGGAACCACGTTTTCCTGAGTCCCGAATCAGTATTAAGGTCAAAGATCTTCACCCTTTACTCGCGCCATCACATTTTGTCAAGGCTGTTGCTTCCCGAGGCCGGAAGCGGAAAATACCAGCACAGCAGCAGGAGGGTCTGCCCCGATCTGCCTGCCCGTTCTTCCCGGGGTGACCTCCGGGGTCGGCAGGAATCGCCCTCCTCTTTTTCCGAGAAAACGGACGGGAAACCTCCTCAAAAACCCCGGATTTTCAACAGGCAACGGGCATGAACCACCATTCACAAATTCCCTTGACAGAACCAGGGAATATTGGTAGAGACCCTGATATTGTCCTCTCCCGGGGAGTGTTTCCGGGCGTCGGAAGCCGCTCGGAATGAGTGGCGATACGGCTATGTTTTGCATAGGTACAGCGCGGAGCTGCCTGCTCTCGCGCTCGGTTTTTTTTTGTGCTTTCAATTTAACCCCCTACAATCCTTTTAAGGAGGAAGCCATGAGCGACGATATTAAAGTAGCCCCGGAGGGTATTGCCCCGACTCGCACCCTTGACGCCAAGGGCCTGAGCTGCCCCATGCCCCTGCTGCGGACCAAGAAGGAAATGGACAAGATCGGTTCCGGCGAGATCCTTGAGATCCTCGGCACCGACCCTGGCTCCCGCAACGACCTGCCCGGCTGGTGTACCCGGTCCGGCCACGACTACATGGGCGAGAAGGAAGATTCCGGCTTTATCCGTTTCTACATCAGGAAAAAGTAAGCGCAACCCGAAGAGGCAGCGCGGTCTGAATCCCTTCAGCCGCGCTTTTACTTTTTTATCAGGAGGCTAAAAATGGCTAAAAGTTTAGGTATCTTTGTCACCTCTCCTCAGAACATGCGCCACGTCCTTGGCATCACCAAGGCTGCCAAGGCAAAGGGTTCCAAGGTAAAGGTCTTCTTCAGCTGGTATGGTGTCCATCTCACCAAATGCCCTGACTTCAAAGGTCTGTGCGAGCTCGCCGACGATGTTTCCATCTGCGTGGACAGCTACAAGAATGCCGGCTACGACCCCGCCGACATCCCTCCCGGCCTGGAAGCCAAGAAAATGGCGACTCAGGCCCAGCATGGCGAAATCATCGAAGACTACGAATGCTACCTGACCTTATAAGGAGAGAACCATGTCAAAGAAAGTAGGTTTTCTGTTGGTGAACAAGGAATATACCCTGGACGGCATCCGCTCCACCCTGGGCCTGGCCGTTGAGAACATGTACTCATACGCCTATATCATGAACAACGAGCTTGGCGACCTGAGCGACTACCACAGGGAGAACATCGACTGGGTGCGCGACATGGAAGGCGAGGTGTACACCACCGTCGACGCCAACGTCGAAAAGCACGGCCTGACCAAGATCACCCTCGAGGAGATCGGCCAGCAGCTTCGCGAGCTCGACATCATCGTTCCTTACGGCATTCTGCGCTCCGACAAGAGCTGATCAAACTATCGAGAATCAACAACAAGGAGTGTTCCGATGAAACTCTTGAATGTATATCGTTCCGAGCCCAGTGAAGACACCAAGAAGCTGGTGGAAATCGTCTCCGAAGGCCGCGAGGTTGAATCCTTCAACCTGAATGTGCCTGCTCCGGATTATGACAAGCTGCTGGACATGGTTTTTGCCGCCGACCAGACCATCTGCTGGTGGTAGGCAGCCCCCTTCCCCAGGGAAGCCCAAAAGCCTCTGCCCCATGGCGGAGGCTTTTTTTTTGCCCGCACCCCGAGCGGCGGGCTGGGCAAAGAGGGAGGATACCATTTTTTTTTTGCACAATCCTCCCCCATGGCTTATATATATTGTTTGTTGATCCATACGAGTTTGGCGAGAGGGAGCCGCTGCCCCCGACTGAGCCGCGCAGCATAGCCCAAGGATTGCGACTCTATGCATACACCAAGCTTCAGCCTCCGGCTGCTCATGGGGACGATGCTTCTCTTTGCCTTGCTGGCCGGAGGATGCGCGACCAAGCCGGCCAAGGTGAGCCGGATCATCCTGCCCCCGCCCCCGCCCCCGCCCGTGGAAATGCCTCCCCAGGAAGAAGCACCGACCAACGAACCCCTCGCGGCCCCGCTCAAGGCGCCCAAAATCGTCATCAAAAAAAACCAGAAGAAGCTCTACCTTTATTCGGAAGAAACCCTGCTGCGCGCCTACCCGGTCAAACTCGGGTACAATCCGGTGGACGACAAGATCCGCCAGGGAGACCGCTGCACTCCGGAGGGGGAATATTATATCTGCGTCAAAAACCCCCAGAGCAAATACTATCTTTCCCTGGGACTCAGCTACCCCAACATCGAAGACGCCAGGCGCGGACTCGAGAACAAACTCATCACCCAGCAGGAGTTTGACGACATTGCCCGCAGAATCACCAAAAAGTCGATTCCCCCCTGGAACACCCCCTTGGGCGGCGAAATTTTCATCCACGGCGGCGGCGAAACCTGGGACTGGACCTACGGCTGCGTGGCCCTGCACAACAAAGACATAGAAGAGCTGTACAAGGTGATCGGGGTGGGCACCGAGGTGATTATCCAGAAATAACCCCCGTCCCGTGAAGGAAGGCGAAGCTCAGTCGCCGTCAACAGTTACCGGCGTTTCATGCACCCAGACCCAGGTGCCCGGGTCTGCCTGACTTGCCTTCTGCCAGTTGCTTCTGCTTTGGGGGCTGGTCCACTCGAAGAGCCAGAGCGCGTCCTTGGGGGAAACATTGACGCAGCCGTGGGAGTTGGGCAGTCCAAAAAAGTCGTGCCAGTAGGCGGTGTGGATCCCGAAGGACTTGTAGAAATACATATGCCACGGGACATCCTCCACGAAATAGCGGTCCGAATCGTCCTCCCCTCCGCTCATCTTGCCATTGCCCACCTTCATCCAGAGCCGGAACAGCCCCTTTTCCGTGGGGAAGCGCTCATCACCCGAGGAAATCAGGGTGGCGAAAACAAGCCGGTCCCCCTCGTAGGCAGAGAGGGTCTGCTCGGTGAGGTTGACCTCGATCCAGCGCTCATCCGCCCTCACCCCTTCCGGACGCCTGTTCAGGCTCACCATCCCCAGACGGCGGTACGGCACCCAGGCGCCGGTGCCGATCCGACACCACTTGACCTTGTTGATCTCCTTGATCTCGTGGATAATGACCAGGGCGCGGCGGGGAACCACGGCCGGATCCTCTTCTTCGGCCGGCGGCTGGCCGGGTTCATTGGAGACCCGGGTGTGGAAAATCATCCAGGCAAATTTCTTATTGAAATCCCGGGGCACCATGACCCCCTGGAAGCCTGACGGCTCGCGGATGGACAGATATTCGGCCCGGACATACTCTCCTTCGTTGATCTTGTACCACTCCTGCCCGTCGACCAACACCGGCCGGGGATCGCTCAGGCTCACCCAGATGAAGCCGTCTCCGGTAATCCGCACCGGAGCCACCCCCCTGCCCTCGTCCTCCGGCCGGCGGTAGACCGGGACCGGATAGTCCGTGACCTTGGCGTAGGAGACGGGCAGGATATTGGCTTCCATGTCCTGAAAAGGGCAGACAAACTGCTTGACCGTGAATTCTCCGCCTTCGCTGGAGGCGAGCTCATCCTGACAGCCACCTGCCCCCATGGCCCGGCCGGGCAGGAGAGAGAGGAAAAGCAGGAGGCAAAAGAACTTTCGCACGCGAGCCATTCGTATCACCGCAGAGCGCCACCAGGACCGATCAGGCCTTGATCCGCTCTTCCGCCAGCATCCGGTCCAGAAAGTTGAGGAGAAACTGCCGCTGGGCCGAAGTTGCGTAGCTGATGCACGAGCAATGCAGGTTGCTTTCGCTCCTGACCAGAAACTCGGCGATCAGGGTATTGCGGCCAAGCTCGATTCCGAAAAAAAAGGGGCCGCAGGCCTCATGCCCCTGTTGCGCCTCGGCAAGAAGATCATCCGGAACCGCCAGCCAGAACATGCCCTCCATGCCCCCGGGCTTCAGGCTTCTTTTCAGATAGGATTCCAGATTGTCCCGCTCTTCCCTGCTCAACTCATCAACCACAAACTGACGCATGACACTCCTCGACTCAAGTAAACAGACCCGCAGGCGGCAGGAAAATCCTCTTTTCGCCTGCCTGGCCACCAGCCTGCCTTGATCACGGCCTGATCCCAGAAAGCCCTGGCCCCTTCGGGTGAGACAAAGATGGATTATACACAGTTTGCCAGCCCGGTGGCGAGGAATTTATCCGCAACTCTCCGCGTTCCCCCTGCTTTTCTCGTTTGACAGACGCCGGCGCGGACAGTATCCTCAAGGCCGTGTTTCCGTCCAGAATCCAGAGTCGACAAGGAGCGGCGAATGAGCAGCGACTGTATTTTCTGCAAGATCAGCAACGGCGAAATCCCGGCCAAAAAACTCCATGAGGACGCTGACCTCATCGCCTTCTGGGACCTCTCTCCCCAGGCGCCCAAGCACTTCCTGGTCATCCCCAGGAAGCACCTCTGCGGCCCGGAAGCGATCACTCCCGAGGACGAGGCCCTCATCGGCAAGCTGCTGCGCGTGGGCGGCGAACTGGCCAGGGCCAATGGCGCCGAGCACTACCGCCTGGTACTCAACAACGGCGCCGAGGCCGGCCAGACCGTCTTCCATCTGCACCTGCATGTGCTGGGCGGCCGCCCCCTCACCTGGCCCCCGGGCTGAACAAAGGAAACCGCCAAGGCCCCAAACCCTCGTTTTTCATCCCCAGCGCGCAAAAAGCCCATGCCCCCAGTGATCTCTCTTGTCGGCAAACCCGACTCCGGCAAAACCACCCTCCTGGAAAAACTCATCCCGGAGCTGCGGCAACGCGGCTACCGACTCGGCACCATCAAGCATCATGTCCATGCCTTCGAAATGGACAAGCCGGGCAAGGACACTTGGCGCCACAAGCAGGCGGGCGCCAACAGTGTCGCCCTCTCTTCCCCCACCGGACTCGGAATCATCCGCGACGTGTCCGGCGACCTGGCGGTGGAGGAGCTGGTCGGCCGCTACTTCTACGATGTGGATCTGGTGATCACCGAAGGCTACAAACGGCTGGGGCTGCCAAAGATCGAGGTATTCCGCCGGGCGCTCTATGCGGAGCCGCTCCCCGGCCGGGACGAAACCTGGGTCGCCCTGGTGAGCGACGTGCAGACCGACGGCCCCCTCCCCTGCTTTGCCTTGGACGATGTCGCCGGCCTGGCCGACTTTCTGGAAGAGCGCTTCCTCAGACCCTTCCCCCGACAGGAGACCACGCTTCTGGTCAACGGCCGGCCGGTCCCCCTCAACCGCTTTGTCGAGGGCTTCCTGCGCAAGGCCGTTACCGGCATGACCCAATCACTGAAGGGCTGCGAAGAGCCCGAGGAAATCATTATCACCATCCGCCAGGGCCGCGAGGATGGTTGAGGAGCAGGTGGCCGGGGTCATCCTGGCCGGCGGCAAGAGCTCCCGCTTCGGCAGCAACAAGGCCCTGGCTCAGTACCAGGGGATGCCCATGGTCCAGCGCATCGCCGACCGCCTGGCCCGCCTCTTTCCCGAGCTGCTCCTGGTGACCAACACCCCGCAGCAATATGCCTTCCTGGGCTGGGCCATGACTGGAGACCGCTTCCCCGACTGCGGCCCCATGGCCGGGATCCATGCGGCCCTTTCCACGGTCAGCCGCCCGGCCATCTTCGCCTGCGGCTGCGACATGCCCCTGGTCGAGCCCCGGCTGGTCCGCTACCTTTGCGCCCTGGCCCCGGGCTGGGATGTGGTTCTCCCCCGCCTTGCCGAGGGGCCGGAGCCCCTGTACGCGGTCTACGGCAAAAACGCTCTGCCGGCCATTGAAGAAAATCTGCGTCAGGGCCACCGCAAGCTCGGGCTGCTCTTTGCCTCGCTCAAGGTGCGGGAAGTGGGTGAGGAGGAGCTCCTGACCGTGGTGCCCGACCTCGGCACCTTTCACAACGTCAACCGCCAGCACGATCTGGCCGCCATTGCCGGAGAGGAAAGAGACGATGGCTGAACCCACCCTCCTTGCCGCCCAGGAGCTGATCGTGCAGGCGCTTTCGCCCTTGCCCACGGAAGAGCTGCCCCTCACCGAGGCGGTCGGGCGCATAGCGGCCCGGGCCATTACCGCCCCCGCCGCCGTCCCCGCCTTTCCCCGCTCCGCCATGGACGGCTATCTGGTGCTGAGCGCCGACCTGAGTCGCAGCCGGAAGCCGGTCCCCTTCCAGGTCATCGGCGAGATCTCCGCCGGCGCCACCAGTTTCCCGAAACTCACTCCAGGCAGCGCCATCCGGATCATGACCGGGAGCGCCGCGCCGCCCGGCGCCAGCCAGGTGGTGCCCTTCGAGCTCTGCCGGCTTGCCGGGGAGCAGGTTTTTATAGACCTGGTGCCGAACCGCGGGGCCTTCCTGCGCCCCAAAGGCGCTGACCTGAAGAAAGGCCAGACCATCATCCGCCAGGGGCGGCCAATCGCCCCGGAGCATCTGCCCCTGCTGGCGGAAAGCGGGATCAACACCGTGACGGTGGTCCGGCAGCCGGCGGTCGGAATCACCTGTACCGGCAGCGAGCTCCTCGCCCTGGGCGCGGCACCGCAGACCGGGCAAATCATCAGCGGCAACCGCTTTCTCCTCGACGGCCTTACCCGGCAGGCCAGGGCACTCCCCCTGGATTTGGGCCTGGTGGCCGACAAGCTTGCCGACATCGCCGGAAAACTCGATGCGGCGCTGGCCGGCCCGGCCGACATCATCCTCACCACCGGCGGCATGGGCCCGGGCAAGTACGATCTCCTGCCCCGCGCCTTTTCTCACTTGGGCATCACGCCCTTGTACGGAGCACTGGCGGTGCGGCCCGGCCGCTCCACCATGTTCGGCCTGGCCAAAGGCAAGGCGATCTTTGCCCTGCCCGGGCCGCCGCCGGCGGTCTTTCTCCTCTTTCACGAACTGGTGGCCCCGGCCATCCGCAGGCTGCGGGGGCTGGCCACGCCCCTGCCCCCTCTCCACAAAGCCATCCTCGCCGAACCGATCCGACTGAAAAAGCGGGGGCTGCTCAACCTCAAAGGCGCAGTGACCACACTCAAAGAGACCACGCTGACCATCCGGCCCAGCCGCTCCCTGGAGCCGGCCGACGCCATCATCCACATCCCGGCCCACCGCCGGCAGCTGCAGCCGGGGGAGCGCGTCTCCTTCCGGCCCCTCAGCGAGTGAAGATGCGGCCCGCCCCGCCTCGCCCTTGATTTCTCGCCGGCGCCATGATACAACCCGCTAGAGAAAAATAAGGCCAGCGCCCCAGCAAAAGAGGATCAGCCATGCTCGAACTGCGTTTTCTCCGGGAAAATCTGGAGCTCGTCAAAAACAAACTGCTCTACCGCGGCATCACCGATACCCGGCTTGAAGAATTCGCCGCCATCGACCAGCAGCGCCGGGAAATGCTCTCGGAGGTGGAAGCGCTCCGCAACCGCAGGAAAACGCTCTCCCAGGAGATCGGGGCCCTGAAAAAAGAGGGAAAAGACGCGGAAGCGCGCATGGAAGAGGTGCGGCAGATGGGGGACCGCATCAAGGAGATCGAGGCAGACCTTGTCTCCCGCGAAGAACGGCTCCAGGAAATCGTGATGACCATCCCCAACCTCTGCGACGATTCGGTGCCGCAGGGCAAGGATGACAGCGACAACATCGAGATCAAAAAATGGGGCGAAATCCCGCACTTTTCCTTCCCGGCCAAGGCGCACCACGATCTGGGCGAGGCCGCGGGCTGCCTCGATTTCGAACGGGCCGCCAAGCTGGCCGGCGCCCGCTTCGCCGTGCTCAAAGGCTTTGCCTCGCGGCTGGAACGGGCGCTGATCAACTTCATGCTCGACCTGCACACCCAGAAGCACGGCTACACCGAGGTGCTGCCGCCCTTTCTGGTCAACTCGGCAACCATGACCGCCACCGGCCAGCTGCCGAAATTCGCCGAGGATCTCTTTGCCATCGCAAACTGGGATCTCTGGCTGATCCCCACCGCCGAGGTGCCGGTCACCAACCTGCACCGGGACGAAACCGTCAACGAAAGCGATCTGCCCATCAAGTATGCGGCCTACACCCCCTGCTTCCGCTCGGAGGCGGGCTCCTACGGCAAAGACACCAGGGGGCTCATCCGCCAGCACCAGTTCGACAAGGTGGAGCTGGTAAAATTCACCACCCCCGAAACCTCGGCCGCCGAGCTGGAAAGCCTGCTCGCCGACGCCGAGGAGGTTCTCCAGCTTCTCAAGCTGCCCTACCGGGTGGTGCAGCTCTGCAGCGGCGACCTTGGCTTTTCCGCCAACAAGACTTACGATATCGAGGTGTGGATGCCGGCCCAGAACAAATACCGGGAGATCTCATCCTGCAGCAACTTCGGCGACTTCCAG
>DDXK01000139.1 GCA_002347185.1 Desulfobulbaceae bacterium UBA2262 | reverse complement strand
GGTCGGGGAGATGGCCGCTGGGCTGGCCCACGAGATCAAAAACCCCCTGGCCGGCATCAAGGTCTCCATCGAGATTCTCGCCACCGAGCTGGAGCTGGCCCAGGAAGACAGGGAGGTTTTGCTCCGGGTCATCCAGGAGGTGAACCGGATAGAGACCCTGCTCAAGAACCTCCTCAACTACGCCCGCCCCCCCAAGCCCCATTTCGAGGCGGTGGACATCAACGCCCTGCTGGCGAATTCGGTCAAGAACGCGGAGCTGGCCCTGAAGAGCCCCAGCTATTTCGCAGGCAGGCAGAAGGATATCTCCTTCGTGGTCGAACTGGGGCGGGACATCCCCCGGGTTGCCGCCGACTCCTCGCAGCTGCAGCAGATTTTTCTGAACCTGCTCCTGAACGGCATTGAGGCGATCCCCGCGCAGGGGAGCATCTCCGTCAAGTCGGCCTGGGCCCGGGAGGCGGGCGAGGTCTGGATCACCATCGCCGACACCGGCAAGGGTTTCGACAAGGAGGGGCTGCTGCGGGCCTTTCAGCCGTTTTTCACGACCAAGAACAAGGGGAGCGGCCTGGGGCTCGCCATCTGCAGACGGCTGGTCGAGCAGCACCACGGCGATATCGAGGTGAGCAGCCAGAAGGGGGAGGGGGCGGTCTTCATCGTCACCCTGCCCGTGCAACACCATGACGAGGAAGAGCAGGAATGAAGAGTGGCGGCAGAATTTTTCTTGTGGACGACGACGAGCTCATCGTGACGATGATTGCCCGCTCCCTGAAGAAGGAGGGGTATGAGACCCAGGTGCACACCAGCGCCAGGGAGATCATCGCCAAGATGGTCGCCTGGCAGCCGGATCTGGTCCTCCTGGACATCCATCTCGACGAAAATCGCAACGGCCTCGATATCCTGGCGGAGATCAAGCAGGAGCGGCTGCAGGTGCCGGTGGTGATGCTCACCAGCGACGACTCGGCCGAATCGGCCATCAAGGCCATGAAACTCGGCGCGGCGGACTACCTGACCAAGCCCTTCAACATCGAGGAGGTGCTGATCGTCGTCGCCAACATGCTGAAAACCTCCCGCCTGAAAGAGGAGGTCGACTACCTGCGCAAGAGCGGGAAGGTCTGCGTCGAAAGCCAGATCGTCGGGGAAGCGCCGGTCATGCGCGACATCCTGCAGAAGGTGGAGATGTTCGCCAAGGCCGGGACCGGGGCCCTGCTCGTCACCGGCGAATCAGGCACCGGCAAGGAGGTGCTGGCCAGGTATTTCCATGCCGTGAGCCACGAGGAACAGGGCGGCGGCGACTACGCCCCCTTTGTGGCGGTCAACTGCACGGCCCTGCCGGAAAACCTCATCGAAAGCGAGCTCTTCGGCCATGTCCGCGGCGCGTTCACCGATGCGAAAACAGAGAAGAAAGGGATGTTCGAGCTGGCCGACGGCGGGACCATGCTGCTCGACGAGTTCGGCGACATGCGGCTCGACCTGCAGAGCAAGTTCCTGCGGGTGCTGGAAACGCGCAAGGTGCGGCGGCTGGGCGGCAAGGTCGATATCGCCTTCAACGCCGCCATCATCGCCGCCACCAACCGGGATCTTAAAAAAGCCGTGGCCGCCGGCGAGTTCCGCGAGGACCTCTTCTACCGCCTCAACACCTTTGCCGTGCATCTGCCGCCCCTGCGGGACCGGGTGGAGGACATTCCGCTGCTGGCCGACTATTTCCTCAGGAGCTTCGCCCTCAAGTACAAGAAGAGAGCCCTGCACGGCTTCGCGCCGGAGACCCTGAAGGCCCTGGTTTCCTACAACTGGCCCGGCAACATCAGGGAGCTGCGCAACGTCATAGAGCGCTGCGTGGTCCTGGAGACCGCGGAGCAGATTTCCACCGATCACCTGCCTCTGGACATGGCGGGCAGGCCCATGGTCGAGCGGCGGAAGGTTTTTCAGCTCATCCTCCCCGAGGCAGGGGTTTCTCTGGACGAGGTGGAGAAGGATCTGGTCCGGCAGGCCATGGAGCGGACCGGCTACAACAAGACCAAGGCGGCGAAGCTGCTGAACATCAGCTACGACACCTTGCGCTATCAGGTGAAGAAGTACGACCTGGAGAAATAGGCCTTCTCCCCTCGGGAGAAGGCAGTCACCAAACACTTTGCCTGCCTTCTTTCCTCCTTTCAGGCGAAGCGTACCCCGGCCCGGCAGGTGCTGTCCTCAAGCATGGTGCTCCAGACCACGATCCCGGTTTTTTCCATCATCCCCGCCCGCAGGGAGAGAACCTGGGAGATCCGCAGCGGGTACCTGGTCACCAGCCCCACCCCTCCCTCCGAGATGTCGATGGTTTTCCCCCCGGTGTGCCAGCGCCTGGTCTCGCCTTCCCCGATCAGGGTCATGGCGAGGTCCATCTGCTGCTCGTGCGGCCGGCGGTTGAATTTGCGGGTCTGTCTGGCCGGGGCCTTGGCGGTGAAGCGGGTGCCGGGCCGGAAATCCTCGTTGAGGAGAGCCTGGCGGATGATCTCCTTGACCTCGCCGAGGTCGAAGGGCTTGGTGAGAAAATAGCAGGCCCCGTTTTCCATGGCCTGCTGGATGTTGGCGCTCAGCTCCTCGTCGCCCAGGTAGCTGGCGGTCATGATGATCACCCTGGTCCTGGGGCAGATCTGCTTGATGATCTTCATCAGCTCCAGGCCATTGTAGTCCGGGAGGTGGATGTCGAGCAGGCAGAGATCGTAGGGGCAGAGGCCAAGTTCCTCCTCGGCTCCCGCGGCCGTGGACGCGGTGGTCACCTCGACGGCCTCCTGGCGCAGGGCCTTCTGCAGGCCATAGAGGATCAGTTGGTCATCGTCGATGATCAGGATTTTCTTTTTCACGTCCTCACCGTTTTCATGGGGTTGCTCCGCTGGCGTGGCTGCCGGCTCTCATAAGCCCGGAGTTTTCTCTTTCCGGAGGAATGAATAGCAATTCATGTGCCAACTCGCCGGTTTGTCCGGCGCAAAGGGCGCTTCCCATCATTATAGAGTGGGCAGGCGCTTGCCGGGCGGCGAAAAGGGGGGATCTTTTTTCTCCCGCCTCCGGCCCGGCCCCTCATCTTTTCCCTTCCCTTGCCCTCTACCCGCCGGCCTCGACTTGGCCATATCACCAAGTCCGGTCCGGGGAAAAGCCCAAGGCGTGGCCGGCAGGCTCTTTTCGCCCTATCTGGCAATTTGCCCAACCCCGCTTGGGCAAAACCCCAAGTTCCTCCCCCGGAGCATTCGGCGCCCGCCAGCGTGCATGCTCGTCAAATTGCTGAAATCTATCTATTTTCACGTTTTTCTGCTCGCCTGGCACATCGGTTGCATGTGTGGAGGTCATGGAAACGGCGAGGGGGAAAAAAACATATGGGGCGGTGCTGCTTGCCGGCATGGCCGCCCTGCTCTGGCTCGGCAGCCCTGCCCTCGGCAAGGGGCTGTTCCAGGAGCGCTATCTTTACAACCTTTCCGGCCTGAGCGGGGTGCTGCCCACCAGCTGGGCCACCCTGGCCATGGACGAGGAGCGGGACGAGACCTTCGTGATCTATCACAACGAGGTGGTGATCTTCAACTCCCAGGGCATGGAGGTCTTCCGCTTCGGCGACGGTCGGGACTATGGTGGCGTGCTCTGCGCCGACGCCGGCAAGGGCGGCGACCTCCTCCTCCTCTCCTACCGGGAGGGGCGGCCGGTGGTGCTGCGCTGCGATTACCGGGGCGAGCCCCGGGAGGAGATCTTTCTGCGCGGCCTGCCCGAGGAGCTGGCGGATTTCGCCCCCAATCGACTGATCTATCACAACGAGCAGCTCTACCTGGGCAGCCAGGGCGGGATGCAGATCGTGATCTGCAAGCCGGACGGCAGCTATGTCAAGGGCTTCGACCTCTACGAGCACCTCGGTCTCGATCGGGACGAGCGTGACGAGATGGAGTTCAACGGCTTCCGGCTGGACCGGGATGGCAATATCCTCTTCACCATCCCCTTTATTTTCAAAGCCTACATCATGGCTCCGGACGGCAAGTTCCGGGCCTTCGGCTCGCCGGGCGGCGCGCCGGGCCGCTTCAACGTGGTGGCCGGCATGGTGGCGGACAGCCACGGCAATTATCTGATCGCCGACAAGCTGAAATGCGCGGTCCTTGTTTTCGACCGCAATCTGAAGTTCGTGAAGGAATTCGGTTACAGGGGGCCAGGGCCGGAAAACATGACCATCCCCAACGACCTGGCCATCGACAATCAAGACAGGATCTACGTTTCGCAGGGAGCGGGCAGGGGCGTCAGCGTTTTCGCTTTGACGCACGGCGATTCCTCCGCGAAGGGCGGGGCGGCGGGACTGTCGCAGCAGAAGGGAGGAAAGGATTCCGGATAAGGGAGTGCGAGAGCTGTACAGAGGAAAGTGACGAGAAGAAGACGAAGACAAGAAGACACGTGGTGCGAAAAAAGATTGCCGGTGCGCCGGCGCAAACCATCCTCTGAAAAAGGTAAACCCATCGTGAGGTGGGGACACAAAGTCGACAGGTCCTTCTGACAAGGACGGCTGGACTACCGGAGACCAAAAAAAATTTTGGAGGGTGATTACCATGAAGAAGCTGTACAAACTGAATCTCATCGCGGCCAGCGCCGGTCTTCTGACCGTCGGCCTGGCCGGCTCGGCCCTGGCGGCCTTCCACCTCGGCGGCGTCGCCAACTGCGGCGGCTGCCACAGCATGCATTCCCCGTCCACGGCCAATATGTACCTGCTGCACGGCGGCGACCAGAGCTCCACCTGCCTGAACTGCCATCAGCAGGGAACCACCGGTGACTTTGCCGTCTATAACGGCGCCTCCGGCTACTATATCAGCGGCAATGGCAGCGACACGACGGTGCCGACCCAGTTCAGCCCCGGCGGCGACTTCAGCTGGACCAAGCGTGGTTATGCCTGGACCAACGAAGATGGCGTGGCGACCACCGAGACCGGCGCCTCCCACGGCCACAACATCATCGCCGCTGATTATTCCTATGGGGTGGATCCGGACAACGCTGTTTCTCCCACCGCCGGGATCAACGCCGGCTTCCCCGCCGACAAGCTCGCCTGCAACAGCTGTCATGATCCGCACGGCAAGTACAGAAGGTTTGCGGATGGCTCCATCGACACCGCCGGCGCGCCCATCATCGCTTCTGGCTCCTATGCCTCCAGCCCGGTTCCGACGGGTGATGCCTTCCTGCCCGATGCCACCGCGGTGGGCGCCTACCGCCTGCTGGCCGGCCAGGGCTATGACTCGGTCAGCTACAAGGCTGCCGGCGGTCAGGATTATGCGGGCGTGCCCATGGCCGTTGCCCCGGACACCTATAACCGTCAGGAGACAGCAGCTCAGACCCGCGTCGCCTATGGCGCCAACGCCACCGGCGCTCCCGGCGGCGTCACCACCTGGAGTAACTGGTGCGCCACCTGTCATGGCGGCATGCATTCCGATGTCAACGCCGGTCTGACCCACCCCGTGGATCAGCCCCTGAACGGCTCGACCCTGGGCGATCTCTCCGCCATCTATAATGCTTATATCAACACCAGCAACACCATCGGCGGCGACAGCACGACCTCCTATCTCTCCTTGACGCCCTTTGCCCAGAACGCGGGTGCCTTTGCGGATCTGGCTGCCAATGCCCAGTTCGATGACAGCGCTCTGGCCGGCCCCATCGGCGACGATCAGGTCATGTGCCTCTCCTGCCATCGCGCCCATGCCTCCGGCTTCAAGAACATGCTGCGCTGGAACAACGAGAGCGCGCTCATCACGGTGGCCAATGGCTATCCGGTTGCAGGCACCGACAATCCCGACTTTGTCCGGGGCCGGACCGCCGACGACTGGACCGCCGCCTACTATGGCCGCGACGCGGCCGTGTTTGGCGACTACCAGAGAAGCCTCTGCAACAAATGTCATGCCAAGGATTAACCTGCTGAGTCAGCCGGGGGTCATTTCCCCGGCGTAGCAGCCTCCGAGGGCCGGCCGTGTGGCCGGCCCTCTTTCTTGTCTGGCCCTGATTATTTTCTTGAGCATCTCCCCGCTTTGGTATGTAATGGTGAAAGTTGCCTGTCCTGCTGGCAGGATGTTGCCGGAAGCCGTCCTGGCTTTCCGCAGCCACGATCGGCCGGAAGTGAATTCTGTCCGCTCTCACAATTTCAACGGGTGCGCGCTCGGCGAAATTGGCGATCCATCCCTGGATCGCACCCAAGGGGTCGAAAGACGAGTTTTTCCCCCCTGTTTGGCCTGACCGGGCGCCGTCGCCCAAAGCTGTTCTGGAGAAGAGCCGCGGATATGCGTTGTCTGATGAAAAGCATTGTGGTCGCGGGGTGAAGATGCCGCGGAAGTGCATGGTTCTCCTCGCCTTCTTCTGCCTGGCAGCCCTGCTTGCCGCCGGCTGCCAGCCGCTCGCCCTGCCCGCCCGTCCGCTGCCGGACGGCGAGGGGGCGCTGCACCTCTATGTCCAGCCCTTTCCGCAGGAGGCGCAGCGCCTCCGTTTTCGCCTGGCCGCGGTGAGCGCCGTGCGGGCCGATGGCGGCGCGGTCCCTCTTCCCCTGGCCCTTGCCGAGTTCAGCGAGCCCGAGCTGCGGCGCCAGCGGCAGCTCGCCGCAAGCTCCCTGCCGCCGGGAGAGTATCTCGGTCTTTCCTTTCTGATGGAATCCGCCTTTCTGCAGGGGGAGGAGGGCGAGGCCACGCTGGCGGTCCCCGAGGAGCCGCGCCTGGTGGAGTTTCCCTTCCGGATCGAGCGGGAGGAGGCCCTGCTGCTGCTGCTCAAGTTCAATCCCCGGCAGGCCCTCGAGGGGGGCGGGGTGGTTTTTTCCCCGGCCTTTTCCATCTTCCTGCCCGAGCGCCTGGCCTGCAAGCTGCGCGGCTATGTGGTCAACGAGCGCGCCAACAGCATCACCATCCTCGACAAGAATCGTCTGCAGGTGGCGGCGGTGCTCGCCACCGGGCAGGGGCCCCGGGATCTCGCCCTGGATCGGAGCCGGGCCCGGGCCTATGTGCCGCTGGCCGGCGAGGACACCCTGCTGCTCCTCGACATGGGCGGGCAGGAGATCATCGACCGGCTCAGGCTGCCCATGGGCGACGAGCCGGTCGCCGCGGCCCTGACCCCGGACGGCGACCTGCTGGTCATTGCCAATTTCGGCTCCGACACGGTCATGCTGGCCGAGGCCGCCTCGCTCATCGAGACGGCCCGGATCCCGGTGGGCGACGGTCCCTGCGCGGTGGAGATCGACAAGGGGGGGCGGCGCGCCTATGTCCTCAATCGCTGGGCCGGCACCGTTTCCGTCCTCGATCTCGGCAGCCGGCTGCTGGCCGCCACCATTCCCGTGGACCCGCAGCCTCTGGCCGCGGCCATGAGCAGCGACGGCGAGCGGCTTTTTGTCGTCCATGCCGAGGCGCCCCATCTCACCGTGATCGACACCCGCACTTTGGCCGTGAGCGAGCGGGCCCTGGTCGGCGGGGGCATGGGCGGGCTGGTGCTCGACCCGCGCACCGAGCTGCTCTACCTGGCCAGGAGCGAGGAGGGGCTGGTGGAGATCTACGACCCGGAGGCACTTTTTTCCGTGGGGGCGATCCGGGTCGGGGAGACGGTGGGCGATCTGGCCATCGACGGCGAGGAGGGGAACCTCTTTGTCGCCCTGCCGGAAAAAGGCAGCCTTGCGGTCTACGACCTGCTCAGCAGGCGGCTGGCCGCCCTCATCGAGGTGGGGGCGGGGCCCCGCGCCATTACCCTGCTTGGCGACAGGTAGCATTTTGCGGGGGAAGACGACAGTGGCGGGAAGGATACTCTTGCTGGGCGCTTTGGCGCTCCTTCTCTTCTGCGGCGAGGCGTTCTTTCCCGTCGGCGCGGCGCTGGCCGACAGCATCAGGGGGCTGTTCGACTTTACCTACAACTCCGTGGAGATGGAGAGCCTGGACATGGTCTCGGCGCAGAGAACGGAAACAGACTCCTCGGGCTTCCGGCAGCAGTACAACCTGAGCCTGGACAAGAGCTTTTTCCCCAATCTGCGCCTGAGCGCCGGGGGCATCTTCGAGAAATACGACCAGGACACAAGCATGGGCGGCCAGGAATATACCTCGCAGCGCACCAATACCAGGCCCTACGCCGATCTGACCCTGGACAACAGGCTGTTCCGGGCCGGGCTCGGCTACAGCAAGCGGGAGGAGGAGCGGAAGAGTTTCGGCTTTCCGGCGCGCGGCAACATCAACGAGCGCCACAACGCGCTCTTTGGCTGGAAGCCGGAAGGCCTGCCTTCCCTCGACCTGCGCCTGGATAAAAGCGATCTCTACGATCGGACCCGGCAGATTCAGGACAGCTCCCTCACCAGCACCACCCTGAACAGCAGCTATGTGGGCGAAAAGTTCACCATCCAGTACAACCCTGGCTTGAGCGAGCTCGTCAACCGCATCGACGACTATGAAATGCAGAGCGTGAACCACAACGGCCGCTTCTCCTATTCCGATTCCTTCTTCAACAAGCGCACCCGCTTCGGCGCCACGTACAATGTCAGCGATCGCCAGCAGCGGATCAGCGCCCACGGCGCCGGCGAGCTCGCCGAGCAGCTTGGTCAGGTCTCGGGCGGCCTTTTCCTGGAAAGCGACATCCTGGACCTGGTGGAGCTCGATTCCCTTTCCGCCCTGGTGGACGGGCAGTCCAGCGCCATCTCCAGCGTCAATATCGGTACCGCGGCCAGCCAGGTCGCCAAGCAGCTTGGTATTGATTTCGGCACCGACACCGAGGTGAACGCCCTCCGAATCCTCGTCGACAAGGAGCTTCCCCCCGAGCTTGCCGATTTTTTCGTCTGGGATATCTTTGTCAGCGACGACAACAGCTCCTGGCAGTTTGCCCGCACGGTCACCGGCGCCGAATTCGACCCGTTCGCGAATTATTTCCAGCTCGATTTTCCCGGTCTCATGGCCAGGCAGATCAAGGTGGTGGTCCGCCCCCTGCGCGTGAACAGCATGCCTCCGGAGTCGGCGGACCCGCAGTATGCGAACATCCAGGTCACCGAGCTGCAGGCCTTTGTCCGCACGCCGCTCGCGGATGGCGAAACAAAAAACTCCTCCACCTCGCACCAGTTGAACATGGACGCCAGGACCCGGCTCATGGAGCGGTACGCCCTGACCCACACCGCCTCCTTCTTCATGACCAAAACCGATCCCGGCCTGGGGGAGCGCGCCACCCTCAGCAATGCCCTTTCCGCCAGCCACCGCTTCACCGAAATCCTGACCGGCAGCGCCCGGCTGCAGCGGGAGGACATCACCGATCCCCGCGACTCCGGCGTCGCCCATGGCTACAGCCTCTCGCTGCGGGCCGAGCCGCTGCCGACCCTGCGGCACACCCTGGTCGTGAGCGGCAGGCAGGCGGAGCTGGGCGACGAGGAGACGACGCGCAACTCCGTCGCTCTCCAGAACCGGGCCGAGCTCTACCGCGGCATCGACGTCTTCCTCAACGGCAGCGCCGGGCTGCAGACCCAGGGCAATGGCCGGGAGCAGGAGAGCGTCAGCCTGAACATGGGCGCCGATCTGGTCCCGCACCGGAGCATGACCATCACCGCCAACCGTTCGGAAACCAACAGCGATTATTCCGGCGGCGGCCTGCCGGAGGGTTCGCGGAAAAATTCGCGCAGCGGCCTCGGCCTCACCTGGCGGCCCTTCCAGACCCTTTATCTGGTCGCCTCCTATGGGGTCGTGGAGCAGGAGCGGCGCAACGACACCCTGATCAACTATTCGCTGAGCTGGTCGCCCTTCCCCTACGGCACCCTGCAGCTCCTCCTCGACTACAGCGAGGAACTGCGCTCCGAGGACCAGGAGAAGGTGACGACCTTCAGACCGGGGCTGCGCTGGGAGATCGCTCCGCGCATCAATCTGACCCTGGCCTATTACATCTCGGAAAGCGATTCAATCTTTCAGACCAGTGAGATGGAGACGTTGAGCGCCAATCTCAAGATCGTCTATTGATAAAGGGCTGACCGGGGGAAGCCGGCCGGCCGTGGAGGAGGAAAAGAGAGCCGATGGCCCCGCGCCGGCAGGATGGGGGCGGGGCCATCGCCAGGAGGAAACTGGTTGCGCGGAGCAGACCTTGCCGGTCGCCTCTCCGCGAAGGCAACCCTTGCAATCCGGGAGAATGAACGTGCGTTTCGTCAAGTTGCTTGTGCTTTCCGCTGTATTGGCCCTGGTCGCGTCCTGCATCGGCACGCCGCTGACCTATCATGACCAGAACATGGATTTCAGCGGCGTCCAGACCGTGGCCGTGCTGCCCTTCACCAATCTTTCCGGGCAGAGAAACGTCGAGGAGCGTGTGCGCGACGTCTTCATGAACATGCTGCTTGCCACCGGCGGGGTCTATGTCCTGCCCACCGGCGAGGTGGCCCGGGGGATATCCAGGGCGCAGGCAACCACCGGCGGCGGGGCCACGCCCTCGGTGGAGGAGATCCAGAAGCTCGGCTCGGTGCTGGGCGCGGACGCGGTGATCACCGGGGTGGTCAAGGAGTATGGCGAGGTGCGCTCGGGAACCGCCGCGGCCAATGTCATTTCCATAAGCCTCCAGCTCCTCGAGGTGCAGAGTGGCAGGATCGTCTGGGTGGGCTCCACCACCAAGGGCGGCATCACCACCAAGGACAGGCTGCTTGGCGGCGGCGGCCAGCCCATGAACAAGATTACCGAAGAGGCGGTGAGTGAGCTCATCCAGATGCTCTTTTTGGGCTAGCCTCCTGGCTGTGTGCGCCGCGACGCTGCTGGCCCTGGCCGGTTGCGCCTCTCTGCCCGCCGAGCGGGACGCGGCCCGCTCGGCGCTGACCCCGGAGGTTGGGGAGCGGCCCTTCCTGGCGGTCCTGCCCCTGCAGAACCTGAGCGCCACCATCGCCCCGCTCGCCGAGATCCGGGCCGAGCTGATCGAGGCCCTGGCCGAAGCGGGCTGCGACGCGGTGGGCGACAAGGAGCTGGAGCTCTTCATGGCCCACCAGCGGCTGCGCAACGTCGGCGGCATCAATGGCCCCCTGGCCATCAAGCTGGGGGTCGCCACCGGGGCCCAGGCGGTGCTGATCACCACCCTGGAGCTCTACGCGGAGCAGTATCCGCCCAGGATCGCCCTGCTCTCCCGGCTGGTTTCCCTGGAAGAGGATCCGGAGATCCTCTGGATGGACAGCGTGGCCTTGGCCGGCGACGAAACCCCCGGCCTGCTCGGTCTGGGGCTGATCAGGGACCCCGCCTTCCTGCGGCAAAAGGCCCTGACCCGGCTGGCCGCCTCCCTGGCCGACCGCCTGGCCGGGTTCGAGCTCCCCGCCAGGGTGCCTGGAAAATTTCGGCCCAGGCTGGCCTATGGGACCCAGCACCTGGAGCGGGAGGGGAAAAGCAGGGTGGTGGTGGCGCCGTTCTTCAACCACAGCGACCGCAAGTATGGCGGCGAGATCGTGGCCCTCCATTTCCTGGCGGCCCTGCACCGGACCGGCCGTTTTGCCCTGGCAGAGCCCGGGGTGGTGCATGCCGACCTGCTGCGTTATCGGGTCATCATGGAGGAGGGCGTTTCCCTCTCCCAGGCGGAACTGCTTTTCGCCACCCTGAAGACGGATTTCATCTTTTCCGGCAAGCTCTTTGATTATCAGGACCCCAAGGAGGGGCGCGGGACGCCGGTCGTCGATTTTTCCGCGACGATGCTCGCCCAGGAAGACCAGGGAGTGGTCTGGATCTCCAAGAGCTACAATGCCGGGACGGACGGGGTCTATTTCTTCGACTGGGGCAGGCATGCCACGGCGGGGGCCATGGCGGCCGCAATGACCAGGGCGGTGGCCGGCCTGCTCGCCCGGTAGTGGTCGGCGGCATGGAGTTTGCATTGTCCCGTGGAAACGCTTTTGCGGGCTGTTTTTTACTGTTTCGAGGTCGTCAACCATAACCGGGGTGAAAGATTCCGGAAAGGAGCCGTATGAAGAAAGCGAGTGTCTTGCTCTGGTGTCTGCTGGTCTTGTCTCCGGCCGCGGCCCAGGCCGCCGAGGGCGGCGGGGGGCTGCCGGTGATGAACGGCAAGGAGGTTATCGCCACGGTGAACGGGGCTCCGGTCTATCTCACCGAACTGAATGCCATCCTCGGCTCGGTGCGCGGGCATGGCGCCGGCGAGGCCGCCCGGCAGACCGGGAAAATCGACTACGCCACCCCGCTCAATCGCCTCATCGACACCCGCCTCATTCAGCTGGAAGCGGAAAATATCGGCCTGGGCGAGCTGCCCGAGGTCGTCGAGCAGATGGGGGTCTACGAGCGGCAGGCCCGGCGCGAGTTTCTCCTCGACAAGGCCACCATGGGGGTGAAGGCCGATCCCAAGGAGGTGGAGCGGCGCTACCGGGAAGAGATCAAGCACTATGTGCTCCAGTCGCTGAAGTTCGCCAAGGAGGAGGAGGCGAAGAAGGCCGCGGCCGAACTCAAGGCGGGCAAGGATTTTTCCATGCTTGCCGCCAAGGCCCTCTCCGGGGGCGGCGTGGAGGGCAATCTGGAAACGGAGGAGCACCGGGCCAAGGAGGTGGTGCCGCAGCTCGGCGCGGTCCTAGCCAAGATGAAGAAGGGGGAGGTCAGCCCGGCGGTTCCGATCACGGGCGGTTTCGTCATCATGAAGCTCAAGGATGTCACCTACAAGGAAGATCCCGCCTTCCGGCAGGTGGTCGAGAAGGCCGGCGCCGAGGCGGAGCGGGCCAAGGCCAAGCTTGATTACGTGAAGAAGCTCCAGGAGAAGCATGCGAAAATCGACAGGGAGCTTCTGAAAAAGCTCGATTTCGAGGCCAAGGAGCCCGGCTTCGCGGCCCTGCTCGAGGACAAGCGGCCCTTGGCCACCATCAAGGGAGAGGCGCCGGTGACGGTGGGCGACCTGGCCGGGGAGATCAAGATGAAGTTCTTCCACGGGGTGGACCGGGCCATCAAGAAGGGGGATGTCAACGAGAAGAAGTCCGCCCTGCTCGACAAGATCCTCGCCGGCCGGGTTGTCGAAAAAGAGGCTCTCGCGCAGGGGATCGACAAGGGCGAGGTCTACCGGCAGACCGTGGCCGAGTACCGGCGCTCCATGCTCTTCAGTGCCTATCTGGGCAAGGCGCTCATCCCGAATCTGGGAATCGGGGAGGAGGATCTCGAGCAGTACCATCAGGCGCACCTGCAGGATTTTTCCAGCCCGCATATGGTCCGGCTCAAGAGCCTGGTCTTTTCCTCGCAGGCGCAGGCGGACGAGGCTCTGGTCAAGCTGCGGGGCGGCACGGACTTTGGCTGGCTCGCCAGCAACGCTCCCGGCCAGGTGGCCCCGGAAAGCGAAGGGGTGCTGGCTCTGGGCGGCAAGCTGCTCATGCTGGACACTCTGCCCGATGAGCTGCGCACGCTTCTGGCCAAGCTCAAGAAGGGCGACCTGAAGAGCTATGCCGACGGCAATGGCCACTTCTACGCCCTGCAGGTCGAGGAGGTGGTGGAGCCCACCACCAAGCCGCTTGCCGAGGTGCGCGAGGAGGTCAAGGAGAAGGTTTTCGCGCTCAAGCTGCAGGAGGCCATCGCCGAGACCGCGCGGAAACTGCGGGAGCATTACGAGGTGTCAAGCTACGCCGACAGGCTCATGGGCATGAGCGCTGGGCAATAACCGATTCTTCATCCATAAACCGGAGCCTTGGGGTCGACGATGCGAATGGTACAGACGAATGGAAAAGGAATGGTTCTCTCGCTGCTTATGCTCTGCTGCTGCGGCGGGCTGCTCGGCGGCGCGCAACCGGCCGCGGCCGCCATCGGCAAGATGGGCTTTGCCAAAAAGGAATGCCTGGACTGCCATACCAAGTTTACCGAGCAGTATCTCTCCATGAAGCATGTCCATCAGGTGGTCAAGGAGCAAAAATGCGAGGATTGCCACCTCAAACACGGGGTGCTGCCCAAGCTGATCCTGAAGAAGCAGGGCAATCAGGTCTGCTTCGACTGCCATGCCAAGGAGGAGCTTGGGGTGGAGAAGGCCCATGTGCATACCCCCCTGCGGAAGGGAAGCTGCGCGACCTGCCACAACCCGCACGCCAGCCAGGCCCCCAATCTTCTTGCCAAGGAGGGCAGCGAGCTGTGCTACCAGTGTCACGACCGGCAGAAGTTTGAAAAGGGCGTGGTGCACGGGGTTTTGCAGAGCGACGGCTGCCAGGCCTGTCATTCGGCGCATGGCGGCGACGAGCCGAACCTGCTTTTGCAGCCGGTGGTGCCGCTCTGCCTCAGCTGCCATCAGGCCGGGGATTCCGGCTTCAAGAAGGCGCACGGCGGCTATCCGGTGGAGAGCAAGAGCTGCCTGGGCTGCCACAACCCGCATTCCGCGAGCCAGGCCAAGCTGCTCAAGACCAGCCTTCACAATCCGGTCGCCGGCGGGGAGTGTTCCTCCTGCCATGCGGACGCCGCCTCGGCCGAGCCGTTCAAGGTGAGCCTCGCCGCGGCCGAGCTTTGCGGGCAGTGCCATGAGGCCGAAAGCATGAAAAAGGGCGGCACGGTGGAGCATGCCCCCTTCACGGCCGGTGACTGCCTCGCCTGCCACAACCCCCACGCCACCGAGAATCCGGCCCTGCTCAGTCAGCCCGGCAACGCGCTCTGCATCCAGTGCCATCAGGACAAGGGCGCCAAGGTCGGCGTGGTGCATGCGCCCATGGGCGGGGAAAGGGGCTGCCTCTCCTGCCATGCGCCCCACGCCGCCAAGCACAAGCAGCTGCTCACCGGCGAGGGGCGCGAATTCTGCCTCTCCTGCCACGCGAAAACCAGGGAGGCGGAAAAGGCCAAGGTCGGGCACATGCCCTTCCTGGAGGAGGAGTGCACCGCCTGCCACAACCCGCACGGCTCCAATTTCCCGAGGATGTTCAAGGAGCGGCTCGATGTGGTCTGTTATTCCTGCCATATGGAGAAGCGGGAGGAGTTCATCCGAAACCGCACCCACGGGCCGGTGGCCACCGGTCGCTGCCAGGCCTGCCATCTGGCCCACGGCGGGGAAAGGGAAAAGCTCCTCAAGGAGAGCGGGGCCAAGCTCTGCGGCGACTGTCATGGCGCCCTCATCAAGGGGATGGCCGGGGAGAACGCCCACCCGCCCTACGCGGAGGGGGATTGTCTCGGCTGCCACGACCCGCATGGCAGCGACTTTGCCGGCATGACCAGCGAGCGGCAGGGCGTGCTCTGCGCCGGCTGCCACGACGACCTGGCCCAAGCCCTGGGCAAGGACC
Source organism: Desulfobulbaceae bacterium UBA2262 (assembly GCA_002347185.1). Taxonomy (GTDB): domain Bacteria; phylum Desulfobacterota; class Desulfobulbia; order Desulfobulbales; family Desulfurivibrionaceae; genus UBA2262. The sequence continues at coordinate 8,847 of DDXK01000139.1, read as the reverse complement.
GGAGCCGGCATGCGCCGGTGGCCTCCGACCAGTGCACCGCCTGCCACAATCCGCACCAGGCAAAGCTCGGCAAGCTGCTCAAGGCGGAGGCTCCGGATCTCTGCCTGGCCTGCCACAAGGACTTGAAGGAGAAGCTGGCCGCCGAGCAGATCCATTCTCCGGCCCGGAACGATTGCGGCGCCTGCCATGTCCCGCACTCCTCGCCGGCCAAGAACCTGCTCGCCAAGCCGATTCCGGCGGTATGCGGCGAATGCCATGACCTGATGGAGCCGGGGCTGACCGCGGCGCACGCCGACATCGAGGCGGCGGCCATCAACTGCGTGGCCTGCCACAACCCGCACGCCTCCAAGGATCCGAAGTTCTTCAAGGCGAACGTGCATCCTCCCTTCGCGGAACGGGATTGCCAGGGATGTCATGTGGTGGGGAAAAAATAATGGACTCGTACAAAAGGAAAGGACGAATCATGCGCTTGCGATCCGATTTCATTGTCCCGTCTCTGGCCCTCCTTCTCTGTCTGGGGGTGGCCGCCGCCCCCCAGGCCGCCGAAAACAAATTCAACCTCAAGGAGGGCGCCAAGGGGAAAAACTGCCTGAGTTGCCATGACAACTTCGAGGAGATCCTTAAGAAGCCCTTTGTGCACACCCCCCTGAAGAATTGGGACTGCACGGGCTGCCACAACCCGCATGCCTCCTCGCACGGCAAGTTTCTCGACGCCGAGGCCGAGGAGATCTGCGTGAGCTGCCATGCCGACATCTTCCCGGACAAGCCGGCGAGCAGCCACAAGGTGGCGGTGGAGGGCGGCTGCGTCAAATGCCATGACCCGCACGCCGCGGCCAACCGGGCCAACCTGCATGTGGGCGGCAACGGCCTCTGCTTCGGTTGCCACAAGGCGATGGGCGCCAAGGTCGGGGCGGCGAAATTCAAGCACACCCCGGTGGAAAAGGGCTGCGTGAGCTGCCACAATCCGCACGCCTCGGCCGACGGGCCCGTTCTTCTCAAGGAGGCCGTGCCCGGGCTCTGTCTGAAGTGCCATGATCCCAACCGGCAGGTTTTTCAGAAGCAGCATGGCGACTACGAGGTGGCAAAGGCGCAATGCACCTCCTGCCACGATCCGCACGGCTCGGGCCGGAAGGGGCTCTTCTACGACACGGTCCACGCGCCCTTCGACAAGAAGATGTGCCGGCAGTGTCACGAGCAGCCCACCGCGGAAAAACCCTTCAAGGTCAAGGCCGATGGCTACAAACTCTGCATGGGCTGTCACAACAACATGGTCAATGAGGCCCTCCTGAAGAGGCGGACCCACTGGCCCATCGTCGACCGGGTCGGCTGCCTGAACTGCCATTCGCCCCATGCCTCCCCCGAGGCGGGGCTGCTGAAGAAGCCGATGACAGCGGTCTGCGCCCAGTGTCATGCCGACACGGTGGAGTGGCACGCGAGCCTCAAGGTCAAACATTCGCCCATCGCCGAAGGGCAGTGCACGGCCTGCCACGCCCCCCATGCCGCCAATCAGGTTTTCCTGCTCAAGGAGCCTTCGGTGATCACGGTCTGCAACGGCTGCCACGAGTGGGGCAAGCACTCCACCCATCCCCTGGGCCCGGATTTCAAGGATCCGCGGAATCCGAACCTGACCGTGGACTGCCTGAGCTGCCATCGCTCCCATGGAACGGGTCATGACAAACTGATGCATGCTGCGTCGCAGACGGAGCTGTGCACCAACTGCCACACTAAATTCGGGAGGTAAGCGCGTGCGTGCAACCAAGATCAATATCTTCGCGATGATCCTGCTTCTCTGTCCGGCCCAGGCGGCGCTGGCCGGGGAGGCGCTCGTCTTCAAGCCGGTGGTCTCCATCTACACCGATGCCGACGGCAAGGGCTTTCTCGCCCCCGAGGATGTGGCCTGCTCCGCCGGCAGCATCGTCATCGCCGACACGGGCAACGACCGTCTGCTCCGCTATGAACTGCAGGGCAACGAGGTCCGTTATGCCGCGCAGTTCACCGCCCCGCAGCTCCAGAGTCCCATCCGGGTCCAGCGCACCGCGAAGGGGGAGGTCTGGGTGCTGAACGGCAAGACGCGACGGATCGTCCGCCTGAGCGAGGCGGGGCAGTTTCTCGGCAATTTCGAGATGAAGGGCGGCCCGGACTGGGCCTCAGTGGTGCCGAGGAGCTTCCGGATCGATCGGGAAGACAAGGTCTATGTCCTCGACATCGCGGGCGGCGCGCTGCTGGTCGCCAGCCCGGCCGGTGATTTTCTCCGGCAGATCGCGCTGCCCGCCGAATTCGGCTCCTTTGCCGATTTCGTGGTGGACAGCGGCGGCACCATCTATCTGGTGGACAGCGTCAACGCCCGCATCCATTCCGCCTCACGGGAGGCGCAGCGCTTCAGCCCGCTCTCCAAGAGCCTCAAGGAGCAGCTGCGCTTCCCGGCCTATATCGCCACCGACAACGGCGGCAATCTCTATCTCACCGACCAGAACGGCGGCAAGGTGGTGGTGGTCGGCCTGGACGGTTCCTTTCAGGGAAAGAAGAGCGACCGCGGCTGGAAGGAGGGGATGCTCAACTACCCGGTGGGTCTCTGTCTCAGCGGCGACGGCTACGCCTTTGTCGCCGACAGGAACAACAACAGGGTGCAGGTTTTCCGCTAGGAAAACCAGGGATACCGCTGAGGGTTTCCTAGCGGGCGCGGAAGGTATTTCGATTTGGGCATGGATATTGCATAAAGAAATGGGGGTGGGAGCAAGCCATCCGAGGGCGATGGCGAGGGGTCGGGAGTGGAAGCGGAAGCGATTAAAGAGGGGGAGGCGATGGACGCGATCAGAAAAGCGGTTTTGGCCTGCATGCAGAACTGCACGCCCGATGATGACCTGGTGACGAGCCTCAACGCGGTCATCGCCCAGGAAGGAGACGAGGCGTGCAAGATCATCCTGGAGATTCTCACCCATCTTGATTTCGAGACCCCGGTGGCTGTCCGCCACTGGCACGAGATCGTCGCCCACCAGGCCTCCTTGAGCGCGGCGCTGAAAAGGCCGGTGAATCTGCCGGTCACGGTCTGTGACTACTTCCATTGGGTAAAAGGGAGCATAGGCTTCCCCAAGCTTGTGGATGTCTACCAGTTCGAGGAGATCTTCCACCGCAATCAGCACGATTTTCTCACCAATCTCTACAACCGGGAGGCCTTCGAGGAGGGGCTCCGGCAGGAAATCGCCAGGGCGAAGCGTTATGGGCGCAAGCTCTCCCTCCTCTTCATCGACGTGGACTGCTTCAAGACGGTAAACGACACCCATGGGCATCTGGCCGGCGACAACGTGCTGCGCACGGTGGCCAAGATCCTTTCCTCCCGGAAGCGCATGGAGGATATGGCCGCACGCTATGGCGGCGATGAGTTTGTCCTGCTGCTGCCCGACACCGACAAGGCCGAGGCCCTGGTGCTGGCCGAGCGGATCCGGGCCAGCGTCGCCGGCCGCTGCATGGAGTTCGGCGGCCATTCCCTGCAGGTGACCATCAGCGGCGGGGTGGCGACCTTTCCCGACGACGGCGGCGAAGGGCTTGTCCTGCGCCAGTACGCCGACGAGGCCCTCTACCGGGCAAAGCGCAATGGCAAGAATTCAGTCCTCTGTCACAAGCCGGACGGCCGCAAGTTTGTCCGGGTTCCCTTTGTCAAGCAGCTCAACATCCGCTCCCTGATGCCGGCGCAGGAGCTCGACGCCACGGTGAAGAGCAAGAACCTCTGCTGTGGGGGCATACTCCTCGAAAATCAGCATCCCATCGGGCTCGGCTCGCTGGTCGAGATCAACATGGGCCTGAGCGAGGAGCCGGTGGCCATCCAGGGCAAGGTGGTCCGCACCCGGGAGCTGGCCAGTGACCGTTTTGACATAGCCGTTTCCTTTCTCGAGGAGCAGGAGCCGGTAAAAACCGTGCTGGGTGATTATGTGTTGAACAGATTGCCCCAATGGAGTAATTGTTGGCAATGAGGAATGCTGGCATTGACCCCAAGGCGGCAGTTGCGAGATGACTGAAAACACCCTCGGCTACTTCCGGAAACGCTACAACTACACCGGCAGGATTCTCTCCGGTTCCTTCAGTGGGGCGCTGCAGCGAAATCTTTCCCAGGCCATAGTGCATCTCGAAGCCTTGGACAGGATAGGCTCCCCGGTCATTCCCTACATCGCCGCCTGGCGGCCCGACGGCGGCCATATCTGGTACGAGTACGCCGGTTCGCGGCTGCATGCCCTGCTCGGGCTCAAGACCGCGGAGCTGGCCGACGCCTTCCGGGAACATATCATCACCCGCTGCCTCTACCGCCTGCAGAAAACCCCCCCCGCCGTGGACAAGATCATCCGGGACCGGCCCCAGCTCGACCGCATGCGGGGCGCCATGCGCCGTATCGCCGAACGGGGCGGGGCCGTGGAGGCCGTTTACAAGATCGACGTCAACGGCAGCCCGGTCTGGCTCAAGGATCTGGCCCGTCTTGAAATGCATGGCCAGGACAGGGTCGTGCTTTCCTATGGCTCGTTGATCGACGTGACCAAGGAGATGCAGCTCGAGGAGCGCCTCAGCGAGGTGCAGGAGGAGCTCACCTTCCACAAGGACAATCTGGAGCTGCTGGTCGCCAGGCGGACCAGGGAGCTGCACCGGGCCCAGCTCGACGTGGTGAGCCGACTGACCCAGGCCGCCGCCTGCCGGGACGGCGACACCGGCGCCCACATCAAGCGGCTGAGCCGCTATTCCGCCATCCTCGGCCGTTCCTTCGGCCTGAGCAAAAAAGCCAACTGGGTGCTCTTCCATGCCGTGCCCATGCACGACGTGGGTAAGCTCGGCATCGACGATTCGATCCTCCGCAAGCAGGGACCGCTCACCCGTCATGAATTCGAGATCATCAAGACCCATTGCCGGGTGGGTGCCGATCTGCTTGGCGGCGGTTCCACCCTGCTCGAGGTGGCCAGGACCATCGCCCTGACCCACCACGAGCGCTGGGACGGCTCCGGCTATCCCCAGGGGCTCACCGAACGGCAGATCCCCCTGGCCAGCCGCATCGCCTCCATCTGCGACGTCTTTGACGCCCTGACCTCGGAGCGGCCCTACAAGAAGGCCTGGGGATTCGAAGATGCGGTGGGCGAGGTGGAGCGCCTCGGCAACATCTATTTTGATCCACAGCTGGTGAAGGTTTTTCTGAAAAATCTCCCCGAAATCAAACAGGTCTACCTGCGGGCCTGCTGAACACCCAGCCCGTCGTTCCTCCGCCTGCGGCCTTATTGTCGTTTCCGTTCCCTGCAAAAAAAAAGCTGCCCCGGAGAGGGCAGCTTTTTTTTTGCAGGAGCGGTCCGTCCTCAGGACGGCCGCTCTTTTGGGTTATGAGCCGCAGTGGTCATAGAAGTTGGTATCGACAAACTCGTTGGTGCAGGCGGTGTTCGGCGTGCCATCCGGGTTGCAGGGCTCGCAGAGGCCGCGCTCCGGCCGCTTGATGTCATGGCAGAAGGTGCAGCCGATGCCGGAGCCCTTGGCGGTGTGGGCATGCATCTGCTCCCAGTCGCGCTTGAAGGCCTTTTCGCCATGGCACTGGCTGCAGATGATCGCCTTGTCGGCTGCGGTGACCACGCCGTCCTTGTTGGCGTCCTTCAGGGCATAGCCGGTTTTGTCGAGCTTGCTTGCGAACTCGACGGAGAACTGGTCGCGGCCATGGTGGCAGCTGGTGCAGGCGGCCACGCTGGCGGCCGGGCTCACCCCGTGGTTGATGGCCATTTCCGCCTCGACCACCTTCCATTCATGGCTACCGGAATAGCCGGCATAGGCCTTGCCGTTTTCCGCCGCCTCGTCGGAGAGGCCCGTCATGAACTGCCAGACCACGTCGTAGGGGATGACCTTGCCGGTATCGGCACCGGAACTCATCACCGCCATGGTGGATTGGTGGCGCTTGATGGGAACGAGCTTGCTCACGCCGAGCGGGCCGTTGATGTCGCCGTTGGCGTCCGCCATCAGGGGAAGCCCGCTCACCGGGTCGATCCGGTCCAGGATGTCGCCCAGCGAATAGACATAGCTGGTGCCGTCGAAGAAGACCTGGTCGGGGATCACGTTGGCGACCTTGATCTCTTCGCCGGCCCAGGCGCCCTGGCCGTCGCAGAGGGCCTGGTTCCAGTGCGGCGCGGTCCAGTTGCGGGAAAGCTCCGTGGCGCCGCCCTTGCCGAAGGCGGGGATATGGCAGGATTGGCAGGAAACCCGCTTGGTGTGGCGGTCCGGTTCGACCCGGATGCCCAGGGCCGCATGGCCACCGTTATCCATGCCCGTGTGGCAGTCCACGCACTGCTTCACCGCTCCGCCTTCCGAGGGGCGCAGGTCGATGCCGCGGCCCGGGATCTGATGGGTGGAGGGGGTGTGGCAGCTGGCGCAGCTCAGCCCTGCGCCGCCGTTGGCCGTCGAGGCCAGATGCACATCCTCGGCGGCCGTGGGGTTGGCGGTGGAAAGCCCCATGTCGCCCCGCTTGGTCCAGTCCCCGCCGCCGGCCTTGGCATGGCAGCTCAGGCAGGTGGTGGTGGTGGGCCTGTGCACTCCGGCGATCAGGTCGGTGGCGGTCAGGCCCGGCATGGCGTTCCAGTCGAACTCCACGTGGAAGTTGCCGCTGGCGTCCCGGTCGGCGGGCACATAGGTCTTGGTGGCTCCCTGCCAGTCGGTGACCGTGACGAAGTTGGCCGGGTCGCTTTCCGGGGTGAATCTCCGCTTGTACTGGTCATTGTGGCAGCGGAGGCAGTCGAGGTCGGCCGCCACCAGATTTTCCCATTTTCCCAGGGTGGGGTGGCAGCCGAGGCATGCCGCGCCTGCCTGGGCGGGGTTGGGGTAGCTGCAGAAGGTGTTGATCTCCGCGAGCTTCTGGCTGTAGCGCGTCATGTTGGTGACGTCGGGCGCCGGGGTGGGCATCATGCCGTGCAGCGAGTTGACCGCATGGGAGCCTTCCGCGCTGTGGCATTCCAGGCATTTGGCGGTGACGGCCGCCGGGGTGGCGAAGGTGCCGACGATGCTGGCGTGGGGATTGGTCCCGCCTCCGCCCCCACCTTCACAGGTCGATTCCGGGGCGCAGGTGCCGCAGGAGCTGAGGACCCAGACGCTGGGGTCGCTGTCGTTGCAGTCAGCGTTGGACTTGTAGCCGTCGCCGTCGGCGTCCACCGGCTTGGCCGCGTTGCCGCTGGGGGCGAACACCCCAAGGCTGGCGGTCAGCGCCACTGTTCCCAAGATTGAATAGATTTTTTTCATTCCCCCTCCTTGTTGTGCGTGTTCCTTCTTCTTTTGGCAGGATAGGCTCTTTCCGGCCGGCGTGCCGTCTCCGGGGAAGCCCCTGCCTCTTCTTGGACAGCCCCGGCACTGGGCAGAGGCTATTGGGTAATAATACCTGCAAAAAATGCACCTGTCGAGAAGTTGTTGGGGTGTTATGTCCTTGGTTGTCATGGAGGATGCGGGAAAACGGGCTGTTTTCCCTGTCGGGAGGGAAGGCTTTCTGCTCCTGCGGAGGGTGGGGCGAGGGGGAAATCTGGTGATTTCCCCAAGTCGGGTTGGTGAAATCACCAGGTCGGGGCTTTCCCTGCTGAGCCTTGAAAAAATCGGCCCAAAATGGCTTTGGGTCAGTCACGGGTTGGGTATTTCACCGAAAAATGGCGAGACGAAAATTCGGGGCGGGATTTTTTTTCAGGGGTGGGAACTTTTTCTTGCATTTGTGATAAGATTTTTCATCCGCATCGATTCGCGGGAGCAGGGGTTTGCAATCTCAGCGCAAGGAGCCGCAACGCCATGGACCCGGAACAGACAACCTACCTTGATACCTTTCGTCTCGCCCTCAAGCGGTATTACTCGACGGTGCAGGCCACCAGGGCCGTGCCGGAGCGCGAGAAATGCTACCTGGAGGGCTTCATCGACGCCGCCATGCAGCTGCGCGTCTTCACCGGCGGCGAGCTGCAGGATCTCATCGAGGACGTCAACTACGAGCTGTTCGGGATGAGCGTGCAGGAGCGGATGAAGCGGTACCCCCACATTTCCTTTTCCAGGGAGGAGTCGCGCCAGATCCCCACTTTCATCCGGCAGGGCAAGGATCTGGGGATTTGAGGGCTAGGAGAGCGCCTTTCTGATCCTGGCGAGCAGCTCCGACATGATCACCGGTTTCTGCACATATTCCCGGATGCCGAGCTTCCGGGCGCTTTCGGCGTTGATGAGGGGGCTGTAGCCGGTGCAGAGGATGATCGGCAGTCCGGGCCGCAGGGCCAGGGCCTCCTGCGCCAGGGTTCTCCCGTCCAGATCGGGCATGGCCATGTCGGTGATCAGCAGGTCGCAGGTGTGCGGATCCCGGCGCAGCCTGACCAGGGCCTCCGCGCCGTTGGCAAAGAGCTCGACCCGGTAGCCGGAGCCGGTCAGGTATTCTCCGGCCATCTGCCGTATTCCCTCTTCGTCGTCGACAAAGATGATCCGTTCGTTGCGACCGCTCTCCGTCGTCGGTGCCGCGACTGGTTCCGGTTGCGGCGCTTGGCCGCCGACCACTGTGGGCAGATAGACCCGGAAGGTCGAGCCCTTGCCGGGTTCGCTGGAGACCGAAATCCGCCCGCCGTGGCTTTTGACGATGCCGTGCGCCACGGCCAGCCCCAGGCCGGTGCCGCGGCCCAGCTCCTTGGTGGTGAAATAGGGATCGAAGATCTTCTTGATCGTCTCCCTGTCCATGCCGCTGCCGTTGTCGCTCACCTCGATGGCCAGATAGTTTCCCGGCGGCAGGACTTCCTTTCTGGGCCGCTGTCCGCCCGGCTCCGGCGCCTGCCGCACCTCGCGCAGGGCAATGGTGAGAACCCCGCCCTGTTCCTGCATGGCATGGTAGGCGTTGGT
>DDXK01000141.1:13449-19518 GCA_002347185.1 Desulfobulbaceae bacterium UBA2262 | reverse complement strand
CTGCTGCTCGACGAGATCGGCGAGATCCCCCTGCACCTGCAGGCCAAACTGCTGCGCGTCCTCCAGGAGGAGGAGGTGGACCGGTTGGGGGGGCGCGCTCCCATCAAGATCGATGTGCACGTGCTGGCCACCACCAACCGGGATCTTGCCGAGGCGGTGAAGGAGGGCACCTTCCGACAGGATCTCTATTACCGCCTCAACGTCATCCCCCTGCGCCTGCCCGCCCTGCGCGAGCGCAGGGAAGACATCTGGCTGCTGGCCGATTTTTTCATCGAGAAATATTCCCGGCAGTATGGCAAGCCGCTGAAAAAACTTTCCCAGGCCACCCGGGCGCGCTTTCTTGATTATGCCTGGCCGGGCAATGTCCGGGAAATGGAGAACCTGGTGGAGCGGGCCGTGCTGCTCTCCGTCGGCGACGCCCTCGAGCTTTGGGATTTCTGGGATGACGTGGAGCCGCCAGCCGTTTCGGAGCAAGGGGGAGGGGCTTTCGCCGGGCCGGGCAGGGAGGGGGGCTCTCCGGCCGTGGCCGAGGCAAATGCCTCCGCCGCCGTCGGGATCGGCAGCCAGACCCTCCGGGAGGTGGAGCGTCAAATGATTCTCCAGGCCCTGCGCACCACCGACAATAATCGGACACATGCCGCCAAAATTCTCGGGATCAGCGTGCGCACCCTGCGCAACAAACTTCACGAATACCGCACCCTGGGCGAAATTTCCTGAGCGCTGGCCAGGCTGTTTGTTTTATTTTTTCTTCTTTGATTCCGTTGTGTTGTTTGTTTTTTCCGCCCATTTTCTGCCGGACTTCTTCCGATTCGTTCCCTGATGATTTTTGAGAAAAAGGTATTGTCCTGGTGGCGTGGCATCGTATTTGCTTAAGAACGAGGCAAAGCATCTGCGCAAGGAGAAAAATATGCCTATCAACAAACTCTTCGGCGGCACCATCGACACCATGCGGCAGGCACTGAACCTGCGCGAGGAGCGCCACGGCCTGATCCAGTCCAATGTGGCCAACTATGGAACGCCTGGCTACATGGGGCAGGATTTCAATTTTGCCAGGGTCATGGAAAGCGTGCTGACCGGCCATGGCGATCTGGCCCGGACCAACCCCCAACATCTGCGACTCGACGCGGTCGAGGCCAGCAAGACCCGTGAGTTCGCCGAGGCCCGCCGCCCTGTCGATCTTGACGAGGAGATGACCAGGCTGGCTGAAAACCAGCTCATGTATCAGGTCGTCGCCCGGGGAATAACCAAGAAATTCGAAGGGATGCGCTACGCCATCGATGAAGGAGGCAAATAAACCATGGATGTCCTGACGGCAATGCAGATCAGCAGTTCGGCCCTCAAGGCCGAGCGGACCCGGCTCAATATTTCGGCCATGAACCTGGCCAACGCCAATACCACCCGCACCATGGAGGGCGGCCCCTACCGCGCGAAATCCGTTGTTTTTGCCGCCCGCCCCCTGGAGGGCGTCAATTTCCAGGATGCCCTCAACGCCACCAGCGAGCGTCTCCGCAAGGTGGAGGTGGTCAAGGTGGTCGAGGACAAGGCCCCCTTCCGCGAGGTGTATGACCCCACCCACCCTGATGCCGATGAGGAGGGAATCGTCCGTTTTCCCAATGTCAATGTCGCCGAGCAGATGGTGGACATGATGAGCGCCAGGCGTTCCTACGAGGCCAATGTCACGGCCCTGGAGTCTGCGAAAAACATGGCGTTGAAGGCGCTCGATATCGGCAGATAGTGGGGGGTGAGCCAGCTTTTCCGGCAGAATGAATCTTTGTCCAGAGAAACGGGAGGGTGAGAGCAATGAACGAGATTACCATGCGGTCGGTGCCCATGGCCGGCACCTCGAGTCTTGGGGTAGGGAGCGGAAAGCCCGTGGAAGAGGGCGGGTTCGCCGAGCTGCTCCGCAATTCGGTGGAGGCGGTGAACGGCCAGATGCAGGAGGCCGATCAGCTCGTCAAGGGGCTGGCGGCAGGCGAACATGCCAAGATCCATGAGACCATGATCGCCATGGAGAAGTCCGGGATTTCCTTCCGGATGATGACCAGGGTGCAGCAGAAGGTGATCAATGCCTACAGCGAGATCATGAGGATGCAGTTGTAGGCAGGGCCTGGCGACCGGCGGATTTTTCAGCATAAGGAAGTGTTGCGAAGGAAAAGGAAGAAGGCATGGCTACTCCGAAAGAGATTTTCGAACAGTTCGTTTCCATTGCCAAGGGCTTGAGCATTACCCAGAAGGTGATTGGCGTCATGGTCATTCTTCTGGTGGGCGGAGGGCTTCTGAGCCTGGTTTTGCTTCAGGAGGAGACCTCGTACAAGGTACTCTTCTCCGGGCTGACCCAGGAAGACGCCGGAGAGGTGGTGGCCAAGCTCAAGGAGCAGCGCAGCCCCTATCAGCTTTCCCAGGATGGCACGGCCATCCTCGTGCCGGCCGAGCAGGTTTACGAGACCCGCCTTGCCCTGGCCGGCGAGGGCTTGCCGCGGGGGGGCGGAGTGGGCTTCGAAATCTTCAACGAGGTCAGCCTGGGAACCACGGATTTCGTGCAGCGTCTCAACTATCAGCGGGCCCTGCAGGGCGAACTGGCCCGGACCATCCGTAATTTTCAGCAGGTGGTCGAGGCGCGGGTTCACATCGCCACTCCCAAGGAGTCGGTCTTCATCGAGGACGAGAAGCCGCCCACCGCCTCCATCAGCGTCAAGCTGCGCGGCCGGGAGAAGCTCAGTCAGCACCAGATCCAGAGCATAGTCAATCTGGTGGCCAGCGCCGTTCCCGGCCTGACCACCGAGAACATCACCCTGGTCGACACCAGCGGCCGTCTGCTCTTCCGCAAACAGGGGGAAGGAGACGGAATCCTCTCCGGCAGCCAGCTCGAGTATCAGATGAAGATCGAGGACACCCTGCGCCAGAAGGTGGAAACCATGCTGGAGGAGGTGGTTGGGATCAACAAGGCCCGGGCCCGGGTCACGGCGGAGATCGATTACAGCCGGAAGGAGCTCACCGAGGAAAACTTTGATCCTGAAGCGCAGGTGGTGCGGAGCGAGCAACTGCTCACCGAAAACGATCAGCGTGGCGGCCTCACCCCGGAGGGGATTCCCGGCGTCAAGGGAGAGCTGGCCACCTTTGCCGAGCCCGGCGCCGAGGGGAGCAGTGGCGGCGCCTACAATCGGCAGAACGTCACCCGGAACTACGAGATCAGCAAGCAGGTGAAGCATGTTCAGGAAAAAGGCGGTGCTGTCAAAAAATTGTCAGTGGCGGTAATGGTCGATGGTACTTACGAAAAGAGCGTTGACAAGGACGGGAAGACGAGTCTACAATACCAGCCACGCAGCGCCGAAGAAATGCGTTATTTTGACAAGTTGGTGAAGAATGCCATCGGCTTCGACGAGGAGCGCGGCGACCAGGTGGAGGTGGCGAGTCTGCCCTTTGCCCTTTCCGCCATGCCCGAGGAGCAGGCCGATGCCATGGACAAATGGCGGGGGATGATGGAGTGGCTTGCCATGCCGGTCATCTCCCTGTTGATCGCGCTGCTGGTCATCCTCTTCGTGGTCAAGCCGTTCCTGAAAATTCTGGCGACCAAGCAGCTGGAGGCGCAGAGGCATGCGGCCCTGGGCGAGCATGGCGCCCGCCTGGGCGGGGGCGGCGAAGGCGAGGAGGAAGATCTCAGCCTGTCCCCCCGCGGGCTTACCGACCAGGAGCGCATTTTCCGCCTGGCGCAGAGTGATCCCGATCGGGCCGCCGATCTTGTCCGCCGCTGGTTACGAGAAGAGGCTTAGTCTATGTCAAAGGCGAAAAGGGAGCCGGGCGCCGCGGGAGGCTCTGCGCTCACCGGCCCGGAAAAGGCCGCAATCTTCATGCTCACCGTTGGTGAGGATTTTGCCGCCGAGGTCTTCCAACGGCTCGATTCCGAGGAGATCAAGCTGGTCGGCCGGCAGATGGCGCGGATTGACAAGGTCGATCGTGACGACCTGAACGCCCTGCTCACCGAATTCAAGGCCGACACCGGCGACTCCGACATCTTTCTTTCCGGCAACGAGATGCTGGAAAGCGCCCTCAAGCGCGCCCTTTCCAGCGACAAGGCCAGCGAGATCCTCGAGGAGATCCGCTCCGACTGGAAACTGACCCTTTTCCAGAAGGCGCGCAAGCTCGAACCTAAAGTGCTGGTCAACTTTTTGCGCAACGAACACCCACAGACCGTGGCCCTGGTGCTTTCCGTGCTCGAACCCACCCAATCGGCCCAGATCCTTGCCGAGTTCAACGAGGATGTGCAGGTGGAGGTGGTGATGCGCATGGCGGAGCTGGACAAGGTGAGCCCGGAAATCCTGGTCGATGTGGACAGGGTGCTGCAGGACGAGCTGCTTTCCGTGGAAGGCCTGGAGGGGCAGCGTCTTGGCGGCGTCGCCGCGGTGGCGGAGATCCTGAACAACGCCGACCGGGCCATGGAGGCCTCGATCCTCGAGGGGGTGGAGGAACAGCGGGAATCCCTCGCCGACGAGATCCGGCGTCTGATGTTCGTTTTCGAGGATCTGATGGGAGTGGACAACCGGGGTATCCAGGCGATCCTCAAGGAGGTCAGCACCGACGACCTGAAGATCGCCCTCAAGATCGCCTCCGACGAGCTCAAGGAGAAGATCTTCCAGAGCATGTCCACCCGGGCCGTGGAAATGCTCAAGGAAGATATGGAAATCATGGGGCCGACCCGGGTGCGCGATGTCGAGGCGGCCCAGCAGGCCATCATCAAGATAGCCAAGCGCCTGGAACAGGAGGGCAAGATCCAGCTCATGCAGGGTGCCGGCGGCGAGGACGAATTTGTCTAGGGTCATCAAGCCGCAGAAGCAGCATTCCGTGCAAAACGCACCCCGGCACGAAACCGAGGAGTTTCTCTCCTTCGAGGATTTCTGGCAGGGCAAGGGCGCGGGGCTGGCGGAGGCGCCCGGGGCCGAAGCGCCCCTCCCCCGGGATCCCCGGGAGATTGCCGGCGAAGAGGCTGCCGAGATCCTGCACCTGGCCAGGGAGCAGGCCGAGAAGATCAGGAAAGCGGCCCATGAGCAGGGCTACGCCGAGGGGGAGGCTGCCGGGAAGGCGGCAGGCCAGGAACAATACCGGGAAATGATCGCCTCCCTCGATCTCTTTCTGCAGGGGCTGCAGGAGCAGCGGGCCAAGGTGCTCGGCCAGCACGAGGAGGATCTGCTTGCCCTGATCAAGGCCATGGTGGAGCGCCTGGTCCATCATGAAGTCTCTGTCAACCCCCTGGTCATTCAGGCCTGTCTGAAAAATGCCATGGAGTTTGTCGTGGAAAACTCCACCGTGCGGATTCATCTCAACGGGGAAGATTTCAACCGTCTCAAGGAGGCGAGCCTGGAAAATCCCCGGCTCATCGAGGGGAAAAACAGGATCCAGCTGGTCGAGGACCCGGCGATCAGTCCGGGCGGCTGCCTGCTGAAAACGGATTTTGGCGAGATAGACGCCACCCTGGAAAAGTGCCGGGACAAGCTCTATGCCGCCGTGGACAAGGCCTTTCTCGCCGCCCTGGCCGCCGATTGAAAGCGGGACGGGCAGCCAGCCGCGCCTGAGGCGCGCCATCTTTATAGCCGCAGGAAGCAAACGCCCATGAACCTCTCCCGCTGTCTGCAGGTTGCGCAGGAAACCCCGGTGATCACCGTGGGCGGCCGCGTCAATCAGGTGATCGGCATGGTGCTGGAAAGCCTGGGGCCGGGAATTCCGGTGGGCAGCATCTGCGAGGTGGAGGTTTTCAAGGGCAAGGGCGCGGTTCTCGCCGAGGTGGTCGGCTTCCGGGAGGGCAGGGTGCTCCTGATGCCTTTGGGCGAGATGCGCGGCGTCGAACCGGGCAGCGCCATCCGCCTGGTGGGCGGGCAGGCCAGGGTGCCGGTGGCGGAATCCTTGCTGGGCCGGGTCATCGATGGGCTGGGCAACCCCATGGACGGCAAGGGGCCGCTTGATTCCGAGAACTATTATCCGCTCTACGCGGAGCCTCTTAACCCCATGTCCCGGGAGCGGATTTTGCAGCCGGTGGACGTGGGGGTTCGGGCGATCAACGGCCTGCTCACCCTGGGC
>DDXK01000141.1:710-13363 GCA_002347185.1 Desulfobulbaceae bacterium UBA2262 | reverse complement strand
GACAAGGGGCGGGATGTCATCCTGATGATGGACTCCGTTACCCGTTTCGCCATGTCCAGCCGGGAGGTCGGGCTTGCCATCGGCGAGCCGCCCACCTCCCGCGGCTACACTCCTTCCGTCTTCGGCCAGTTGCCCAAGCTGCTGGAACGGGCGGGAACCTGCCAGGGCAAGGGCAGCATCACCGGCATCTACACCGTCCTGGTCGAGGGCGACGACATGAACGAGCCCATTGCCGATGCGGTGCGCTCCATCGTGGACGGCCACATCATCCTGAGCCGTGATCTCGCCAGCCAGGGCCATTATCCCGCCATCGAGGTCATGGGCAGCGTCAGCCGCTGCATGACCGATGTCGTTCCCAAAGATCAGGTCCGGGCCGCCCACAGGTTTCTTGAGGTCATGGCCACCTATCGCCGCTCCGAGGATCTCATCAATATCGGCGCCTACGCCCGTGGCAGCAACCCGAAGATCGACAACGCCATCGGCATGATCGATCGCCTCACCGGCTATCTCAGGCAGCCCGTGGACGAAAAGGTTTCCTTTGCGGAGAGCGCCGCGCAGCTGGAGGCGATTTTCGCCGCGGAAGAGAAAGCCCCCAAGGCGAAGGCCCGCTGAGGGAGGTGAGGCATGGCCTATCATTTCAAGCTGGAAACGGTTCTTGCCCTGCGGCGCAACCTCGAGGAGCTTGCCCAGCAGCAGCTGGCCCGGGAGTTGACCCTGCTCGAGGCCCACACCCGGCGGCATGACGAGCTGCGGGCGCAACGCGAGGCCACCATTGCCGAATTCGAGGAGAAGAAAAAGAGTACCATGCCCGCGCCTCTGTTCGTCTTTTATATGGAGACCCTTGCTCGGCAGGAGCTGGAGATCGAAGGCGCGGCCCAGCTTCTTGCCGGCCAGCAGCAGGCGGTGCTCAAGGCGCGCGAGGCTCTGGCCGGCAGGGTCAAGGAGCGCAAGGTGATGGAAAAGGCCAGGGAGCGCGATTTTCAGAAATTTGTCCAGGCCGGGATAAAAAAGGAACAGGACGAGGCCGACGAGCAGATGGTGCTGCGTTTCGGCCGTCATGGCAACCAGCATTGAGCCAGGCCGGCACGGGCCTGCAAGCGGACGGGACATCATGAGGAAACTTCAAGGGAAAATCTGCCTCCAGGCGGTCATTGTCATGGCCGTGCTGGCGACCGCCCTGCCGGCGGCCACCGAGAAAAAGCCCGTGGAGGTGACCGGGCAGGAAATAGCCCTGACCGCCACCCTCAGGGAGCGGGAGGAGGCGGTGGCCGCCAAGGAGAAGGAGCTTGCCGCCAGGGAGGGCAACCTGGCCGCCCTTTCTCAGGAGGTGGACGAGAAATACGCAAAGCTCATCGCCCTGCAGGAGGAGGTCAAGGCGCAGCTTGCCGAGCTGAAAAAGGTTCAGGACGAGCGGTTCAGAAATCTGATCAAGATCTACAGCAGCATGAGCGCCTCCAAGGTGGCGCCCTTGCTTGACAAGATGGAGGACGGGGAGGCGGTGGAGATCCTCAAGGCCATGAAGGCCGAGGAGGTTGCCAAGATCATCCCCAAGCTCGAGCCCGAGAAGGCGGTGCGGGTCAGCCGGAGCCTGGGCATGCTCTGAGCGGGGAGGCGGCGTCGGCCATTGCCCGCGGCCTGCTCTTTGCTGCGGATTAACAAAATTGTCAGGCCAGTATTTTTCAAGTATTGACTTTTCCCCCCGCTGCCGCCAATGTAGTTAAGGATGTAAATTTTTGTTACTTCTTCCGAAACGGCAAACCCAGGGCGACCTGGGGACGCAAAGCCACGGGCCAGCAGCGAGCTGGCAGCCGGGTTACCGAAGGGAAGGGCGCTTGTCTTTGGTCTGCAGCCCGTCTCCGGCAGGAAGGTGGGCTTTTTTCGTTTGCCTTGTCGTTACGGACAGGCTGGCGAGGGGGGGCGGGGCGATGAAGAAAACGGCGCTGGTGGTCGACAACAACAAGGTTCTCCTCCGGCTCATGGGCCGCTTCCTGGAGGAGCGCGGCTATGAGGTCTTTCTGGCCGAGGACGGGCTTTCCGCCCTCAATATCCTCGATTCCGCCCGGCCCGGGATCATCTT
Source organism: Desulfobulbaceae bacterium UBA2262 (assembly GCA_002347185.1). Taxonomy (GTDB): domain Bacteria; phylum Desulfobacterota; class Desulfobulbia; order Desulfobulbales; family Desulfurivibrionaceae; genus UBA2262. The sequence goes on along the minus strand of DDXK01000141.1, from coordinate 11,286 downwards.
CACCGATCTGGTCATGCCGAAGATCAACGGTGAACAGCTCTGCCGGATCATCCGTGACTCCCCCGCCCTGGCCGATATTTTTCTCGTCATCGTTTCCGGCGTCGTTGCCGAGGAAAAGCTCGACTTCTTTGCCCTGGGCGCCAACGCCTGCGTGGCCAAGGGGCCGTTCAGGGAGATGGCCGAACATTTTTCCGTGATCCTCGATCACTTCGAGCAGGAGCACCCCCGGCCCCTGCCCCGGAGGATCTTCGGCACCGAAAAGATTTTCGAACGCCAGGTGATCAAGGAGCTTCTCGCCGCCAAGAAGCATTTCGAGGTGACCCTCGGCAACATGACCGACGGCTTTTTCGAGCTTGCCGCCGGGGGCAGCGTCATCTTTGCCAATGCCTCCGCCGCGAGGCTTTTCGGCCTGCGGGTAGAGCAGCTTCTCTCCCAGCATTTCCCCAGCCTCTTTCCCGAAGAGTGCGCCGCCGCGATCAGCGCCCAGCTCGAAGGACTTCAGGAGCGCCCCAGGGAGTTGGGGGTGGAGGTGCCCCTCGTTCTGGGCGGGCGGCAGCTTTTCATGAAGCTGGTCCCCTTTGTCGATCAGGGGCAGCGTTTCATCATCGTCCTGGTCCAGGATATCTCCAGGCTGAAGCAGGCGGAGCAGGAGCTGCGCCAGCACAAGGAGCGGCTCGAGGAGATGGTGGCCGAGCGCACCGCCGCCCTGGAGGAAAAGAATGTCGAGCTGGAGGAGGTGCTTGCCAAGGTGAAAACCTTAAGCGGCCTGCTGCCCATCTGCGCCTCCTGCAAGAAGATCCGGGACGACAAGGGATACTGGAACCAGATCGAGGTCTATATCAGGGACCACTCCGACGCCGAATTCAGCCACGGCATTTGCCCGGACTGCGCGAAAAAGCTCTATCCCGAGCTCTTCTGACCCGCCGTCGCGGCAATCATCCCTGGCTTTCGCAACCATTGGCCGGCCAAAGACGCTTCGGCCAGCCCTCTTTTCCGACGTATTCCTGCGGCAAAAACGCTTCACGGCAATTCTTTCCCTTCCGGCCTTTCCCCGGCGCCTGCCGCGCTTTTTCCCAGGGGAATTCTTTTCCCGCCCCTGCCTGCAACACCTTCCCCTCTGGCCTCCTCTCCTCTTTCTGCTTTTTATGCAACATGTTGTTTTTGTGTAATAATTTTCACGCTTGTCTTTGCGGGTCCATCGTCTGGCACGCCTCTTGCTAATGCTCTTTGGCAAGCGCGCTTCCTTCCGAAGGGAGCACGGCAAGACCAACCCCAGATGAGAGGATTTCCAGTGGATGCCTTGATGCTCCCCGTCATCCCGGCTCAACAGAAGCTGACCCCCCTCGCGGTAGAGGGCCGGGGCAGATCCGAGTCCGTGTCCAAATTCTCAAGCTACATGGAAAAGAAGCTGGCCAACGAGCGCCAGGAGAAGGGCAATGTTTTCGGCGCCCAGCAGGGGAGTCCCCGCAAGGCCGCTTTCTCCGAAGAGAGCGGGCGCGGGCGCGAGCAGGCCGAGCCGGAGGGCGAGGACAGGGCGGCGGGCATTGCCGCGCTGCTGGCCCAGTTTGTCGCCGAGCTCCAGCAGGCGGCCGCCGCCAATGCCGATTCCGGCCCCGGCGAATGGACCTTCACCCTCCCCGATGCCGCCCTGCTTGAAAAGATGGCGGTGGACGCCGGCATGGGCGAGACGGAACTGGGGCTGCTCATGCAGCAGATGGAGGAGCAGGGTGGGCAGTTCTCCCTGGTCGAGTTCCTCGACACCTTTGCCCGCCATTTCGAAGCCCTTTCCGAACAGACGCCGGTGGCAGTGCCGGAAACCGATCTTCCCCTGCTGCAGCTGATCCTTGAGCGCCTCGGCGCTGGAGCGCCGGAGGTGGCAAGGATTTCCGAGGCCGCGGTCCGGGGCGACAACACCCTGGATCTTGAGAAGTTCCTGGCCGGTCTCCAGGAGTTGCAGTTGCAGGGGGAAAACCCCACCGTCCTGACCCAGGTGGAAAGCGAGCAATTGCAGGGGCTGCTGGCCAGCGCCGGTGTTTCCGAGACCATGCAGCGTTCGCTGCTTCCTGAGCTGACCGCCTCCCTGCTTGATCCCGAAGTGGAAGCGCCGCCGGTGCATCTCGGCATGGAGCGCTTGAAAAATCTCCTCGAGCAGGCGGTTGCCGATGTGAAGGCCAACCGGCTGCAGGCCGATCTGCCCTCCTTCCTCGCCGACCTGCAGACGGTCTTGAGCGAGGCCGGCTTCGCGGCCAGGGATCTGGGCTGGAGCCCCGCCGTGCAGGAAGCGGTTACCGCGGTCTTCGAAAAGCTGCTGGAAAGCGTCGATCTTGCCCAGGTGAAGCTGCAGCCGGGAACGTCCCGCCTCGGCGAGGAAAAAATTTCCGCCCTGGCCGACGATGCCGAGGGCGAGGCCTGGGAAGAGCTGCTCGCCGGCCTGGATGAAGCGGAAGCGGGCGAGGCGGATGCCCTCCAGGGCAACGGCTCCTTGGCAGGAGAGAAGGATGGCGGCCAGCAGAGCGGCGCCGGCTTTACCGGGGAAGGGTTCGGCGAGGAGGGGCAGGGCCTGCTTTCCTCCGGCGCCGCCACGACGGCGAAAAACGAGGCCGGCCTCCATCTCGCTCCGGGCCAGGTCGCCCGTCCTTTCACCTTCGTTCCCAACATGCCGCCAGGTCTCCAGCAGCATACTTTTGCCCAGCTCAGCCAGGGCCTGCTGCAGGGCCTGCGCAACAACGAGCACCATCTGGTCATGAAGCTCTATCCCAAGGAGTTGGGCGAGGTGCGGGTGGAGCTGATGGTGCGCGACGAGCAGATTGCCGTCTCCTTTGCCATGGAAAACTCCAAGGTCAAGGAAGTGCTCGAAAGCAATATGGAGCAGTTCAAGCAAAACATGGAAAAGCAGGGCTTTGTCCTTGGTGAGTGCATGGTTTCCGTGGGCAACCAGCAAGACGGCGGCGAGGCCTGGCGGGAGTTTCAGGCCGCCTGGCGGGAGCAGGGCGTGGCCCGGCGCGCGGCAGGCCCGGTAGGGGCGGACGAGCTCTATCCGCAGGGGAGTTACGGCAGAAACCTGAGCGAGAAGGGCGTGGACCTTTTTGCCTAAGAAATAGAGAGGAACAGCCATGAGCAGCATCGAAAGCCTCACGACAGCCACCGACGCTTCCATCCCGAAGGCGGTTGGCAAGTCCACCCTGGACCGCCAGGACTTCATGACCCTCTTCATCACCCAGATGCAGCACCAGGATCCCCTGGAGCCCATGGACAGCTACGAGATGGCCTCGCAGCTCGCCCAGTTCTCCAACATGGAAGCGACCATGAAGATGAGCGACAACATGGAGAAGCTGCTCGATTATCAGAAATCCCAAAACAACCTGCAGCTGCTTGACCTGGTCGGCAAGGAGGTGCAGGGTTTCGGCAACAGCATGGGCGTGGTGGAGGGCGTGACAACCCCCACCGAGTATACCCTGCACGACGCCGCCGACACCTGCGTCATCGAGGTGTACGACGCGGCCGGCAGGATGGTGGACACGGTCGATGTCGGCTATGCCGCCTCGGGCGCACATACCCTGGAATGGGACGCCACCAACGCCCGGGGCGAGGCGGTGGCCGACGGGACGTACAGCTACCGGGTAACCGCCATCGACAGCCAGGGGCAGGAGATCGATGTTGACTACCGGACCACGGGCAAGGTCACCGGCATCGAGTTCAATGGCGGGGTGGCCACGGTCAGCGTGGACAAATATACGAGCCTGAGCGTGGGCGATATCCTGGTAGTGCGCTAATCACGGAAACAAGAGCCATTCAAGGCAAGAGGAGGTAAGGATATGGGCGTATCAAGTTCATTGTATGCAAGCATCAGCGGTCTGAGCACCATGGGCAACGCCATGAGCGTGCTGGGTGACAACGTCAGTAACGTCAACACTGTGGCCTTCAAGTCGAGCCGCTCCACCTTCCAGGACGTGCTCTCCCAGTCGGTGGCCACCGCGGCGGGCTCGGCCCAGGTGGGCCGCGGCGTGACCCTCACCACCATCGACGGCCTTTTCGCCCAGGGCTCGTTTGAGTCCACTTCCAGCGCCACCGATCTCGCCATCGGCGGCCAGGGCTTCTTCATGCTGCGGGCGGCGGACAGCGCCGAGGCGGACATGTACACCCGGGCCGGCGAGTTCCGCTTCGATAAGGAAGGATTCCTGATCAACCCCTCGGGTTATCTCGTCCAAGGCTGGACCATCGACTCGGCTTCCGGCGAGGTGCAGGGCACCATCGGCGACATCAACCTGGGCAAGTCCACCCCGCCGGTGGCCACCACCAACGTGCAGGTGATCGCCAACGTCGATTCCCGCAAGGTGAACGAGACCAACGAGCAGAGGCTCTTCGAGGCCTGGAACGGCACCAACGCCGCCCAGGTGGTGCCGACGCCGCCCATCGACGCCAATTCCTACGAGTACACCACCTCCATCAAGGTGTACGACTCCAAGGGCGCCAGCCACGACATCACGGTCTACTTCGACCGCACCACCCAGGACAACCAGTGGGAATTCCTGGTCGCCTGCGACCCCAAGGAGGATCAGCGGGTGCTTTCCGACGGCCTCGATGAAGCGGGCAGCCTGGACGGCAGCAACGACGAGCTTTCCATCTACTCGCCGGACACCAGCTACAACTACCTCAACCACAAGGGCGCCGGCGCCCTGATGTACGGGGTGATCGACTTCTCCACCTCCGGCGCCATCCAGAACATCTGGGCCTGGAACGTGCCGCCGGACGGCAAGGTGGACCCGGCCCAGGAAACCAACCGTCTCGTGCTGGACAGCACCGAGCAGTACTACTCCTTTGCCACCAACTTCACCGGCGCCGACACCAACCAGATGGTCGAGCTCAACCTGGGCGCCCGCTACTCCGGCCTGCCCACCAACGTCACCCAGATCCTGGTGAGCGATCTGGGCGCGGTGATCAGCGCCGGCGGCACCACCCCCATCACCAAGGAGACCCTGATCACCAGCGTCTACGACACGGCCGGCAACGCCCTGGCTGACGGCGATACCATAGCTTTTGCCGGCTATGACAACGACGGCACCTTTGTGAGCGACACCTATACCGTGACCGACGGCCACAAGGTGCAGGATCTGCTGGATGCCATCGACCTGGCCTTTGGCAGCAAGTCCACCATCGATGCCGAGGGACGGATCGTGATGACAGACCTCACCGCCGGCGCCAGCGGTATGGCGGTGACCTCCTTTGTCACCACCGCCGCCTCCTCCGCCAATCCCTTCGGGACCCAGATCAATGTCACCACCTCCAAGCAGCAGGTGGTTTCCACGGCCCGGGCCGTGAACAACTCCGGCGGCACCGAGCCGGTGATCACCGCGGAGACCAACCTGACCAGCGTTTTTGACACTGCAGCTCCTGCCGCGGCCTTGGCGGTGGGTGATACGATCACCTTTGACGGCTTTCGCGGAGACGGCACTCCAGTGGTCGGAGCCATTTTCACCGTGGCGGATCAGAATGCCACCACCGCCGACAGCTTTGGCCCGCCGCTGACCCAGGCCACCGGCACGGTGCAGGATCTGCTCACCTGGCTCGAGGACCAGTTTGATGCCGAGGCGACCATCGACGGCGCCGGGCGCCTGGTGCTCACCGACCGTCGGGCCGACGAGGTAGCCACCGGCGGCTACAGCAGTGGCCTGGAGGTTACTTCCATTGCTTATTCTGGTGCGGCGGAACCTTTCGGCACCGGCCTTTTCGATACCATCCCGGCCGATCTTGGCGGCGAGGATGGCAGCCGGATCGGGGACACCCTGAGCCTTGCCTTTTCCACCGAGGCGCTCTCCACCACCCAGTACGCCAACAGCTCCACCACGATCTTCCAGGATCAGGACGGCTATGCCGCGGGCTTTTTGCAGTCCGTCTCCGTGGACACCGCCGGCATCATCACCGGCAACTACTCCAATGGGCAGGTGCTGGAAAGGGCCCAGGTGGCCCTGGCCAACTTCAACAACCTGGCCGGCCTCAGAAAGGAAGGCGGCAACATCTTCCGGGAAACCACCGCCTCCGGCGCCCCGGTCACCGGCGCGCCCGGCACCAACGGCCTGGGCTCCATCGCCCCCAACTCGCTGGAGCAGTCCAACGTCGACCTCGGCACCGAGTTCGTGAAGCTGATCACCACCCAGCGCGGCTTCCAGGCCAACTCCAAGATCATCACCACCACCGACGAGATGCTGGCGGACCTGATCAACATCAAGCGGTAACAGCCCCCTCCCGCATTCAGTCTCAGCCAGGCCGGCGGCTCGGAAGCTTCTTCCGGGCCGCCGTTTTTTTTGTGGGGAAGGGCGAGGGGTACCCCAGGAAGACCATGAAGCAGGCGAAGGGGAGTTGCACTCTCCCTCCCCCCTGGCGGGGGAGGGCTGGGGTGAGGGGGGATATCCGGCGGCTGGCGACAAGGCGAGCCCGTCAGGCCCTAAAAAACCTTGCCCTCATCCCGCGGCCTTCTCCCGAAGGGAGAAGGGGCAGGGCGAGGGGTACCCCAGGAAGACCATGAAGCAGGCGAAGGGGAGCTGCACTCTCCCTCCCCCCTGGCGGGGAAGGGCTGGGGTGAGAGGGGGATGTCCGGCGGCTGGCGACAAGGCGAGCCCGTCAGGCCCTAAAAAACCTTGCCCTCATCCCGGCCTTCTCCCAGAGGGAGAAGGGGAAGGGCGAGGGGTACCCCAGGAAGACCATGAAGCAGGCGAAGGGGAGCTGCACTCTCCCTCCCCCCTGGCGGGGAAGGGCTGGGGTGAGGGGGGGATGTCCGGCGGCTGGCGACAAGGCGAGCCCGTCAGGCCCTAAAAAACCTTGCCCTCATCCCGGCCTTCTCCCGGAGGGAGAAGGGGCAGGGCGAGGGGTACCCCAGGAAGACCATGAAGCAGGCGAAGGGGGGTTGCACTCTCCCTCCCCCCTGGCGGGGGAGGGCTGGGGTGAGGGGGGGATGTCCGGCGGCTGGCGACAAGGCGAGCCCGTCAGGCCCTAAAAATCTTGCCCTCATCCCGGCCTTCTCCCGGAGGGAGAAGGGGCAGGGCGAGGGGGCGTGGAAAAAAGGGAAGCTGGGGCCGTCGCAAGCGCCGGCCCCAGCCAGTTTTACCGTACCATCTGCAGCAGCTTTTCGTAGATCTCGTCGGTGGTGGAGATGCTCTTGGCGTTGGCCTGGAAGGCGCGCTGGGTGGTGATGAGGTTCACCATCTCCCGGCCGAGATCCACGTTGGACATCTCCAGGCTGTAGTTGGCTACCCGGCCGAAGGGGCCGCTGCTCGGGGTGCCGAGGATGGGGGCGCCGGCTTCCGGCGTGGCCACGAAGCTGTTGTGCCCTTCGGCGCGCAGGCCCTGGTGGTTGGTGAAGGTGGCGAGGACCAGCTGCGCCTGTTCGATGTTCTGGCCGTTGGAGTACTGGCCGATGATGACGCCGTCGGCGTCGACGGAGATGTCCTGCAGCCGGCCCTGGCCGTAGCCGTTCTGTCCCTGGAAGATGGTGGTGGAGGCGGCCGCGTAGCTGGTGGTGGCCAGGGCGTTGTTCCGGAAGCCGGCAGCCTCGGTGCCGGCGGGGAAGTATGAGCCCTCGGCGCCAAAGAGCTGGGCGATGGCCGGATTTGTCGCCGGCGTTTCCCCTCCGGCGTTGCTGTAGGCAATGGAGTCGATGGCCAGCGCGCTTGCGCCCACCGTGTTGTCGCTCAGGCTGAGCCTGCCGTTGCTGAGCGTCGCGGTGCAGGAAAAGGCCTCCTCCAGGCCGGCAAGCAGATCCTGCAGGGATTGGGAAAAATTTACCGTGTACGCATAGGAAACCGGTTCGCCCTCCCCGTTGCTGCCGGAAAAGAGGATGACATCACCTTCCTGGACCTGATTGCCTTGGGCGTCAAAGACGTTTTCCCACCCGGAGAGCGCGCTGATGGGGGTGTCGGCCTCTGCGTTCAGGTAGGCGCCGGACGGGCTCTCCACCGTCTGGGGGGTCGGCGTGGCGCCGAAGCTGATGGTCGAGCTCTGGTTGGGGCCGGCCGGGTCGAAGTTGTAGTCGAAACTGAAAAAGGATTCGCCCCGGTCGAGGCTGAGCCGGTTGTCGGCAGCCGGGGTGAGGCTGCCGTCGGGCGGCACGTCCCAGCACTGGATGTCGCTCAGTTCGCCGGTGGGGCTGAAGGTGAGGATCCCGTAGAGCAGGGCGCCTGCCCCCTTGTCGGAAGCGGCCGCGTAGCGGGTGTCGTCGCCAAGCAGACGCTGGTCCAGCAGCGGGTCGCAGGTGATGAGGAATTCCTTTTCGTTGGCGTTGCCGGTGCCGTCAAAGTAGACGGTGAGGTCATAGGTGAAGGCCGGGTTGAGGGGGTCGGCCGCATCCGCCTCCGGGCCGTAGATCTGCATGCTGCTCTTGTAGTCGAAGTTGGCCGCGGCGATGGGGGGGGACATCCTGCCGTCCCAGCTCTCGAAGAGCGGGACGCTGGTTGTCTCGTTGAGGTTCTGGGAGCTGTCCAGGTTCACCACCAGATCCACATGGCTGGTGGCCGACTGGGGGGCGATGCGCTGCACCAGGATGTCCTCGATGACCCCGGGCTGCGCGCTTTCCGCGCTCAGGTTGTAGCCCTGCACATATTGCCCGGCCGGGGTGACCAGATTGTAGGCGTTGGGTTCGGCGCCGAAATGCTCCACCAGATTGAAATTGCCGCTGCGGGTGTAGGTGGCGGCCAAGGCCTCGTCGGCATCGCGGAGCAGGAAGAAGCCCGCGCCGTTCACAGCCATGTCCGTACCTCTGCTGGTGGTTTCCAGCGAGCCCAGGGCGTAGGAGGTCGGCACATTGCCCATGCGGACGCCGTGGCCCAGGGTGAGATCGCCCAGGGCGCTTTCGTAGACATCCGAAAACAGGGTCTGGCTCCCCTTGAAGGCGTTGGTGTTGACGTTGGCCACGTTGTTGGCCGTGACGTTGAGGCCCTGCCCCATGGCATTGACGCCGCTGACCCCGTTGTAGAGTGATCCGAGAAGATTCATGCTTCGCCTCGCTGTGAAAGTTCACGACATGGTATTGCCGCCTATCAAGTAAGCAATAAGCGTGCCATGTTTATCTTCTGGGCCGTGTTGGCTGGAAAGTCTTGGTAGATGGGGATAGGGCGAGGCTGGGGATCCGGAGTGGTGGGGAAAAATCTTCCCGGTCAGGGCTTTCTCGGGCTTGGGGGGCGCAGGAGGGCGGAAGGCCCCGGCCTCCTGCGCGGCGGGAGTTCTTCAGGAAAGAAAGGCGTCGAAGATGGCAAAGGCCCGCCGCACCGCCTCGACCTCTCCGCCCAGTTCGAGATAGGACCTGCCGGCCAGTTCCTGGCCCACCAGCTCGTTGCTGGCTGGCAGCAGGCCGCCCAGGGGGAGGTCGGCCGCCTCCACCGCCTCCTGGATCTTGGCTAGCAGCTCAGGGCCGGCCGGTTCCGGCACCCGGTTGACGATGAGGCATTTTTTTTTCACCTCGATGGCCAGGGGGCCGGTCAGCTCGGCGATGCGCCTGGCGGTCATGATGCCCCGGGCCGAGGGGTCGGAGACCACGATCAGGTAGTCGATGCTCCTGAGGTTCATCCGGCTCAGGTGTTCCATGCCCGCCTCGTTGTCCACCAGGATGTATTTGTAATTGTCGGCCAGGTGGTCCATGGTCATGGCCAGGTGCTGGTTGGCGGCGCAGTAGCAGCCCGGGCCGTCGGGCTGACCCATGGCCATGAGGTCGAAGCCGCTGGCTTCCACCAGGGACTGGTGCACCTTCATCTCCATGTACTGGTCCCGGGTCATGTTGGGCGGCATGTCGCCCTTGAGCTCCTTCCTGATCTGGCCGATGGTGGTGGAGACCGTAAGCCCCAGCAGTTCGTTGAGGTTGGCGTTGGAATCGGCATCCACGGCCAGCACCGGAGTGAGCTGCCTTTCGGTGAGGTATTTGACGAGCAGGGCGGAAATGGTGGTTTTGCCGACTCCACCCTTGCCGGCCAGGGCAATGATCTTGGGCATGGTCTTCTCCAGCAAAAAAAAGGGCCTTGGGTGCGACCCCCAGAAGCCGGGAAGGGAAGGGCGGGCCGCAACCCCGATTTTGACTGTTAACAAATCAGTTGAATATAGAGAGCAGGCCGGGGAATGTCAAATCCAAAGGCGCGGCAAGAGGGAAAGGCGTGGAATACCGGCTATTTTACCCTTGCAAGTTGCGGCCGAGCTGGTATCTTTGTCTGCTTGACCTTTCGCTGCCTTGCGCCTCCGGGCGCTGCTTTTTTTGCCGCCGACGCGCCGCAACCCCTTCCAAGCAAAGAGGGAATCATATGGATTACCGGGCGACACTCAACCTGCCCCAGACGGATTTCAAGATGAAGGCCAACCTTTCCCAGCGGGAGCCTGAGTTTCTCAAGGCCTGGGAAGAGGGCAACCTCTACGCCAGGGTCCAGGCGAAAACCGCGGGCCGGCCGCTCTATATCCTGCACGACGGCCCTCCCTATGCCAACGGCCACATCCACATGGGCCACGCCTTGAACAAGATCCTGAAGGACATCATCCTCAAGTCGAAAAGGATGAGCGGCTTTCATTGTCCTTACGTGCCGGGCTGGGACTGCCACGGCCTGCC
>DDXK01000141.1:526-663 GCA_002347185.1 Desulfobulbaceae bacterium UBA2262 | reverse complement strand
CCTGGGCGTGCTGGGCGACTGGGAGCATCCCTACCTCACCATCGATTATAAATACGAGGCGGCCATCGCCCGCGAGTTCAACCGCTTTCTGCTATCCGGCGCGGTGACCCGCAGCAAGAAGCCGGTGCACTGGTGCT
>DDXK01000141.1:0-507 GCA_002347185.1 Desulfobulbaceae bacterium UBA2262 | reverse complement strand
GACCACCACGCCCTGGACCCTGCCCGCCAACCTGGCCGTTGCCTTTCATCCGGACTTCACCTATGCCGCGGTCCAGGTCGGGGCTGAGTGCCTGATCCTGGCCGAGGGGCTGGTGGAGCAGGCCCTGGCGGCCTGGGGTGTCAGCGACTACCGGATCGTTGCCACCTTTTCGGCCCGTTTGCTCGAGGGCAAGAAGTGCCGCCATCCCTTTCTTGAGCGCGACTCCCTCATGGTGCTCGCCGATTACGTCACCCTGGATACCGGTACCGGCTGCGTGCACACCGCGCCCGGCCACGGCCGGGAGGACTATCTGACCGGTATCCGCTACAACCTGCCCGTGCTCTCGCCGGTGGAGAGCGACGGCCGCTTCAGCGCCGAGGCCGGCCCCTATGCCGGGCTCTTCATCCTTGAGGCCAACAAGCTGATCAACGAGGATCTGGCCAGGCAGGGCTCTCTGCTCAAAGAGGCCAAGCTTTCCCACAGCTATCCCCATTGCTGGCGCTGCAA
>DDXK01000117.1 GCA_002347185.1 Desulfobulbaceae bacterium UBA2262 | reverse complement strand
CGCGGCTACGTGCTCAGGCGCATCATGCGGCGGGCCATCCGTTTCGGTCGGACTCTGGGCCTGAAAAAGCCTTTTCTCACCACGGTGGTGGAGGCTGTCATCAAGGAGATGGTCCATGCCTATCCCCATCTTGCCGAGGCGCGGGAGCTTTTGGCCAAGGTGGTGCACAACGAGGAGATCCGTTTCCTGGAAACCCTGGACAACGGCCTGACCATGCTGAGCCAGGAGATGAATCGGCTGCACGAGGCGGGCCAGAAGGTGGTTGCCGGTGATTTTATCTTCAAGCTCTACGACACCTACGGCTTCCCGGTGGATATCGTCAAGGACATCGCCATCGAAAAGGGGATGGTGGCCGACGAGGCGGGCTTCAACGCGGCCATGGAGATGCAGCGCGAGCAGTCCAGGAAATCGTGGAAGGCGACCTCGCTGGCCGAAATGGGCGAGGGGGTCCGCGCCCTGCTCGACAAGGGGCTCAAGGTGAAGTTTGTCGGCTATGAGAGGAGACACCTGAGCGCGGACATCGTCGGCCTGGTGAGCGCCGGTGGCGCCGGGATGGAGCAGGCCGGCACCGGGGAAAAGGTCTCGGTGGTCTGCCCGGAAACCCCGTTTTATGCCGAATCGGGCGGCCAGGTCGGCGATCGGGGCATGATCATCGGTCCCCATGGCAAGGCCAGGGTGGAAGGCACCGTGGCCGTGGGCGACGGCCTTATTCTCCATCAGGCCGAGATCGTCGAAGGCAGCCTCGGTCTGGGCGAGAAGGTGGAGCTCAAGGTGGCCGAGGGGAAGCGCCAGCGCACCGCCAACAACCACACGGCCACCCATCTGCTGCAGGCCGCCCTGCGCCGGGTGCTGGGCGATCATGTCAAGCAGTCCGGCTCCCTGGTGAGCCCGGAGCGGCTGCGTTTCGACTTTACCCATTTCTCGCCGCTGAGCCATGAGGAGCTTCTTAAGGTGGAGCGGATCGTCAATGAGGAAATCCGCGCCAATGCCAGGGTTGCCACCGCCGTCCTCGACCGGGAGGAGGCAATCAAGGGCGGGGCCACCGCGCTCTTCGGCGAAAAGTATGAAGCCAGCGTCCGCGTCGTCTCGGTGGGCGAGTTTTCCAAGGAGCTCTGCGGCGGCACCCANNGCGCCGCATCGAAGCGGTGACCGGGCCGGCGGCCATGGAGAGGTTTCAGCAGCTTGAGACGCAGCTGGCCGGCCTTGCCGCCAGACTGAAGACCACTCCGGACGAGCTGGGGTCCAGGCTCGACAAGCTTCTGGCCCGGCAGAAGGAGCTGGAAAAGGAAGTGAGCCGCCTTGCCGCCGATCTTTCCGCCAACGACCTGGAGAGCATGCTGGCCAAGGCCGAGGAGGTCGCCGGGGTGAAGGTGATCACGGCCGCCATTGTCATGGATTCGCCGAAAACCATGCGCGAGGTCGGCGACAAGGTGCGCGAGAGGATGGGCAGCGCTGTCGCCGTGCTGGGCGGGGAGTTCCAGGGTAAGGTCAGCCTGCTGGCCATAGTCAGCAAGGATCTGGAAAAGCGTTTTCCCGCCGGCCAGATCGTCAAGGAAGTGGCGGTCATGGTGGGGGGCAGCGGCGGCGGCCGGCCCGACATGGCCCAGGCCGGGGGCACCATGGTGGACAAATTACCCGAGGCCCTGAAGGCGGTTCCGAAGCTTGTCGCCGTCCAGGCTGCAAAAGCTTCCGCTTAATTTCTTGTTTTTCTCTGATATCAGTATGTTGTTGGCTCTTCTCGGTACTTGTACCCAGGGTGGCAGAGAGAAAAAAAGTGCGGGATAAAATTATTGACATGCCCAAAAAATTCGATTAGAACCGTTCCTTTGTTAATGAACGATCATTCATTTCGCGTGCAAAATTAAGGCTTTTTCACATATTAAAAGAAAGAAACGGGAGCTAGGAATGATTACCATCGACCTGACCATGCTGATTCAGATTGTCAATATGCTCTTGCTTATTGTCATTCTGAATGCCGTCCTGTACAAGCCGATCCGCTCGATTCTGGAGGAACGCCAGAAGAAGATCACCGGTCTTGACGAAAGCATCGACAAGTTCAAGAAGAACGCCGGGCTGCGCCTGGAGGAGTTCGAGCAGAAGATCAAGGACGCCCGGGGCAAGGCGAAAAAGGAATATGACGCCGCCCGCGCCGCCGCCCTTGCCGCCAGCAACGAGAAGCTGGCCGGAATCCGCAAGGAGGTTGATGCCGCAAAGTCAGGACAGCTTGCCGAAATCGAGAAGCAATTTGCCGCAGCCCAGTCCGCGCTGAAAGGGCAAATAGAGGGTTTTGCCAGTGAGATGGCGAGTAAAGTTCTGGGGAGGACTCTGTAAGATGAAGACAACGAATTGGTCAAAGGTGGGCAGGGTCTCCCTGTCGGCCCTGGCGCTGCTGGCTGTGGCCGCGGTGGCGCATGCCTCCGAGGCGGCCTCGGGCGGCGGGCTGCCGCCGGCGAAATTGTGGGATCTCCTCTACCGGGCCCTGAATTTCGCCGGCCTGGTGGTCATCCTGGTCTATTTTCTCCGCAAGCCCATCTCCAGCGGCCTGAGCAGCCGCCGCGAGGAGATCAAGGATCAGCTGGACGCCCTGGAATCCCGCAAGGCCGAAGCCGAGCGGATGTACAAGGAGGCCGAGGCGAAGCTGGCCAAGCTTGATGAGGAAGTGAGCGCCATTATCAGCGAGGCGGTGAAGCAGGGCGAGGTGGAGAAGGACAAGATCATCGCCGATGCCGAACGGGCTGCCGGCGATCTGAAGCGGCAGGCCGAGATGGCCGTGGCCTTTGAGCTTGCCGAGGCGAAAAAGCGTCTGAAGGCCGAAGTTGCCGAGCAGGCCGTGCTGCTGGCCGAGGAGCTGCTCAGGAAAAACATTCAGCCTGCGGATCAGAGCAAGATGGTGGAAGCTTCTCTTGCAAAGGTGGGAGGTATCCAGTGAAAAACGCGGTGTTAGCCAAACGGTATGCCAAGGCGCTTTTTGCCGTCGGCAAGGAAGAAGGCGCTTTTGACGATTACAGCAAGGCCTTGCGCGCCATGGCCGAGCTCTTCGCCAGCACCCCCGAGGTGAGCGATGCGCTGACCAATCCTATCTACCCCGTTGAGGTGCGTGAGAAGGTAATGGAGCACATTCTCGCCTCCGCCGGGGTTTCCCAGGTTATGGGTAACTTTTTCAAGCTTCTGGTTCAGAAGAAACGGGCGGATATTCTGCCCGACGTGGCCGAGGTCTTCCAGGCCATGGTCGATGCGGATAAAAATATGTGCCAGGGCACGGTGGTCTCAGCCATGGAGCTGTCCCCGGAGCTTGGGGCAAAGGTCAAGGAAACATTAGAAAAAATAACCGGCAAGCAGGTCGTGCTCACGACCCAGGTCGATCCCTCCATTATCGGCGGGATCATTGCCAAGGTCGGTGACTTGGTTCTGGATGGAAGCATCAAGTCACAACTTGCCGGTTTAAAAGAATCCATTAAGGGGAGTGAATAATAAAATGCAGATCAAAGCCGAAGAGATCAGTCAAATCATCAAGGGGCAGATCAAGGATTACGAAAGTAAGGTTGATCTGAGCGAGACCGGTAGCGTAATTTCCGTAGGTGACGGTATCGCTCGTGTCCACGGGGTCGAGAAGTGCATGGCGATGGAGCTGTTGGAATTCCCCCACGGGATTCTCGGCATCGCCCTGAATCTCGAAGAAGACAACGTCGGTTGCGCCGTTCTCGGTGACGTAAGAAACATCAAGGAAGGCGACCAGGTGAAGCGTACCGGTCGTATCGCCGAGGTGCCGGTTGGCCCCGAGATGGAAGGCCGCGTTGTTGACGGCGTGGGCAACCCCATCGACGGCCAGGGCCCGATCAACGCCAAGCATTTCTCCAAGATCGAGGTGCTCGCTCCCGGCGTTATCGCCCGTAAATCCGTGCATGAGCCCTGCTACACCGGCGCCAAGGCGGTTGACGCCATGACTCCGGTTGGTCGCGGCCAGCGCGAACTGGTCATCGGCGACCGCCAGATCGGC
>DDXK01000002.1 GCA_002347185.1 Desulfobulbaceae bacterium UBA2262 | reverse complement strand
CCGGTAGTAGAGGTCCTCCCGAAACTCGCCCCGCTGCACCTTTTGCTTCAGGTCGGCATTGGTGGCGGCGACGACCCGGACATCCACGGTGATGGGCCTGTCCTCGCCCACCGGATAGAAGGTCCGCTCCTGGAGAAAGCGCAGGAGCCGCAGCTGCATCAAAGGCGAGATATCGCCGATCTCGTCCAGGAAAAGAGTGCCGCCGTCGGCCTGCAGTATCCTGCCCTCGCGATTGCGGTCCGCCCCGGTGAACGCCCCCTTTTTGTGACCGAACAGCTCCGACTCCAGGAGATTTTCCGGGATGGCGGTGCAGTCGAACTTGACCAGGGGCATGTCGCGGCGGGGGCTTTCCGCGTGCAGGGCCTCGGCCACCAGCTCCTTGCCGGTGCCGGACTCGCCGGTGATCAGCACCGAGGTATCCACCTGGCCGACGTTTTCAATGAGGGTGTAGACCGTCTGCATGGCCCGGCTCACCCCGGCCAGCCGATGGAAATAGGTGCGCTTCCCCCTCTTTTCCAGGGCCTCCAGGCGGCTGACGTCGCGGAAGACCAGAACCACGCCCAGAAATCTGTCGTCCTGACAGCTTTCCAGGGGCGCGGCGCTGAGACGGAAGACCGCATGGCTGCCGTCTTCCAGGGTCGCCTCGATCCGATGCTCGCTCACCTCCTGCCTGGAATCGAGCACCTTGCGGACATCCGCGGCGAAAAGGGCAAAGGAAGGCGGAAGCCCCCCGATGAAAACGCCCTCCGCCAGCCCCGGCATGTGGGCGGCGGCCCATTTTCTGGCCTGCGCGTTCATCTGCGCCACCCGCAGATCGTGGTCAACGGTGATGAGCATGTCCCGAACGCTGCGGAAGATCGTCTCCAGGTAGTTCTGGTAGCGCTCCTTCTCCTCGGCCAGCCGCCGGGTTTCCTTCCAGAGGCTGTACTGCTGGAGGGCCATGCGGGCGGTGCGCAGCAGATCGGCCTTTTTCACCGGCTTGGCCAGGTAGTCGAAGGCTCCGAGGCGCACCGCCTCGGAGGCGGTATTGATATTGGGATAGCCGGTGACCATCACCACCGGACATTGCAGGTCAAGCTCCCGCACCCGCCTGAGCAGATCGATGCCCGAGGCCCCCTCCATGACGATATCGCTGATGATCAGGTCAAAATCGTGCTTTTCGATAAAGGAGACCGCCTCGTCGAAGGTCGAAGCGGTAAGGACCGGCCCGTAGCCCTCGCGGCCGAGAAACATTTGAAAGGTCAGCCGCAGGCTTTCCTCGTCATCAACGACCAGGATGGCCGTTTCGCTTTTGTCCAGATCGATCATCTCTGCTCCTTTTTTTCCTGCCCGGGAAGGCTCTGCCACTCCTGCCGGTGTGCGGGGAGGTCTACGGTCATGGTGGTGAACCGGCCCAGCTCGCTCCTGACGCTCAGCATCCCCTGGAAATCACGCACCAGCCCATGGCTGATCGAAAGCCCGAGCCCGGTGCCCTCCCCGGGTTTTTTCGAGGAGAAGAAAGGCTCAAAGACCTGATTGATGATTTCGGCGGGGATCCCCACCCCGTAGTCGGTGATCTCGGTCCGCACCGAGGGCGTCTCCCCGGTCTGCACGGTGGAACAGCGGATATCGAGCCTCTTGCCCGGATCACGATTGGGATACTTGAGGTTCAGGGCGTGGCGGGCATTGCTGAGCAGGTTGAGGAAAACCTGCTGCAACTGCTGCGGGTTCACCCTGATCTCCGGCAGCCCCTCGGGAATCTGCAGGGCGATCTGCACCCCGTCCTTCTGGAACTGATGCTTGATCAGCGCCAGCGAGTCGTTGAGCACGGTTTCGAGCTCCACGACCTGTGCCTCCTCGTCCCGCTGCCGGGCGAAAAAAAGCAGATTTCTGACGATATAGGCGATGCGCTCGCCTTCCTTGATGATCCGGCCCAGCACCTCGCCTTCCGGAGCGTCCGGGGAAAGATCGTCCTGCAGAATCTGGGCGTAGTTGATGATGCCGTTGATGGGGTTGTTGATCTCATGGGCCACGCCGGCGGCCAGTTCGCCGATGGAGGCGAGCTGACCGGCCCGCATGGTTTCGGCCCGGTACTTCTTCTCCTCGGTCACGTCACGGAGGAGGATCAGGCATTTGCTTTCGCTGTCGATATCGGTGAAGGGCACATAGCTCTGCTCGTAATGCCGGCCGTCCGACATGATCTCCTCGGTCCGCTGCACCGCGCCCTGCTCGATGGCGGCATGCATCCGGCACACCTCGCAGGGCTGGTCCCGCTGCTTGTAGACCTGATAGCACTTCTCGCCGATCTTGTCCCCGAAGATCCTGCGCAGGATGTCGTTCTGGTACTCGATGATGAAATCATGGTTGAGGATGTGCATGCCCTGGTCGAGGGCGGAGAGGATGCCGCGGAACTTGTCGCGCTCGGTGCGGAGTTGCCGGTCCACGTCCTGCTGCACGGTGATGTCTTCAAAGCTTTCCACCGCGCCGATGATCCGGCCCTCGGCATCCCGGAGCAGGTCGGCGTTTTTGCCGATCACCCGCACCCGGCCATCCTTGGTTCTGAGCTTGCAGACGCCGCGCCGAAGAGGCTTTTCGCTGTCTGAGGAGAAAACCGCGCAGAACTCGGAGCAGGGCGCCAGAGCGAAGATGCTGCACGGCCTGCCCAGCACCTCTTCCGCCGTATAGCCGGTGATACGCTCCGCCTTGCTGTTCCACCTGGTGATCTTCCGTTCCAGATCGACGGTGAAGATGGCGCTGGGAACACCCTGAAAAACGAGCTCCGCCTCCGCCAGGGCATGGAGAAGCCGCTCCTCGCGGCCNNCCTCAGCGCATTTTTTCAGATCCGCCGCGGCTGACCGCCGCGGCTTGCCTCGCACAGCCATTTTCCCTCCCGCCGCCTTCCGTCGGCAGCGATTTTTTCACTCCAGCACCTTATCGAGCTCCGCGGCGAGAAAGGCAAGATGCCGCTGCTCTTCGTCGACCAGATCCAGGAAGAGGACTCCGCACGCCTTGTCGTCGCTTTTCCTGGCCATGCGGCCATAAAGATCCATGGCCTGAGTTTCAAGCGTCATGGCCAGTTCGAGGATATCCCTGGGGTTCTCCACCTGGGCCTGAACCCTTTTCAAAAACTCCTCGCCGCCCTGCCCGCCTTCCATGAGCCCCCGCGCCTCCCTGTCGGGACGCTGGCCAGGGCCATGGATTTTTTCATATTCCGCAAGCAGCCTGGACTTGTGCCTCTCCTCGAAGCCGGCCAGGCGGGTATAGAGTCCCGCCTGCGCCGCATCCTCCGCCCGGGCGGCCAGCAGCCGGTAAAACTCCTGCAGGCCCTCCTCCATGGCATAGGCGAGGCTCACGCCATCGGCAAAATCCTCCCGACCGGTAAAAAACTCAAGGCCCGCCTCTTCCGGCCCCGTGGCCTGACGCCCCTCCCAGGCCTTGATCCCGCCGCTCAGGTTGAAGACGCTTGCAAAATCCTTGCCAGCCAGCAACTGGGCCGCGACCTTGCTTCTGCCTCCGATGGCGCAGTAAACGATGGTCGGCTTGTTCCGGTCGAGTTCGTCCAGCCGGTCCGGCAGCTCCTTGAGCGGGACGAGCATGGCCCCGGGCAGGTGCCCCGCCTCGTACTCCTTGGGCTGCCGCACGTCAAGGAGCTGATATGCGCCGGATTTGTGCTCCTCCATGTACTTCCGCGCCTCGCCGGCGCTCAAGTTCCTGACCGGGACAAAGAGGTTTTTCCAGTTCATGGCGTACTCCCGATTCTCTTGGCAGGTTGATGTGATCCACCCGAGGCCGGCACTGCGCGGCCAGGCATTCAGATCCATGATGCCGGCAGGATAAGCGCAGGGCGCCCGGGCGGAAGAAGGCTCCTTTTTCCCGATGGCGGCAGGACTTCAGGGGCGAGGTCCGGAACAGCGCCCGCCCTGCCCTCAAATGGTGATGATGGTGTAACCGGCCTGCAGATAGCGGGACATGGCGGGATGCCCCTCCAGTTCGTCGCAGAGCGGCAGACCCTGGGCCTCGGCCGCCGCCAGGGCGCCCATCTTGCCGGCGCAGGCTCGGCAGACGCAGTCGATGACCCCGGCCTCCCTGACCCTGGTCCACAACCGCGCAAAGGGGCTGCCCGCCTCGGCGAGATCACGCACCAGGGCCGTCGCCTTTCCTTCAATGACCAGCTTCACGTTCATCCCCTTCTCCCGCATGTCGAGGGCGTTCAACAGGGCATGGGCAAAACAGGCCGGCTCACCGGCAAAGGCAAAGATGACAATTCCGACAGACATAAATTCCCTCCTTGCAATACTGTAAGCAGCACCGATGCCATCCCCGCCGGGAGGAGGGGCAGCCTAGTCGAGGATCCTGCGCAGGGCGGTCGCCAGTTCCCCCGGGGCGAGGGGCTTGCTGATGAAATTGGCCGGGGCCGGGGAAACCCCGAACTCGGCAAGCATGGAGTCGGCGTACCCGGACATGAAGAGGACCTTGGCCGCAGGATGCAGGAGCCGCATCTTCTCGGCCAGCTTCCTGCCGTTCATGTCCGGCATGATCAGATCCGCCAGCAGCAGCTCAATGCCGCCCCTTCCCTTCTCGCCGGCAATCCGTAGAGCTTCCCGGCCGGAGGCCGCGACAAGCACCTCGTATCCGAGCGGTTCGAGGGAGAGGCGGACAACCTCGAGGATCTCGGGCTCGTCATCCACCACCAGAATGGTCTCGCGGCCCTGCAGCACCTTGAACACCGCCTCGGAGACCACCGACTCCACCGGGGCCTGCACCATGGGGAAGTAGAGCCGGAAGAGGGCGCCGCTCCCCACCTCGCTCCGCACCACGATATAGCCGCTGTGCTGCTTGACGATGCCATAGGCGGTGGCCAGCCCCAGGCCCGTTCCCTTGCCCTGGGGCTTGGTGGTGAAAAAAGGCTCGAAGATCTGCTCCTGGACCTCCTTGCTCATCCCCTCCCCGGTGTCCCTGACGGTGAGCACGACGTAATGACCAGGGGCGATGCTCGCAAAATTTGAAAATTCGGGCGCTTCGAGCAGTTCCTCCCCGCAGGCCACGGTCAGTTCGCCGCCGTTGGGCATGGCGTCCCGGGCATTGATGACCAGATTGAGCAGCACCTGCTCGATCTGATGGGGGTCGGCGAGAATCCGGGTCGGTTCCGGGGCAACCTCCAGGGAAAAGCTGATATCGGGATGGAGCAGGCGGCGGATCATCTTGCCCAGGTCGCTGACCACCCGGTTCAGGTCAATGACCCGCACATCCACCACCTGGTTCCGGCTGAAGGTGAGCAGCTGCCTGGTCAGGGCCGCGCCCCGGGTCCCGGCATCCCGGATGGCGCGCAGGGCCTCGGCCAGGGGATCTTCCTGGGGCAGGCGCATGAGATAAAGTTCGCTGTAGCTCAAAATGGTGGTGAGAAGATTGTTGAAGTCGTGGGCCACGCCGCTGGTGAGCCGCCCCACCGCCTCCATCTTCTGGGATTGCAGCAACTGGGCCTGCAGCTTCTTTTCTTCGGTGACATTGCGAAAGATGCAGCGGGCGAACCGGGGCTCGCCCTTCTCGTAGCGGCAGTTCGCCGAGCCCTGCAGAATAACCTTCGCCCCGGACTTGGCCACGAAACTGCTTTCGATCCTCTCGACCCGGCCGGCGCGGATGACGTTCCGGAAGGTCTCCTGGCAATGGCCGGCACACTCCGGATCGATGAGGTCGAAGATGGTGAGCCTGGCCACCTCCTCCCTGCTGTAGCCAAAGGTCTCCAGCCAGGCGGGGTTGACGAAGAGAAACCGGCCATCGGGCCGGACGATCTGAATAAGATCGCTGGCGTTCTCGAAAAGCTCCCGGTATTGCTCCTCGCTCTCGCGGAGGGCGTTCTCCATCCGCTTGCGCTCACTGATATCCCGGGCAAAAACCGAGAGATAGCCAACCGAATCGAGGATGAGATAGTTGAGGCTGAGATCCTTTTCCACCAGGCGCCCATCCCTGGTGCGCTGGGTGGTTTCACGCTGCAGGCCGTCCTGACCCTTGAGGGCGAGAAAGCAGGAGGGAAAATCGGGCCCGAGGCCGAGGTCGACATCGGCGATGTGCAGGGCGAGCAGTTCCTCTTCGGAATAGCCGAGGCTTTTGGCCGCGGCCTGGTTCACATAGCCGAACCGCCCCTCGGCGTTGAGGAGATAGAACTCGACACTGGCCGTATCGACCACCCGTTTGAAAAGCCTGTAGAGCTCCTTGTCATCCACGCCCTTGCTTCCTCCAGACCACCGAAATCGGCACCCGCCGCGGCCTCAGCCGCAGCTAAGGCATTATACACTTCCGGGCCGCCGGGAGCGAGTCCCACAAAGCGAGGCGGCCGATTTTTCTCTTTTGCTTTTGACTTTTCCGCCCGATCCGACTAGAAAAAGAAAGCAAACGAATTCCCGCCCTTCAGGGTCCCGCGCCCTGCATCCCAAGCAAACCACCCAACCCAAACGAGGCCGGCATGGATCTTTCCCCGCAAACACTCTGGTTCTGGATCTCAACCTTCTCCATCAAGCTTGTCACCGCCATTCTGATCTTCCTTGTCGGCAAGTGGCTGGCCCGGCGGCTGACCGACCTCTTCGCCGCCGTGCTGGAAAGACACAAAACCGAGATCACCCTGGTCAACTTTCTCCGCAACATCGCCTACTACGCCCTGCTGATCGCGGTGGTCATCGCGGCCCTGGGCCAGCTCGGCATCAACACCACCTCCTTTCTCACGGTGGTGGGCGCCGCCGGCCTTGCCATCGGTCTGGCCCTCAAGGATTCGCTGGGCAATTTTTCCGCCGGCGTCCTCCTCATCCTCTTCCGCCCCTTCAAGGTCGGCGACTTTGTCACCGCCGGCGGGGTAAGCGGCACCGTGGAGCAGATCTCCATCTTCAACACCGAACTCGCCACCCCGGACAACCAGCAGGTTCTGGTGCCGAACAGCAGCATCATGGGCAACGTGATCACCAATGTCACCGCCAAGCCCACCCGCCGCATCGATCTCACCATCGGCATCAGCTATGGCGACGACATGGGCAGGGCCAAGGAGGTGCTCGCCCGCGTTCTCCAGGAGGAGAGCCGCCTCCTGTCTGAGCCGGCCGCCTCCATTGCCGTGGCCGAACTCGGGGCGAGCAGCGTCAATCTGGTGGTGCGGCCCTGGGTCAGGACCGCTGATTACTGGGACGTCCGCTTTGCCCTGACCGAGAAGATCAAGGCAGGGTTCGACAAGGAAGGCATCTCCATTCCCTTCCCCCAGCAGGACGTGCATCTCTTTATGGAAAAGCAGCCCGGCCAATAACGGAAGAGGCAGAGGCATGGACCAACTCGGCCAGATCGCCGGCGTCATCTCCCTGACCATGGGGGTTGCCTGGGCCAGCGGCATCAATCTCTACGCCGCCATCCTCACCCTTGGCATCCTCGGGGCCACCGGCAACATCGCCCTGCCTCCCAGCCTGGAAATCCTGAGCAACCCGCTGGTGCTGATGGCTGCCGGCTGCATGTATATGGTGGAGTTCGTGGCCGACAAGATCCCCGGCGTGGACAGCGGCTGGGACGCCATCCACACCTTTATCCGCATCCCGGCCGGCGCCCTGCTGGCCGCGGGAGCGGTGGGCGAGGTCAACCCGGCCCTTTCCCTGGCCGCCGCCATACTCGGGGGCGGGCTGGCCGCCGGCAGTCACGCCACCAAGGCAGGCTCCCGCCTGCTGATCAATGCCTCGCCCGAGCCGGTCAGCAACTGGCTGGCGTCCCTCTCCGAGGATGCCCTGGTCATCGTCGGCCTCTGGGCCGCCCTGCACCATCCGCTCATCTTTCTGCTGCTGCTCGCCGGCTTCCTCTGCTTCATGATCTGGCTGCTGCCCAAGGCCTGGCAGGGGCTGAAAAAGCTTTTCGCTTTCCTGGGCCGCCTTGTCGACCGAGGCGGGCAGGGGCCACCAGCCACCCCTCCCGCCCCGTAACCCAAAAGGACTTAAGCGGCAGAGGAATACGCCGCGCCTAAGGCTGCACCCCGGCCCGGATCAGCGCGGCCAGCTCTTCCCAGTCCACATCGCTCTGCCGGCAGTTGCAGTTTTTCAACAGGCAGACCTGGGGGATCACCTTGATGCCATGCCCCCCCAGGGCGCCGCCAGGGGAAAAATTCCCCGGCCGCAGATATTTTTCCCGCAGATCCCTGCCGCAGAGGCAGCCGAGCACGGCCCGCGGCCGCTGCAGTTCGATCTGGCGGAGGAGAAAATCGCGGCTCCGCAGCAGCCCTTCCCGCTTATGGATCCTGCCGCTCACCACCACGAGCACCTGCCGATACCCCAGCCCCCGGGCCATATCCGCCATTTCCCGCAGGCGGCAGGGAATGGCGCAACCTGCCGGGCAGAGCAGCCCACGCTCCAGGTCGATCTCGGTGGGGCAGCCCTCGGCCCGCAGGCAATAGGGAAGAAAAAGCATCCGCTCGGCGCAGGGGGTCTGCGCGAACTTCTCGTAAAAATAACGGTTCCCGGCCTGGACCACCTTCCGGACATAGGAATCCTTGTCCAGCTTCGGCAGCAGGGTGGTCAGGGGCTTATAGCAAAAAACCAGGAGAGGAAGGGTGAGCCAGGAAGGCAAAAGAGAGATCATGCAGCCAGTTTTTTATCCAAAAAGCGTTACGCGATAAATTCACTTCACCGAAAGCCCCGATCCGGGGCCCAAAAAGAGCGACCGCGCCCCCCGCCGGCCCGTTCCTCGCCGCAGCCGGGGCTCCTGCCGCTTGCCTGCCATCCATCCTCCCATATCCGGATAAAAAGAAACAGCCTTTTTTGCCGGTCGCGCACGGCAAGCGGGCGAAATGACTCTCCCCCGCGCCTTGCGAATGTGCTACCCTGCAAAAAGCAAGGCTTTACACTCCGATCACCCCGGAGGCAAACCCTTCCGAGAAAAGGTGCAGCCATGGCGAGTTACACCAGAACCTCCTCCCTCAAGGCCGGACTCCCGCCCGGCACTCCGGTGCATGTCGGCGAACAGAAGGCCGACGCGGTCAAGATCACCGTGGTCGACTACAATCCGGAAGGCTCCAGGGAATTTACGCCGGAATCCCCGAAAAACTGCACCCTCTACCGGACGGCGGAGACCGTCACCTGGATCAACGTGGACGGGCTGCACGAGGTGGACCTCATCGGCGAGGTCTGCTCCTGTTTCGGCATCCACCCCCTCACCGTGGAGGACATACTCAACACCACCCAGCGGCCCAAACTCGACGTCTTTGACGACTACCTCTTTCTGGTCATCAAAACGCAGACCTACAACCCGCAAACCTTCCGAGTGGAAGTCGAGCAGGTCAGCCTGATCCTGGGCGACCGCTACCTGCTCTCCTTCCGGGAAAGGCCAGGGGATGCCTTTGACGGCGTGCGCAGCCGCATCCTCGGCAACAAGGGCCGCATCCGAAAGATGGGGGCGGACTACCTGGCCTACACCCTGCTCGACGCCATCATCGACAACTACTACGCCGTACTGGAACGGGTCGGGGAGACGATAGAGGAGTTGGAAGAGGAGCTCGTCGGCCGCCCCACCCCGGAAACCCTCAAGAAGATCCACCTCCTGAAGCGGGAAATGATCCTGCTGCGCAGGTCGGTCTGGCCGCTCAGGGAGGTGATCAGCAGCCTGCTCCGCGATGAGGAGCTTTCCCAGATCAGCAAGGGGCTCTATTTCTACCTCAAGGACCTCTACGACCATACCGTCCATGTCATCGACACCATCGAGACCTTTCGCGACATCATCTCCGGGATGCTGGAGATCTACCTCTCTTCGGTGAGCAACCGGCTGAACGAGATCATGAAGGTTCTGACCATCTTTGCCGCCATCTTCATCCCCCTCACCTTCATTGCCGGGGTATACGGGATGAATTTCAACACCGCGGCCAGCCCCTTCAACATGCCAGAGCTCAACTGGTTTCTCGGCTACCCCTTCGCCCTCTTCCTGATGGCGGCCACGGCCGGAGGCATGCTTGCCGCCTTCAGGAGAAAAGGGTGGCTTTAGCCATGATGCTGAGTGGAGCTGCTCCGCGCACAGTGCGCCGAACCAGGAAAATGGACAAAATCGTAATGATAGCAAAAAGATAGCCGTCCAGGAAATCCCATTGACAAGGTGCGACGAATTTCTTAATAGCGAAGAAGCGACCAGCCAAAACGTAAGAAACCCAGCATGGCCGCTACTGCCGGCGACCACGCGGCGGACTGAAAACAGAAAATATCCAGCAACCCAAAAAACGGAGAACAGCATGAACAAAGCGGACCTGATCGCCTCCATCGCCGAAAAATCGGGCATGACCAAAGTTCAGGCGGAAATTTCCCTGAACAACCTGCTCACCATCATTGCCGACGCCTTGAAAAAAGGCGAGAGCGTGACCCTGGTCGGCTTCGGCACCTTTGCCGTCTCCAGCCGCGCCGCCCGCAACGGCAGAAACCCCAAGACCGGGGCGACCATGAAGATTCCGGCCAGGAAGGTGGTGAAATTCAAGGCCGGCAAAAAACTCAGCGACGGCATCAACTGAGCACGTTCCCTTCCGGGGGCGGGGGGGCAGGAGAGATGGAGCAGGGCCCGGACAGGGTCGTCGTCGTCACCGGCGGCGCCCAGGGAATCGGCAAGGCAATCACGGAAAGCCTCCTGCACAGGGGCGACGCGGTGGTGATCGCCGATCGCGACAGGGAGGCGGGAGAGGAATGCCTTGCCGAATGGGGCCGGCCGCCACGCCTGCTCTTCCTGCCCACCGACGTGGCCGAGGAGGCCTCGGTGGTCGCCTGCCTTGCCGGGGCCATACGCCATTTCTCCCGCCTTGACGGCCTGATCAACAATGCCGGCATCGCCGAGCCCGGCGCCACTCCCATCGAAGAGACCTCCCTGGAACAATGGCAGCGCATGCTGGCCACCAATCTGACCGGCTGCTTTCTCATGGTCAAGCATGCGGCGCCCTTCCTGCGGAAAAGCCGGGGCGCCGTCGTCAATATCGCCTCGACCAGGGCCCTGCAGTCGGAGGCCCACACCGAGGCCTATTCGGCGGCAAAGGGAGGCCTGCTTTCCCTGACCCACGCCCTGGCCGTCAGCCTGGGGCCGGAAATCCGGGTGAACTGCGTCAGCCCCGGCTGGATAGATGTCCGGCCCTGGAAGAAGAAGGCATTGCGCCAGGGCGAACCGCCGCGCCCCATCGACCATGCCCAGCATCCGGCCGGACGGGTGGGGATTCCAGAGGACGTGGCCGCCATGGTTTCCTTCCTGCTTTCTCCGGAGGCGCGCTTCATCACCGGCCAGAATTTCATTGTCGACGGCGGCATGACCCGGAAGATGTGCTATGCCGAATAAGCCGCCCGGAACCCAGGAAAGGGGGCGGAGCGCCCAGCAGGTCGGACGCCTCCTCCCCTTCCCCCCCTATTGCCCCGCGAGGTAGCCCATGCAGATTGAGGCGCTTTGGTCCCTGCTCGAAAAACACCCCTTCCCGATCGCCGCCGGCGCCATCCTCCTGGTGGCTGCCGTCGTGGCCAGCCGCAAGGCGCGCGGCCTCATCGCCCAGTTCCTCTGGCTTTCCTTCCTCATCCTGCTCGCCATCATCGGCTACCGCCTGCTGAGCGGCGGCCACCTGAGCCCCGACACCCAGCGCTTTCAGGAAAGCGGGGCGGACGAGAGCAGCGGCAACCCGGGCCATCTCTACTACCGTGACCCCATGGCGGACGAGGAAGGGAAAGGGGGAAAATAGCGGGGCGTTGAAAAACGGGCGGAGAGGGAGGGAATTCAGGAGGTGGGCGGGGTTATCAGCCCGCGCTGGATGGCGTAACGGACCAGATCGGCGGTCTTGTTCGCCCCGAGCTTGCGCATCAGGCTGGCGCGGTGGTGCTCGGCGGTCCGCTTGCTGATATTGAGCTTCTCGCCGATGCCCTTGCTGGTGATTCCTTCCGCCACCAGCTGCAGAATCTGCCGTTCCCGGGGGGAGAGCACCGAGCCCCGGGACGGATGCTCCTCCCGGCAGATCCCCACCGGATCTTCCTGGTATTTTTCCGCGAAGCGGGAGGAGATGACGAAGCGCCCCCGCAGCACGGCGGCGATGGCCGGCAGCAGCTCGGTGTCGGAGTCCTCCTTGAGGATGTAGCCATGGGCACCGGCGGAGATGGCGGCGCAGAGATATTTTTCGTTCTTGTGCATGCTGAGGATGAGGATCTTCACCCTGGGGCTCAGCCGGTGGATGAGCGGAATCGCCTCAACCCCCTGCAGATGCGGCATGGAAATATCGAGAAGAACGAGGTCGATGTCCCGGTAGCGCCGCAGCAGGTCAAGGAGCTCCAGGCCGTTCCCCGCTTCGCCGACCACGGTGAGGGAAGGCTCGTCCTCGAGCATCTTCCTGAGCCCGAGCCTGAGCAGGGTGTGATCGTCGGCGAGAAGCAGACGGTATGAGGCCAGCATCATAGCCACCTTCCCCCCGGCGCGCTCCCCTGTCCCCCCAAAACCCGGGCAGGACACCCCGGCCCCGCGCCTTGCCTCTTCCGCCCTGCCCTCCCTGCCGACAAAACAGGATCCACCATCTCTCCGCGTCCCTTTTTTACACAGTTGCGAACTCTTTCTTCGGCCTTGACCTTTTGGCACTTCAATTACCCTCTGCCGCTGAAAAGGGCAACCAAAAAATGCATAGTTCTACCTAGTGGCTCGCACAGACGCAAAAAGACAGAAGGATGGCACGCCGGCGGCGGCTGCGGTTCTCCCGCGAGGCCACAGCCCCTGAAGAAAGGCGGCTCGGGTCCGGCCTATGCCGAGGTGGCGGCGCCTCCTTCCGGCCGCCGCAGGGAATCGCGCTCGACAACGCCAGCGGTCATGGCGAACTTCATCGCCCGCTCGATGGGGATATCGAGGGGCTGCAGGAGGTTGCGGGGCACAAGCAGCGTATAGCCGCCGATCTGATAGCTCAGGGGGAAATAGACCGCCACCTGCCCGTCAAAGCCGGATCCGAGGAAGCCCAGGTCGGTCTTGGTGACAAAGCCCATCACCCGCATGCCGCTGTTGCCCACCTCGACCAGCACCGTCTGCCGCGGCCCCTTGCTCTTTTCCCCTTCCAGAAGGAAGGCGAGAAACTCCCGCATGGAGCCATAGATGCTTTTCACCAGCGGCACCCGGTAGATCACCCCCTCGAACTTTTCAACGATCACCCGCACGAAGAAGAGCTCCATCATAAGGCCGACGGAAAAGATGAGCAGCAGGGCGACCACCACTCCCATGCCGGGAGCATACCAGCCCTCGGGCAGAAAAAACTTCAGGAAGGCGCCGAGAAAACTCTCGGCGGACCGCATGAGCCAGTAAAAGAAATAGACGGTGGCGGCCACGGGCAGTACCGCGACCAGTCCGGCGAGCAGAATTTTGTGGTTCATTCGCAAAAAAGTTGAA
>DDXK01000106.1 GCA_002347185.1 Desulfobulbaceae bacterium UBA2262 | reverse complement strand
CCAGGGGCGGGCGGAGGTCCGCCTCTAGCCGCCGCTTCAGTACCAGTTGCCCTGGGGCTCGGGCGCGGTTCTGATCCGCTCCAGCTGATCGGCGAGATCGTTCAGCTCCCGTTGCCAGTATTCCCGGCTGCCGAAATCGGCCACCACCCGGCTCAGCCCCTCCTCGGCCACCTGAAAGGCACACCAGGCGGTGTAGTGGATAAAGCGCATGGCGCGGAGCGGCTCGATCAGGGCGAGGCTTTTCCGGTCAAAATCGCGAAAGGTCTCGTAACCCTCAAGGAAAAGGTCGATCTCGGCGAAGCTCTCCTCACGGTAGCCGGGCAACAGCATCCAGAAATCCTGCACCGGCGGGCCCAGGGCCATGTCGTCGAAATCAATCACATAAAAGGACTCACCCGGCCGGTAGATGAGGTTCGAGAAATGGCAGTCGCCGTGGATGCGGATCAGCTCCGCATTCGCGAACAGGGGGGTGATTTCGGCGATCAGGGTCGAGGCGAGGGAAGCAAACTCCCCGGCCAGGTCGGGGGGGATGAACTTGCCGGCGAGCAGGAATTCCACCTGCTGCCGGGTGGACCTGTCCGGGGTCATGACGATCCGCCCCTCCGGCCGTCGGCCGGCGCCCACGGCATGGATGCGGCCGAGCAGGCGGCCGATCTCCAGCCACTGGTCGTCGTTGTACTCGTCGTAGCTCCGGCCGCCGCACTTGGGGAAGACGGCAAAGTACATCTCCTCATGCCGGCCGAGGCTGCCGTTTTCCCGCAGCTCCAGGGGGGCGATCACCGGAATCTCCCGACCGGCAAGCTCAAGGAGGAAATCGTGCTCGTCCTTGAGAGCCGCATGGCTCCAGCGGCCGGGCCGATAGAACTTGACCACCAGGCCGGCGCCATCCTCCTGCTCCAGCTCGTAGACCCGGTTGATATAACTGACCAGCGGCCGGCAGAGGTTGGTGCAGCGCACCCCCAGCGCCTTTTCCACCAGGGTCAGGACCAGGTCCGGGCTCAGCCGGTGGAAGGCCGACTCTTTCGCAGGCTTTCCTTCATTCTTCATTTCGCCTCTCCTCTCAGCCCAGGGCCACGTCGAGAACCATCATCACGGCAAACCCGCCCAGGGTTGCCATGGTCACCAGGTCGATATGCCTGGGATTCTGCTGCGATTCAGGGATCAGCTCCTCCACCACGACAAAGAGCATGGCCCCGGCCGCGAAGCAGAGGGCAAAGGGAAGGATGGCCTGCATGCTGAGGACGAAATAGGCGCCCAGCACGCCTGCCACCGGCTCCACCAGCCCCGAGGCCTGGCCATGGAGAAAACTCTTCCAGCGGCTCAGACCTTCCCGGCGCAGGGGCATGGCAACCGCGGTGCCCTCCGGGAAGTTCTGCAGGCCGATGCCGATTGCCAGGGCGACCGCCCCACCGAGGCTGGCGGAGGGCAGGCCGGCGGCCGCGGCGCCGAAGGCCACGCCCACGGCCAGCCCTTCCGGAATGTTGTGGAGGGTGATGGCCAGCACCAGCAGGGTGCTCCGCCGCCAGGAGGTTTTCACCCCCTCGCTCCTGCTGATATCGAGTCCGGCGTGCAGATGGGGGAGAAAGGTGTCGATGAGCCGCATGAAGATGCCGCCGGCCAGGAAACCGGTGGCGGCCATGCGCCAGGGAACCATGCCCATCTGTTCCGCCATCTCGATGCCGGGCCCGAGCAGCGACCAGAAGCTGGCCGCGATCATGACGCCGGCGGCAAAACCGAGCATGCAGTCCAGGAAAAAGGCGTTCACCCTCCTGCTCACAAAGACGACTGCGGCCCCGGCCGCGGTCAGCCCCCAGGTAAAAAGGGTGGCCACCAAGGCCTGGGCCACCGGATTGAGTTCCTGAAAAAAAGTCACCATGGTCGCGCCAGGCCCCTTCTCTTGAAGTAGCGTCCGCCATCCCCGCCAGCCTGGTTATTCTAGTACAGGGGCCCGGAAAAGTACAGACGGGAAAAATATCGTTTTTACGGGAGGATAAATCCAGCAACAGGCAGTTTTTTGCCCCAGGCCCGCCAGGCCCCGCTCTCGATGTCGATGGTGCGGGAGCCGCTGTCGTAGGTGGCGGCAACGCCTGTCTCCAGGCTGCATCTGCGGTCGAAGTTGGTATGGGAGAAGACGAGACGGTAACGCAAGGGACCCTCCTGCCGTGCCTCCTCCACATAGGCGACATGGCCGGTGGGCATCTTTCGCCGCGCGTTGGCGGCGAGGATGAGGACGCTGCCCGGCCTGGGCAGGAGCGAGGTGTTGCCGCGCCTCTCCTCGCAGGCAAACCAGGTGAGGGGGCCGTTTTCCACCCCGAGCCGGCAGCTCATGATCCCGCTCCGGCAGCGGGCGAAAGGCAGGCTCTGCGGCTCGCAGCGACCGCCTGCAGGCCGGACGGCCGCCCCCCCGGCCGGGTAGCACTCGGCGCTGCCCCGGCCAGACCGGAACGGGGCCGGCGCAGCCGGAGAGGGTTGGGCGGGAGCCCCTCCCTCCAGGTCCGGGACGGCCGCCTCCACCGGAGGCGCAAGAGACGCGGGTTCCGGAAGCGCCCTGGCCTCCGGAACCACCTCCGGCTGCACCGGCAGGGATTTCCCGGCGCAGCCGGCCAGAAGCGAAAAAAGCAGGCACAGACACCCCAGCAAAAACGCCCTCATCCCCATCGCCTTTCTCCCTCCGATTTCCCTTTCGCCCGGCCCCTTGCCGGCGGCCCACTATACCTGTCCCGGGCGCGGATGGGAAGCCCTCCCCGGCATGGGAGGGAGGGGCAAGGAAAAATAGTCTTGCCACCCCGACGCCTTCATGCTAAAAGGGGCGCTCTTTTGAGAAGATACCAGCCCCACCCTGCCCAGGCCCCTCTTTTCCCCGCACGAGCGCAAAGATGATCCATCTCACCAACATCAGCAAGCAGCACGGCTCCCAAGTGCTTTTTACTAACGCCAGCTTCCAGATCCTGCCCGGGGTACGCACCGGCCTGGTCGGCCCCAACGGCGCCGGCAAATCGACGATCTTCCGCCTGATCACCGGCGAGGAGGAGCCTGACAAGGGCGAGATCTCCTGCGCCAGAAAAACGGTGATCGGCTATTTTTCCCAGGAGGTGGGGGAGATGTCCGGCCGCTCGGCGCTGGCGGAAACCATGTCCGCGGCGGGCGAGGTGGTGCTGCTGGGCGAGCGGATCAAGGAGATGGAGGCGGCCATGGGCCAGCCCATGGCTGACAACGAGATGGAGGCGCTGCTTGAACGGTACGGCGATGCGGTGGAGGAGTTCGAGCACCGCGGCGGCTACGACCTGGAAACCCGCGCCCAGACCGTGCTCACCGGCCTCGGCATCGGCCCGGAGGATTTCAGCCGGCCGGTGGAATCCTTCAGCGGCGGCTGGAAGATGCGCATCGCCCTGGCCAAAATTCTGACGCTCAACCCGGATGTGCTGCTCTTAGACGAGCCCACCAACCATCTGGATGTCGAATCCATCATCTGGCTCGAAAATTGGCTCTCTGGCGAGTTCAAGGGCTCCTTGTTGATGACCACGCATGACCGCGAGTTCATGAACCGCGTCGTGAGCCGCATCATCGAGGTGGCGAACCAGACCATTACAACCTATAGCGGCAACTACGACTTCTATGAAACCGAGCGCGCGATAAGGCGCGAGCAATTGGAGGCCAGCTACCGCCGCCAGCAGGAGATGCTGGCCAAGGAAGAGGAGTTCATCGCCCGCTTTGCGGCCAGGGCCTCGCACGCGGCCCAGGTGCAGTCACGCGTGAAGAAGATCGAAAAGATCGAGCGCATCGAGATTCCGGCCGAGCAGCGGACCATCAAGTTTATGTTTCCCACTCCGCCCCGTAGCGGCGATGACGTGATCAAGCTTGAAGGACTTGGCAAGACCTGGGAGCGCCAGGATGGCGGGCAGCGCTCGGTGTTCGGCGGCGTCTCCGGCATGATCAGGAGAGGGCAGAAGATCGCCGTGGTAGGGGTCAACGGCGCGGGCAAGTCTACCTTCCTCAAGGTGCTGGCCGGTCAGACCGAAGCCACCAGCGGCAGCGTGACCATCGGCGCCAATGTGAACATCGGCTACTTCAGCCAGCATGCCATGGACATCCTTGACCCTGGCAAGACC
Source organism: Desulfobulbaceae bacterium UBA2262 (assembly GCA_002347185.1). GTDB lineage: Bacteria > Desulfobacterota > Desulfobulbia > Desulfobulbales > Desulfurivibrionaceae > UBA2262. The sequence goes on along the minus strand of DDXK01000106.1, from coordinate 674 downwards.
GTGCTGGACACGGTGCAGGACGCCATGCCCATGGCCAACCTGGGCGTGGTGCGCAACCTGTGCGCCGCCTTCCTGTTCCAGGGCGACGATATCTACAAGCGCATCGACAAGCTCTCAGGCGGCGAGAAAAGCCGTGTGGTGCTGGCCACCATGCTGGTCAAGCCGGTCAACTTACTTGTCTTGGATGAGCCCACCAACCACCTCGATATTGGGTCGCGCGCCGTGCTCTTGGAGGCGCTCAAAGAATTTTCCGGCACGGTTATCCTGGTCAGCCATGACCGGCATTTCCTCAAGCACCTGGTGGACCGCGTGTTCGAAATTGACCACGGCGAGATGCGCGTCTACGAAGGCGACTACGAGTATTATCTCTTCAAATCAGGACAGGCCGACCGCGCCGCTTGAAAAGGCAAAAGCGCGGTCCGGCTGAAAGATTCAACCAGGCAAGGTGGGGCTCCCTCACTTGACAAGCAGGATTGCCTTCCTACTATAAATAACCGGGCAGCGTATCATGGCGAGGTTGTTTGATGCAAAGAGGTCAATCAACGGATATATCCATACTTCTTTCCGGCGAGGCCGGCCAAGGACTACAAACGCTTGAGCGCCTGATGCTCGGCGTTTTCAAACGTGCGGGCTGGTATGTCCATTCATACAGCGAGTTCATGTCCCGCATCCGG
>DDXK01000136.1:693-21160 GCA_002347185.1 Desulfobulbaceae bacterium UBA2262 | reverse complement strand
GTTCTTGACCGAATTCGCCAGCAGGGCGTTGATGTCCACCGCCTCGAAATGGGGCTTGGGGGGGCGGGCGTAGTTGAGGAGGTTCTTGAGCAGGGTCTCTATCCGGTTCACCTCCTGGATGACCCGGAGCAAAACCTCCCTGTCTTCCTGGGCCAGCTCCAGCTCGGTGGCGAGAATCTCGATGGAGACCTTGATGCCGGCCAGGGGGTTTTTGATCTCGTGGGCCAGCCCAGCGGCCATCTCCCCGACCATGGCCAGCTGCCTGGCCCGCTGCAGGGCGTCCTCGGCCTTCACCCGCTGGGTGATGTCGCGGTCAAAGGCGAGCACGTACTTATGGCCGTCGTACTCGAGAAGGCCGGCGCTGATCTCCACCGGAAAGAGGGTGCCGTCCTTCTTCCGATGGTTGACCACGGTCTTGAGCCACTCCCCGCCCACGATGCGCTGGATGCGGGCCGGAATCTCGGCGGCGGTCTCGCTGTCGACCAGTCCGCCGATACGCATGGCAAGAAGCTCATCCACGGTGTAGCCGTGCATGTCGGCGGCCGCCTTGTTGGCGGAGACGATCCTGCCCGCCTCCTCCCCCGTCGTTTCGAGAACGAAGATCGCATCCACGGCGCTCTCAAAAAGCATGCGGTAGCGCTGCTGCATCGACTCCACCCGCCGGCACTGCTCCTTCAGGGAGACGCCCATGGCGTTGAAGGCGTCGGCCAGGTGCCGGAATTCGTCGTCCAGCCGGTCCTCGATCCGGAAATCGAGATCCCCGTCCTGAACCTTCTTGATGCCCCGGGAGAGGATGGTCACCGCCCTGGTGAAGCGGCCGAAGAAATAGACGGAAACCAGGAGGATGATCACCGGACCGATGGTGACGAAGACGATGAGCAGCTCCCGGCTGGCGGAGATGGTCTGCCGGGCCAGCCCCGTGCGCTCGGCGACCTTTTCGTCGGCGCCCAGGAAGAGCTTGTTGAGTTCGTACTGCAGATGCTCGCCTTCCTCGAAAGCGAGCTTTTTCGCCTCGGTCAGCCGGCCGGCGCTCGCCTTGAGGGTATAGACCCGACTCAGCTTCTTCTGGTAGGCCCGGACAATCTCCTGCAGCTTGCCGATGTTGCCGGCCAGGGGCTCGGGATGGTGGCAGTTCAGGCAGCCGCGCAGGGTCGCCTCCACTGCCTCGCCATGCCGGACGAAGGAATCGAAGCTCGCGGCGTGGGGCGAATCCTTGAGGAGCAGGTCGGCCTGCACTTCCTTGATCTGGCTCAACAGGGTCTTACGCTGAAAATCGACCTGCTGCAGGATGATGATGTCCTGCAGATTGGCGATCACCCGGTTCATCGCCTCGGTGATGTAGAGGCCGCCGAAGATGAAGCAGAGCGAAAGGACGATCAGCCCGACGAAGACTTTCAGTTTCATAGCGATCCATCAGTTGCGGAGCAAGGCGGCATCACTCCCCGCCCTCCGGGGTTCCGTCCAGCCCCTGGCCCACCTGGGCGGCATAGCCGATCACCGCCTCGTAATCCTCTGGCCTGGCCTCGACGAAACGGACGGCGCCGAAGCGCTCCAGGATCTCCCGCCCCTTTGCCCCGCGGTCCATGCCGAGCAGGGCCTGCTTCAGCTCGGCAACGAACTCCGCCGCAAGCCCGGTCCGCACGGCCAGGGCGTTTTCCGGCACCGCAATCGAGGTGGCCAGGATCTCGAGCTCCTCGGCGACCCTGGCCTCCCTGCCGGCCAGCTCCTCGAAAATCGAGCCCTTGGCCACGCCGAGATCGGCCGCGCCGTTGAGCACGTCGTGGATGGCGTCCTCATGGGTGCCGGCAAAATAGGTTTCGGAAAACCACTGCCCGTAATCGGCGATGCCCAGCTCCTGGAAAAAATGGAGCGGCAGCAGCCAGCCCGCGGTGGTCGCCCTGTCCACGAAGGCAAAACGCTTGCCCCGCAGGTCCGCCGCCGTCCGCAGCCGCGCCTCCCGGCGGGCGAAGAGCACCCCCTGGGAGGTCGAGGCGCCGTCCTTCCCCTCCGGCCGCGCCAGCAGGCTGACGCCAAGCTTTTTCATGGCCAGGGCGCCGGTGAAGCAGCCAAAAAAGGCGCCGTCCAGCCCCTCGGTGGCAAAGCCGGCCACCAGCTCGCCGTAGTGGGCAAAGGCCTTGAGTTCGATGTTGATCCCCAGCTCTTCCTCCAGATACCCGGTTATCAGTTCGTACCGTTTTTTCTGGGCAAAGATATCGACCTCGGGCACGAGGCCGATGCGGATGGTTCTTTTCACCACCGCCCGGTCGGCGGGCGATGGGCCCGGCTTTTCATCGCAGCCGGTCAGCCAGAGGGCCTGGACGCAGAGGAGGGCAAGCATGATGTGTATCACCGCGGTCCGCACTGAACTTCCTCCTCGTCACTGTAGGGGAAAATCCGTTCCCGTCCTTCGCCGGATCATACCGATTTTCATTCTAGCGGATTATTACCCAACCCTGTTATCCATTTTTTCCAGGGCGGGCAATTTTCCCTCCGGCGCCGCCTCGCCCGGCGGGACGGAGCCTGGGGCCTCCAGCAGCTCGGCGAAAAGGGCAAGGTTCTTGCTCCGCTTGAGCCGCCGGGCCGTCTCCGCGAGGTCCGGGTCGTGCAGGTGGCAGAGCACCTCCTTCATCTTGCAGAGGATCTGGTGGTCGCCGCAGAAGAGCTGCCGGTAGCGGGCCAGCAGCTCGCGCAGGTAGTCGCGCAGCGCGGCCTCCTTTTCATCCGGCCCGGAAGCCTCGGGCCGCTCGCCGCGCAGGCGGGAAAAGAGGAGGGGGTCGACGATGGCCCCCCGGCCGAGCATGAGTCCGGCCGCCCCGGTTTCCGCCAGCACCCGCCGGCCTTGGGCCGCGGTGAAGATGTCGCCGTTGGCGATCACCGGCAGCGCGGTGCGGCGGACCACCTCGGCGGTGAGGCGGTGGNNCCGCCGCTGTAGCGCTGCCGCACCGTGCGCGCATGGAGGACCAGAAAATCGACCCCGGCCTCGGCAAAGAGGTCGAGGAGGGCAAAAAGCTGGCCCGGGTCGTCGAAGCCGGCCCGGGTCTTGACGGAGAAGCTGCCCGGGGTTGCCCGCCGCAGGGTGGCGAGGATCGCCGCCACCTCCTCCGGGCGGCGCAGCAGACCGCCGCCGGCGGCGTTGTTGCCCATGCGCCCGAAGGGACAACCCAGGTTGATGTTGAGATGGCGCGCCCCCAGCTCCCGCACGGTCGCCGCCGCGCTCGCCAGCGCCGCCAGGTCGCTGCCTATGAGCTGCACCACCAGCGGCACCCCGCTCTCCGCGCTGGCCACCTCCAGACGGTCGCTGGCGGAAATATTTTTCCTGACGCTGCTCTTGACCCGGACGAATTCGCTGAAAACCACGTCCGGCCGCACCCGCTGGATGAAAAGCCCGCGCAGGGCCCGGTTGGTCAGCCCCTGCATCGGGGCGAGCATCAGGGGCGACACGCCGGCCGCCCAGGGCAGTCTCTCGTTGTGCATTGCCTTTTTTTCTCCCTTGCGCCCGAAACCGGGCCATTCACCGCCGGCCGGCGCCGCAAAAAAGAGCCTCCCCAGCTCCCCGGCCTTGTGCCTGACGAAAAATTCCGCTATCCTGCATGACGATGACTTCCCAGCCCGGAACGCCAAGTCCGACGGCTCCAGATTCCCAGCAAAAAAAGGAGGCCCCGCCATGAAACTGTGGGTCACGCCCCGAGGCGACCGCTGGCTGTGCAGCGAATGCGAAAAAATACACCAGGCCGCCATCGCCGAGGAAGGCTGGCGCCCCGCCTTTGAAAAAAACGACCCCATGCTCCGCTGCTCCGAATGCGGACAGGGGGACGTGGAAATCTTTGACTGACCGGAAAGGGGAACCACCTCGCAATCCCCGCGCTGCCGCAAACCCTGCCCCCGGAGGAATGCCGCCCATGGCCCAGCAGCCGAACCATGCCGACCTGACCGCGAAAATCCGCGAGCTGGAAGAGAAAAACGCCGCGCAGCAGGAGCTGATCGCCACCCTGCAGAAGGAGGCGGTACGCTACTCCTCCCTGCTGGACAACGCCAGCGACCTCATCCACAGCGTCACCCCGGAAGGCAAGTTCCTCTTCGTCAACCAGGCCTGGCTCGATGCCCTGGGCTACAGCCGGGACGAAGTCAAACGCCTCTCCCTGCTCGATATCGTCGATGAATCCTGCCGCGACAAATGCCGGGGCGTCTTCACCTCCCTCATCCAGGGCGAGAAGTTCGACCGCAACGAAACCGTCTTCGTGGCCCGGGACGGAAGGAGGATCAGGGTCGAGGGCCGCTGCAACACCTCCTTCCAGGAGGGCAAACCCGTGGCCATGACCGGCATCTTCCGGGATATCGGCGAGCGGAGCCTCAACGAACAGGCCCTGCGGGAAAGCGAAAGACGCTTTCGCGACCTTTTCGAGAACGCCACCGACCTGATCCAGATGGTCCGCCCGGACGGCAAACTCCTCTACGTGAACCGGGCCTGGCGGGACACCTTCGGCTACGAGGCCCGGGAAATCCCCGGCCTCTCCATCTTCGACCTCATCGCGTCCGAGTGCCAGGAGCACTGCCAGCAGACCTTCGCGAAGGTGCTCTCCGAAGAAAAAGTCAACTACATCAACACGGTATTCAAGGCTAAGGATGGCCGCAACATCATCATCGAAGGCAACGCCATCTGCAAGTTCCAGGATGGCAAGCCGGTTTCCACCCAGTGCATCTTCCGGGACGTCACCGAAAAAAAACGGATGGAAGAGGAGCTGCTCAAGACCCAGAAGCTCGAATCGGTGGGCCTTTTTGCCGGCGGCATCGCCCACGACTTCNNCACGACTTCAACAACCTGCTCACCGGCATCCTGGGCAACATCTCCCTGGCCAAGCTCTACATCAACCCGCAGGACAAGGCCTACCAGCGCCTGCTGGAAACGGAAAAGGCCTCCCTGCAGGCAAAAAGCCTGACCCAGCAGCTGCTCACCTTCGCCAAGGGCGGGGCCCCCATCAAGAAGGCCGCCACCGTCAACGAGCTGATCAGGGATTCCGCCTCCTTTGCCCTCCTCGGCGCCAACGTGCGGTGCGAATACGATCTGCCCGACGATCTCTGGCCCATCGAGGCGGACACGGGGCAGCTCAGCCAGGTGATCCAGAACCTGACCCTCAACGCGGCCCAGGCCATGCCCGAGGGGGGCAGCGTCAGCATCTGGGCCCGCAACATCCTCATTGCCCACCACAACCTGCTGGCCATGCCAGAGGGCAGATACGTGCAGATCGCGGTGGAAGATTGCGGCCACGGCATTCCCCGCGCGCATCTGGACAAGATCTTCGACCCCTACTTCACCAGCAAGCAGACCGGCAACGGCCTGGGCCTGGCCATCGCCTACTCCATCATCAAGAAGCACGAGGGCCAGATCACGGTGGATTCGGAGGTGGGCAAGGGCACCACCTTCACCATCTACCTGCAGGCCACGGAAAAATCCCCGCACCTTCCCGCCCCTGCCCCGGCGGCCTCAACCTCGGGCCGGGGCCGCATCCTGATCATGGACGACGAGGCGATGATCAGGGAAGCGGCCAGCGAGATGCTCGGCTTTTTCGGCTACGAAACCGCGACGGTGGCGGACGGAGCCGAGGCGATCCGCCGCTACCGGGAGGCACTGGCCGAAAAAAGGCCCTTTGCCGCGGTGATCATGGACCTCACCATCCCCGGCGGCATGGGCGGCAAGGAGGCCATGGAACACCTGCTCCGCATCGATCCCGGCCTCAAGGCCATCGTTTCCAGCGGCTACGCCAACGACCCGATCATGGCCAACCACAGGGCCTACGGCTTCAGCGGCGTGGTCCCCAAACCCTACAAGATCGAGGAAATGCGCTGGGCTCTCGAGAAAATCCTCGGCGCGGAAACGGCCCCCCCCTGAGGCCGGCGCCCCTCTCCTCTAGGATTGCGGCGGCCAGGCGAGCAGACCGCCGCCCTTCCCCTCTCCGGCCTGCTTTGCCGCGCCGACCCCCTTGTGGAGGATGAGCCGCCCGCCCTCCCGCCGGCCTGCCTCGTAGGAATCCTCATGGACCATCAGCCCGGCCGCCCGCATCACCCGCAGCCTTGGATACCTGGCCCGATAGTAATGAAGCAGGCCAGGGTCGCCGGCGCGGATCAGGGCGCCCTCCCCGGCCGCCTGGCCCTCCGCCGCGGCCGCCGCCTCTTCCTGGCGGGCAAGCCTGGCCCGAAAACCCTTGAGCACCCCCAACGTGTAGGAAGCCTTCTCCCGGCCGGAAGCGCCGGTTTGGCGACGGTAGCGCGCCCAGAGCTCGGCCAGGCGCTTTTCGAGAAAGAAGGCGACATATTCGGCCACGGCCAGGTTCTCCCTGGCGCCGGTCAGTTCGACGACCGGGCGGCTTTCGCCGCTGCGCGCCTCGAAGCGCCGGACAAGCACTACCTTGACATGAAAAAAATCCTTGAGGATGGCGGCGATCGCCCGCCACTGGGCGGAAAGACGCTTTTTGCCCGGATCGAGGATCAGATAGTCGTACTCGGCGGGCTGCCGGGCGGAGAGCCGCTCCAGGTTGTGCTTGCGGAGCAGGGCGTTGGCCTTCTCCATGGCCAGGGCGGCCTCGTGTTCGTTGGCGCTGCCGGCCAGGGCGAAGAGCTTTTCCACCCGGGCGAGGATGGGGGCCTCCCCGGCCCGGCCACCCCCGCCCCGCAACAGGCGCGGAATTTCTCCCGAGGCGGAGCGGAAATCGGGGTGGAGACCCAGCCGGTCGCAGGCCTCCTGAAAGGCCGGGCCATGCGGCGCCTCGGCGCCGCGACCCAGCACCTGCTGGACATACTGGTGGCAGAGCTCGTGCTTCAGCACCTCCACCACCACGTCCCAGTCATGCTCCTCGATGAGCCAGGAGGCGATGGCCAGGGTGTCGAAGCCGGGCGACCAGGAGCCGGCCCGGCTCCGGCCCTCGCTGAGTTCGAAAATCGGCGGGGAAAGCGGCAGGCGATAGAGCCAGCAGAGCTGCCGGAACTCGACGTGCAGCTGCCTGAGCCAGAGGCGGCGCAGGCGTTCCTTGTCCGCGCCCATGCCGGCTAGCCCCTGTAGCCCGGATCTTCGGGCAGATCGGTCCGCCGGGAAAAGGCGACGGCCAACTCGTCGCAGCGTTCGTTCAGGGGATGACCGCTGTGGCCCCGGACCCAGTGGAAGGTCACCTGCAGTTCGTCCACCAGCCTGAGCAGCTGGGCCCAAAGATCCGGGTTGACGGCGGGCTGCCGGTCCGCCTTGATCCAGCCCCGTTTCTGCCAGCTCCTGGCCCAGCCCCTGCTGATGCCGTTTACCACATAGCTGGAGTCGGAATAGAGGGCCACCGGCTGGTCGCGGTACTCCAGTTCACTCAGGGCCACGATGCAGGCCATCAGCTCCATGCGGTTGTTGGTGGTAAGCCGGAAGCCGCCGGAGCGCTCGATGCGCTCCCCCCTGTACAGCTGGACGACGCCGTAGCCCCCGGGTCCCGGATTGAAACGGCTGCCGCCATCGGTGTAGATCTGCACCCCCTCCTCCCCGGAGCTGGCCCCGGTATTGACCGGGGGGGCGGTTCTGGCCGAGGTTTTCCTGCCGCCGGGAGCGGAGGCGCGGAAGATGGGCTTTTCCAGCCAGGCCTCGGCCTCGGCCCTGGTGGGAAAGCCCTTGTACTTTGCCCCCTGGAAGCCCAGGACCTGGGCCTGGGCCTCTGGCCAGTTCTCGTAGATGCCGGGCCTGCGGCCCACGGCGATGGCATAGAATTTTTTTGCCGCCATTTTTTTGTGCTTTCCTTTTCTCGTCAGCGCGAAGTGCGCCTGCTCCGCCTGTCTGTACACAAGCCCGGGGAAAAATTCAACGGAATCCGCTCCATTTTTGCTGACATCGCAAAAAGGCGCGACGACATCTTTTTTCGCTTCGTATGTTTTTAATTTTGTGTCACGGACCTTTGTGTTTTTTGATGAATTTACGAGTCCATCATTTTCCGCTTGCCGGGAGCCGCCTTCTGCCGTAGTCTGGCGCACCAGACCCTACTCCGCCATGAAAAAATTCAAGAAAATCTACATCGAGATCACCAACCGCTGCAACCTCTCCTGCCCCTTCTGCCCCCAGAGCCTTCGCGCCAAGGCCTGCATGGCTCCGGCGACCTTTGCGGCAATCATCGCCAGGGTCAGGGAGCACACCGACCATCTCTGTCTGCACGTGCTGGGCGAACCCCTGCTCCACCCCGAGCTTGCCGAAATCCTGGCCCTGTGCCAGAGACACGGCCTCAAGGTGAACCTGACCACCAACGGCACCCTGCTTGCACAAAAAAACGAAGTGCTGCTCGGGAGCGAAGGGCTGCGGCAGGTCAACATCTCCCTGCACAGCTTTGCGGGAGGAGAGAAAGGCGTGAGCCTTGACGGGTATCTGGGCGGGATTTTCGCCTTTATCGGGGAGGTGCGCGGCCGGGGCAGACCCTATGTCAGTCTCCGGCTCTGGAACACGGCCAGGGGGGAAAACGCCGGACCGGAGCGCCCCAACGAAGCGATCCTCAGCCGGCTGGAATCCTTTTTCGCGCTCCCCTTCCCCCTGGCGGACCGGCTCACCCCGGGCCAGGGCCTCACTCTGGCCCCCGGGATCTTCCTGAGCCAGAACCCCACCTTCACCTGGCCCCACGCGCCCGGGCCAGATCTGGGAGCGGGCGGCTACTGCCACGGCCTCAAGGACCATATCGCCATCCTGGTGGACGGCACCGTGGTCCCCTGCTGCCTGGACGCCGAGGCGGACATCCCCTTGGGCAACATCCTGCGCCACCCCCTTGACGAAATCGTGGCCGGCCCGCGCGCCGCCGCCATTCGCCAGGGCTTTTCCCGGCGCCGGGCGGTGGAGCCCCTCTGCCGCCGCTGTTCCTTCAAAGAAAATTTCTGAACGCCGGGCCCGAGCCCCGCGCCTCAGGGTTTGCCCGAGGATGGCTCCGCCCTCTCGTCCGGCATGAAAACGATGAAACAGAGAGCCACCACCAGGAAGACGCCGGCGGTGGCCAGCGAGGTGGTAAAACGGCCGGTGCTGGCGTTCAAGGCCTCGGAGAACTTGCTCATCACGAAGCCGCCCAGCCCCCAGGCGGTGAAGAGGGTGCCGTAGTTGACGCCAAAATGCTTCATGCCCCAGAGCTCCTTGGCAATGGCCGGAAAGAGGGCCAGGTTGGCGCCATAGTTGAAGCCGATCAGGGTGGCCACGGCGATCAGCAGCAAGGCGCTGGGCTCGGCCGCCCCCACGATGGGGATGGCCAGGAACATCAGCAAGGCCTGCAGGCCGAAGACTCCGGCCAGGGCGCGGACACGGCCCACGCTGTCGGCCAGGCGGCCGACGACGATGCGGCCGGCCGCGTTGCCCACCGCGAGGATGGCCACGGCCAGAAAGGCCCTGGCGCCCAGGCTGCTCTTCGCCATGCCGGCCACGCTGCCGATCACCATGAGCCCGGCGCCGGCCCCGATGAAATAGAGAAACCAGATCCGCCAGAATTCGCCGGTGCCCAGCATCTCCCTGGGCGTCAGGTCGACCTCCTCCGCCGGTCCGTGGGCAAGGACCTCCTTCGCCTCCTGGACCGTCACCTTTCTGACCGCGCCCTTCGGCCTGAAGCCCGGAGGCGGGTTGACGAGAAAGAGGGCGAAGAGGCTGACCACCAGCAGAAAGGCGAGGCCGAAAAAAAGCATGGTCTGCGAAAGCCCCCGGCTCCTGAGCAGGAACTGGGCCAGGGGCGCGATATAGACCGAGGCCAGGCCGAAGCCGGAGACGACGATACCGGCGACCAGGCCGCTCCTGTTGGCGGGAAACCACTTGAGCGCCGGCGGAGTCGCCGAGGAATAGCCGAAGGCGATACCCATGCCCACCAGAACCCCAAAGCCGAGGATCCAGCTCAGGTAGGAGGTGGTCTGGGAGATCCAGACAAAGCCGAGGCCGACCAGCAGGCCGCCGACGATGGCGGTGGGGCGCGGACCGTAACTGTCCTGACACTTGCCGGCGACGATCATGCTGCAGGCAAAGACCAGGCAGCAGACCGCGTAGGGGTCGTTGAGATTGGCGGGGTCCCAGGCAAAGGCATTGGGGCCGCCTTCGGCGATGGACTGCGAGATTGCGCCCTTGAAGATGCTCCAGGCATAGAGCACCCCCAGGGCCAGATTGATGCCGGTACCCGCCACGGTTACGGAAATCCCTTTGTCCACGAACTTCTCCGCCATGCCTTCTCCCCTGGTTTGCGAGGACGCCGGGCGCCTCTGTCGCGAAAAAACGGCCACGCCTCCCGCACGCCGGCCGTGGGGGGCCTGTTCTGATTACAGCGTCGGCCGCACCAGGCTGTCAAGCGGATAATTTCTCGTCCCGGGCCGCTTTTCCCTCGATTTTGCCGGGTCGGCCGGGTACCCTGCGGAAAACGCGGCTCCGGACCGCAGGGCAGCGCCACCCGGGCCTGGACGATTTTCTTTTGGGAACCACCTCATGACACGCGCAACCAAACGGATCGCCCTCCTCTACCGGGGCCCGCAGCGGGAAGGGAAGGACGACTTTTCCTCCTTTGTCCCCATCGGCCTCTTCAATGTCCTGAAAAGCCTTCTGGCCGCAGGCTTTCAGGCCCGGCTCCACAACCTTTCCGCCACCCCGCGTGCGGCGCTGGCCGACAGCCTGGCCGAGACCAGAGCCGACGCCGTTCTGATCTCCGCCTTCTTCGGCTGCCATCACGAGGCCTTCCTTCTGGCCGAAACCGCGAAAAAAGTCGGCCCGAAAACGCCCGTCATCCTCGGCGGCCCCCTTTCCGTGCTCGGCGCGGAGCTGCTGGCCAGGATTCCGGCCCTGGACTTCGTCATCCGCGGCGAGGGAGAGGAGAGCGCGGTCAGACTCCTCGATGCGCTCTTCGGCGGCGCCCAGAATTTTCCGGCCATCCCGGGTCTGGTCTTCCGCGCTCCTGGCGGCTGCCGGGAGAATCCGGCCCGGCTGCTCGCCGACCTCGACAGCTTCTTCTTTCTGCCTTCGGAGCTGCTGCCCCACTGCCGCGGAGTGGCGCCGGAAAATTTCGCCGTGCTCATCTCCTCCCGGGGCTGCCCCTTCCACTGCGCCTTCTGCTCCTCCACGGTGCTCTGGCAAAACAAGGTGCGCCACCACGGCGTGGAGCTGCTTCTCCGCTATCTGGCCGACCTGCGCAAAACCACGGGCAGCCTCTACTTCAGCCTGCGCGACGAAAACTTCCTGGTCAAACGCGACCATGTGCAGGCCTTCGCCAAGGCCCTGAACGACTCCGGACTCCACTATCTCTGGAATGCCCAGGGCTCCCCCCAGCTCATCGACGCATCCCTGGCCGCCACCCTGTCCGGAGCCGGCTGCGATCAGATCCAGATGGGAATCGAAACCGTTTCCCCAAGGCTGCTCGCCCTCCTCAACAAAAAAGGCGCGCCGGAGCGGACCCTGGAGGCGATCAGGACGCTCAGGCACCAGCGCATCCGTCCTTTCGGCTATTTCATCTACGGCATGGGGGAGAGCGAGGAGGAGGGAAACGACTCCCTGCGCTTCCTCAGGAACTCGGGGCTCCTCGACGCCGTGGCCTCCCCCCTGGTGCTTTACCCTGGCACCAGGCTGGCCCAGGAGATTGCGCCGCAGCGTTTTTTCGCGGCAGGGGAGCTGCTCCTCCATTCCCCGGAGTCACGGAAAAAATGGCGGCGCCGATACGAAGAGGCCCTGGCCGACCTCCAGGCGCGGGGCGGCTTCAGCGCAAAAGAGCTGGCGGCAAGGAAGGATGAGCCTCTGGTCGCCACGGTGGCCCGCCACTTCCACTATCTCGAGCGCGGCGAGTCGGTCCGGGCGGAACGGCTGCTCCTGGAGCTGACCGCGCGGCAGCCCGACAACCCCTGGGGCTTTGCGCTGCTGCGCCGTTTTTATGAAGGAAGGGGGGAGACGAAAAAAGCGCGCGCCATGGCCAAGAGCCTGCGCAGACTGGGCGGCAGGGACTAGCGGCGGCCGGCGCGCTTCTGGTACTTGCGCACCGCCCGGTTGTGTTCGGCCAGGGTTTCGGAGAAGTGGTGACTCCCGTCGTTGCGGGAGACGAAGTAGAGGGCCCGGCTCTCCGCCGGCCGCAGCACCGCCTCGATGGAGGCCCGGCCGGGGTTGGCGATGGGACCGGGCGGCAACCCCTTGATCACATAGGTGTTGTAGGGAGTGGGCCGCAGGAGGTCGGCCCGGGTGAGGTTGCCATCGAAATCGCTGATCCCGTAGATCACCGTGGGGTCGGTCTGCAGCCGCATCCCCTTCCGGAGGCGATTCAGAAAAACCCGCGCGATGAGAGGCCGCTCTTCGGCCAGGGCCGTCTCCTTTTCCACGATGGAGGCCAGGGTGATGACCTGGTGGGCGCTCAGGCCGAAGGGGTTCTCCGCCAGCTCCCCCACTTCTGCACGCACCTGCCGGCCCCGCTCCACCATGGCGGCGATGATCGCCTCCACCGGCTGCCCCCGCCCGAGATGGTAGGTATCGGGAAAGAGATAGCCCTCCAGGCTTTCCCCCGCCACCCCATATCTGGCACGAAGCTCCGGAGCACGGAGCCGGGCGAGGATCCGCTCCCGCTCGCCCCAGCCGCCCGCGGCCAGCAGCCCGGCAATCTGATGGATATTGGCCCCTTCCGGGATGGTCAGGGGCCAGCGGACGCTGGCGCCCGATTCCAGGAGGCGGAGGACTTCATAGGGGGTCTGGCCGGGCTGGAAACGATACTCCCCGGCCCGCAGGCGCTGGGTGAGGCCATGCCGGCGGGCGAGAAAAAAGAAACGGCGGTCGGGCCGGACAACCCCTTTTTCCACCAGGATCTTTTCGATGCCGGCGAAGCTGGTTCCGGGTGGAATCTGGACAAGAAGGCCCTTCCTCTCGGCAAGGGGACCTGGGCTGCCCGCGTAGGACCAGAGCCAGAAGGACCAGCCGCCAAAAGCCAGGAGCGCGGCGAGGCCGAGCAGGCCGAGCAGGCGGGCCATGGCGGGAAGGGCGCGCCTCTTTTCCGCCGCTCTCCCCTCCTCGCCATTGGTCATCGGCCGTCACCCCTTTCCGCGCCGAAGGCAGGCACCGCCTCAATCCCGGAAAATGATGGAGAGGATGCGGTCCATGTTCTTCACCGGGACAAAGGTGATCTTCTTGCGGAGATCCTCCGGGATCTCCACCAGATCCTTTTTGTTGAGGTCCGGGATGATCACCGTGGTGATCCCGGCCCTGAGCGCGGCCAGGGCCTTTTCCTTGAGGCCGCCGATGGGCAGCACCCGGCCACGCAGGGTGACCTCGCCGGTCATGGCCACGTCCTGGCGCACCTTCTTCCTGGCCAGGGCCGAGTACATGGCGGTGGCGATGGTGACGCCGGCGGAGGGGCCGTCCTTGGGGATGGCGCCGGCCGGCACATGCACGTGGATATCGACCTCGTCGAAATAATTGTCCCCGAGTTTGAGCTTCTTGAGGCGTGAGCGGCAGAAGCTCAGGGCGGCCTGGGCCGACTCCTTCATCACCTCGCCCAGTTGTCCGGTCAGGGTCAGGTTGCCGCGCCCCTTCAGGATGGAGACCTCCACATAGAGGATCTCGCCGCCCACCTCGGTCCAGGCGAGGCCGGTGGCCATGCCGGGCTGATCGATGATCTCGGTTTCCGACTCGGGGGTGAACTTGGGCGGGCCGAGGTACTTGCTCAAGGTCCGCTCGCTCACGGCAAAGGGGCCCTTGCTGCCCTCGGCGACCTTGCGGGCGATCTTCCGGCAGATGGTGCCGATCTCGCGCTCCAGGTTCCTCAGACCCGCCTCCCGGGTATAGTTGGTGATGATTCTGGCCAGCATGGCGTCGTCGAGCTGGAGCTGCCGGGAGGTGATGCCGTTTTCTTCGAGCTGGCGCGGCACCAGGTAGCGCCGGGCGATCTCAACCTTCTCCTCCAGGGTGTAGCCGGCCAGGCGGATCACCTCCATCCGGTCGTAAAGCGGGGCCGGGATGGTGTCCGCCATGTTGGCGGTGGTGATGAACATGACCTTGGAAAGATCGAAGGGCATGTTGAGGTAATGATCGGTGAACTCGCTGTTCTGGGCAGGGTCGAGCACCTCGAGCAGGGCCGAGGAGGGGTCGCCCCGATAATCGGAGCCGACCTTGTCGATTTCGTCGAACATGAAGACCGGATTGTTGGAGGCCACGGTCTTGAGCCCTTGGATGATGCGGCCCGGCATGGCGCCGATATAGGTACGCCGGTGCCCGCGGATCTCCGCTTCGTCGCGGACCCCGCCCAAAGAAAGGCGAACGAACTTGCGGCCCATGGCCCTGGCCACCGATTTGCAGAGGGAGGTTTTGCCTACCCCCGGCGGTCCGACCAGGCAGAGGATGGGCCCTTTGATCTTCTCCACCTGCGCCTGCACGGCAAGATATTCGAGGATGCGCTCCTTGGGCTTGAGCAGGCCGTAATGATCCTGTTCCAGAATGCGCTCGGCCTCGCCGATATCGATCTTTTCCTCGGTTTTTTCCCGCCAGGGGAGGCTGAGAATGCAATCGATATAGTTGCGCACCACCGTCGCTTCCGCGGACATGGCAGGCATCATCTTCAGCTTCTTGAACTCCTGTTCGAGCTTGGCACGGGCGGCCTCGGGCAGATTTTTCTCCCTTATGGCCCGCTCCAGCTCATCGACCTCGCTGGTGCCATCCTCGGAAGTGCCCATCTCCTTCTGGATGGCGCGGATCTGCTCGGCAAGATAGTAGTCCCGCTGGGTCTTGTCGATTTTCTTTTTCACCCGCGAACGGATGGTTTCCTCGAGTTCGGCGATCTCGATTTCCTTGTGGATCAAGGCGAGCACCTGCTCCAGCCGGTCGAGCACGCCAAAACACTCGAGGATCTTCTGCTTTTCCTCCACGCTCAGGGGCAGATGGGCCGCCAGGACGTCGACGAACTTCGCCGGGCTCTCGATGCGGGCCAGAGACTTGATCACCTCGCCGGGCACCTTCTTGTTGTATTTGACGTACTCCTTGAACCTCGTCTGGATCTCCCGGACAAAGGCAATGGCCTCGGCGCCTCCATCCTCCCGGACCGGCTCCTCCTGGACCTGGACCACGAAATAGTCCGGGCTGGGCAGATGCCGCACGATCCTGGCCCTGCGCTTTCCCTCGACCAGAGCCTTGATCGTACCGTCCGGCAGGCGGAGCAGCTGCATGACCGTGGCCACGGTGCCCACCACATGCACGCTCTCCTCGGTGGGATCATCCTCGGAGGCGTCCTTCTGGGTGGAGAGAAAAATTTCGGAACGCTTGGCCATGGCCTCTTCCAGGGCCTTGATGGAACGCTCCCGGCCAACCACCAGCGGCGCCACCATGTGCGGGAAGACGACGATGTCCCGCAGCGGCATCATGGGATAGATATTTTTCTGCTCGGTGTCGAATTCAGCCATAAGCTTTCTGGTTCCCTGCACGGATTAGGAGGAACGCCCCGGCTCAGGCGCTTTTCTTGGCCCCTTCCTCATTGTCGAAGAGAATCACGGGATAGTCGCCGTTGAGGATGACCTGTTCGCTGATCACGCATTCCCGCACGTTCTCCTTGGAAGGCAGCTCATACATGATATCGAGCATCGCCTGCTCCATGACGGTGCGCAGCCCACGGGCCCCGGATTTCCGCTTGATCGCCTGCTGGGCGATGGCGGTGAGCGCGCCCTCGGTGAAGCGCAGGCGGATGTTGTCAAACTCGAAAAGCTTCTCATACTGCCTGGTGAGGGCATTCCTGGGTTCGCGCAACACCCGGACCAGATCCTGCTCGTCCAGCTCCTCCATGGTGGCCACCACGGGCAGACGGCCGACCAGCTCGGGAATCAGGCCAAAACGGAGCAGATCCTCGGCCTGAACCTGGGCCAGGATATCACCCATGGTCTTCTTGGGCTTGCCCACCACCTTGGCGCCGAAGCCCATGGACTTGGTGCCGGTACGCTGCTTGATCACCCCGTCCAGCCCGACAAAGGCGCCGCCGCAGATAAAAANNATCTCGTCGATATAGATGATGCCGCGACTGGCCCGCTGGATGTCGTGGTCCGCCGCCTGCAGGAGGTTGACCAGGATATTCTCGACATCCTCGCCCACATACCCCGCCTCGGTGAGAGTGGTGGCGTCGGCCATGGCAAAGGGCACATTAAGGATCTTGGCCAGGGTCTGGGCCAGCAGGGTCTTGCCACTGCCGGTGGGGCCGACCAGCAGGATGTTGCTCTTCTGCAGCTCGACCTGATTGGCATCTCCGCGCAATTGCGCCTCTATCCGCTTGTAATGGTTGTGGACTGCGACGGCCAGAACCTTCTTGGCCTTTTCCTGGCCGATCACGTACTGATCCAGGTGGGCCTTGATGTCGTGCGGCTTCAGCCCGGAAATTCCGGTCTGGGCCTCCAGCTCATGCTGCCGGTCTTCGCTGACGATCTCGTTGCAAAGATCGATGCACTCGTTGCAGATGTACACCGTCGGTCCGGCTATGAGCTTCTTGACCTCGTCCTGGCTTTTCCCGCAGAAGGAGCAGGTCACCTCGACTTCGCCATTATGGTCTTTTGCCATGCTTACGACTCCTCCTCGGCGGGGGTGCGTTTCAACAACACCTTGTCAATGATCCCGTATTTCCTGGCCTCTTCGGCGCCCATGAAAAAATCGCGCTCCGTGTCGGTCTGGATCTTCTTGATCTTCTGTTTGGTATGATTGGCAAGGATGGTGTTCAAGGATTGCCGCATCCGCAGAATCTCATTGGCATGGATCTCGATGTCCGTGGCCTGCCCCTGAAAACCGCCCATGGGCTGGTGGAGCATGATCCGGGAATTGGGCAGGGCGTAGCGTTTGCCCTCGGTCCCGGAGGCAAGAAGCACCGCGCCCATGCTGGCCGCCTGCCCCATGCAGAGGGTGGCGATATCGCACTTCACGTAGCGCATGGTATCGTAGATGGCCAGCCCCGCGGTCACGACGCCACCCGGAGAATTGATGTAAAAGGTGATGTCCTTGTCCGGGTCTTCCGCCTCGAGAAAGAGGATCTGGGCGATGATGATATTGGCTATATCGTCATTGATTGCCGTGCCCAGGAATATGATCCGCTCCTTGAGAAGCCGGGAATAGATATCATAGGCGCGCTCGCCGCGGGGACTCTGTTCAACCACCATGGGGATAAGGCTCATAGCTTGCTCCTTCTCGAATTTTCTCTGAACCCCGCTCACGCGGCAGCAGGGGGCACGACCTTCACGGTGGCGGCATCCAGGAGAAAATTGAGGATTTTCTCGTTGAGCAATTCGGCCATGAAGGGGAGCAGATCGTCACGGTTTGAAAAATATTTCTTCACCTCGCTGACCGGCATGTTGTACTGCTGGGAAATCCGCTGAAACCCCTTGTCGATGTCCTCGTTTTCGAGTTTCAGCGCTTCCTTTTCCGCCACCTTCTTGAGGATGAAATCGCCCTTTACCCGGGCCTCGGCGGCGACCTTGTACTGCTCGACCAGCTTGTCCCGGTTGAGCCCCGCCGCCTCCAGGGTGACACCTTGGCGCTCCAGGTTCTCCTCCAGATCCTTGATCATGGCGTTGACCTCGTAGGCGACCAGGCGGGGCGGCACCTCAAAGGCATGCCTTTCGATCAACGCCTTCATCAGCTTGTCGGTGAGCTCGCTGCGCTGGCCATCCTTCTTGGCCTGCAATTTCTTCTCGGTGATATGCGCCTTCAGGTCGGCGAGGGTGGCGAACTCCGCGCCCACCTCCTTGGCAAAGTCGTCGTTGAGCTCGGGCAGCACCCGCTCCTTGACATCCTTCACCTTGATCTTGAACTCGACCTTCTTGCCGGCGAGGATGGGGTTGGCGAAATTCTCGGGAAAATCGACCTGCTGCGCGGTTTCATCACCCTTGCAGAGGCCGGTCAGCTTCGCCTCGAATTCCTTGCCGAACTGGCCGGAGCCGACATCGACGGAATAATTTTCACCAACCACCTGCTTGATGGGGTTGCCGTTGTGAAAACCCTGAAAATCGATGATGGCCAGATCCCCCTCGGCCACCCCCCTGTCCGCGACGCTCCGTAACGGGGCCATCTGCTTGCGCAGGGCCTCGAGTTCGGCGGAGAGCTCCTCGTCGCTCACCACGGCCTCGGCCTGCTCGATCTCCACCCCTTTATACTCGCCCAGCTCGAACTGCGGCCGGACATCGACTTCGGCCGTGTAACGGAAGGTGCCGTCCTCGACGAACTTCTGCTCCCGGATGTCGGGGTGTACCACCGCGTCAAGCTTGCTTTTCTCCAGGGCGTCGAAATAACTTTCCTGGATCAGCTTCTCGGCGACATCGTATTCGACCTTGGGGCCATAGTTCTTCTCCAGGACCTTGCGGGGTACCTTGCCCTTGCGGAAGCCCTTCAGATTGGCCTCGGAAGAGAGCTTCTTATAGGCGGACTCCATCTCCTTGCCCACCAGTTCCTGGGGCAGGGTGATGATCATTTTTTTGGTAAGCGAACTCACATCCTCGACATTGATCTGCATGCAATACCTTCCTTGTTATGAGAACTTAACGAACGATACAGTTACTGACAGGTATGTTGCCCGAGGCCAGCCCTGCCGCGGGCAACCACAAAGTCTCCGATTGGTGCGAGAGAGGGGAGTCGAACCCCTACACCGAAGGCGCTGGTGCCTAAAACCAGTGCGTCTACCAATTCCGCCACTCTCGCTTGAACAACAAAAAATAACCAACTTTCACCACGCAGTCAAGGATGGCGTACGCCCATCCCCACGACGCCCCTTTTTCCGCGAGCAAACAAACCTGCGCAGGGCAGGAAGGACGGCTTTCTTCCGGACCGCCTTAAAAATGCCGCTCTCCGCCGCCCTTCCGCCGCGACCTCGAAATGGATTGACTTTTCGCCCCATTATTGATAGCTAGTATGCCTGCTCCACGCCCTGGAGAAATTCACTTTTCAGCAGCGAGAACCCCATGCGCGAAAAAACCGAATCCCCCCGCTTCCCAGCCGGCGCCCACGCGACCCTCATCGGCAGCCTGCCCGTCACCAGCAGTGACGAGGCGCTCTCCCTCATCCTTGCCCATGTGCCCCAAATTCCACTCTGGCCGCAAATGCCGGGCAATCCCCTCGAAGGCATGCTCAATCAGTTCAGCGAAGGCATCCCCGGCCTCGTCGAGGAGGACGAACGCACTTTTTTCAATATCCAGACCGAAAATTTCGAGGCCGCAATGCTCGCCTACTACGAGCAATATCTTGCGGCCAGCGAGGACCCCTCCCTGCTCGCCGATTCGCCTTTCGCAGTCGGCAGGAACCGGGCCGAAGGGCTCTATGCCTTCCGGGACGCCATGGCCGCCCGAAAGGCCATTGCGGTCAAGGGCCAGATCACCGGCCCTTTCACCCTGCTCACCGGCCTCCACGACCAGGAGGGACGGGCCGCCTACCACGATCCCACCATCCGCGAACTGGCGGTGAAAGGGCTCTGCCTGAAAGCGGCCTGGCAGACACGCTTTCTCGGGGAACTGGGCGCGCCGGTCATCGTTTTCGTCGACGAACCCGCCCTGGCCGGTCTCGGCTCCTCCGCCTTCATCACCGTCTCCCTGGACGACATCGGCCAGGATCTCAACGAGGTGATGGGAGCGATCCAGAGCGCCGGCGGCCTGGCCGGCGTCCATGTCTGCGCCAACACCGACTGGGATTTTCTCCTCTCCACGAATCTCGACATCGTCAGTTTCGACGCCTACGGTTTTTTTGACAAACTGGCCGCCTGCCAGGACGCCCTCTACGCCTTCCTGAATCGCGGCGGCATCCTTGCCTGGGGCATCGTGCCCACCGCCAAGACGGAAGAGATCGACCGGGAATCAACGGAGTCGCTCTTTGCGCTCTGGGAAAAACAGGCGGCGCAGCTGGTCAACGCCGAGTGGGACATGCCAGCCCTGGCCAGACAGAGCCTGATTACCCCCAGCTGCGGGACCGGTTCCCTGCCCCTTGCCCAGGCGCGGAAGGTGCTGGCCCTGACCCGCGACCTCTCCGCGGCCATCCGCGGCAAATATCTGTAGCCCCGGCCAGGGAGACTGTCTCCAGCCACCCATCAATCACAATTACAACGCATACATCGAGCAGATACAGCCATGGACGAACTGAACCAGGTCTTGAAACAGCGCCGGCAGAAGGCACAGGAACTCTCGGAGTTGGGGATCAACCTCTACGCCAACGACTACAAGCCCCAGCACCGGATCATCGACATCCTCAAAAAAAACGCCAATGCCGAGGCTCCGGTGGAGGAAGGGAGCAAGTCGGTGGCCGGGCGGATCATGGCCCTGCGCAAATTCGGCAAGGCCTCCTTCCTCCATCTGCAGGACGAATCGGGCAGAATCCAGGTCTATGTGAAACGCGACGAGGTGGGGGCCGACGCCTACCAGATCTTCAAGAAGATGGATGTGGGGGACATCGCCGGCTTTTCCGGCAAGCTCTTCCGTACCCAGACCGGCGAGCTGACCATCGAGGCGGTGGCGCTGAAGCCGGTGACCAAATCCCTGCGCCCCCTGC
>DDXK01000136.1:0-650 GCA_002347185.1 Desulfobulbaceae bacterium UBA2262 | reverse complement strand
GCCGGCGGCGCCACGGCCAAGCCCTTCAAGACCCACCACAACGCCCTGGGCATGGACCTTTACCTGCGCATCGCACCGGAGCTCTACCTGAAGCGCCTGCTGGTCGGCGGCTTCGAACGGGTCTTCGAGATCAACCGCAACTTCAGGAACGAAGGACTTTCCACCCGCCACAATCCGGAATTCACCATGCTGGAGTTCTACCAGGCCTTTGCCACCTATGAAGACCTGATGGATCTCACCGAGGAGATGGTTTCCTACATCGCCGCCGAGGTCTGCGGCTCCATGGTCGTCACTTACCAGGGGCAGGAGGTGGACCTCTCCCCGCCCTGGAAGCGCTACAGCATGAACGAGGCGCTCATCGAGGTGGGCGGCGTCGCTCCGGAGATACTCGGCGATCCCGCGAAAACCAGGCAGCTGGCCCTGGAAAAGGGAATCGAACTCGAGCCCCAGGCCGGGCACGGCAAGGCGAAGACCGAGCTCTTCGAGCTGCTGGTCGAAGAAAAGCTCATCAACCCCACCTTCGTCACCCAGTATCCCACCGAGGTTTCCCCCCTGGCCCGACGCAACGAGGCAAACCCCGAGGTGACCGACCGCTTCGAGCTCTTCATCACCGGCCGGGAACTGGCCAACGCCTTCAGCGAGCTCAACGA
>DDXK01000027.1 GCA_002347185.1 Desulfobulbaceae bacterium UBA2262 | reverse complement strand
TAGGTGCCGTGGTCGATGTCGAGCTGGGTGCCCTGCGCGCCTTCAAAGAGGATATGCTTGCCGGCCCTGCGGCCTTGGTCCAGGGCCACGGAAACGTTGTCGATGAAGGGGCCGAGCTTTTCGGCATGGCGCATGAACTCGTCGAAGACCTTCTCCGCGGAGAGGGGTTCGGTGCCGAACCGCTTGGTGAGGAGGAAGTTCTTTTCCTCCAGGTTTTCCGCAAGTTTCTCCTTGAAAAGTTCCGGGTCCAGGAGGTCGCCGGCCTTGATGCCCTTGCGGAGAATCTTGTCGCCGTAACAGGGGCCGATGCCGCGGCCGGTGGTGCCGATTTTCTTGCCGCTCTTAAGGGCCGATTCGCTGCAGGAATCGAGGACCCGGTGGTAGGGCATGATGAGGTTGGCGCGTTCGCTGATCATCAGGCGCTGGGGATTGACCGGCAGGCCGCTGGCGGCGAGTTTGCTCATTTCCTCAAGCAGGACGCCGGGGTCGAGGACCACGCCGTTGCCGATGAAACATTTCTTGTTTTCGTAGAGGATGCCGGAGGGGATGAGGTGAAAGACAAATTTTCTGCCTTCGACCACCAGGGTATGGCCGGCATTGTTGCCTCCCTGAAAGCGCACCACATAATCGGCATATCCTGTCAGCAGGTCGACGATCTTGCCCTTGCCCTCGTCGCCCCATTGCGTCCCGATGATCACCACATTGGCCATTGTTCTACTCCATCGCTTTGTTTTTTTGACGCAAAGGCGCCGTGGCCGCAAAGATCGCTTCCTCTTCGCGTCTGTTCTTCAGGCAGCGGCTTCCGCGCGGATGCCAGGCAACAAAATAGGCGCAGTGCAAAGGACACACGCAGTGCATGGTTTGCGAGCGCAACCGTGCAACTTAGTCAAAGCGGGAGGAATTGTCAATCCGCCAGAGGGGGAATGTTTGTGCCGCAGGGGCAACTTGCCCGTGCGCCGCATTTCGCCGGCCTCCCGGATCCTTGACAGGCCAGGGCAAATACCGTAGATTGCGCTCTGGTTTCGCAGGCGCAGGCCTCTTTCTTGAGCATGAGGGAATTGCATGTTTGGCATCGGACTCCCGGAATTGATTCTGATCATGGGCATAGCCCTCATAGTGGTGGGTCCGGAGAAGCTGCCGGAGATGGCGAAATCCATTGCCAAGGGAGTGCTGGAGCTCAAAAAAACCGCTTCCTCCCTCAAGGAGAGCCTGGATGAGGAGCTGAAGGACGAACTGAAGCAGGATCCCTGGCAGCAGAGGCTGGGCAGCGACTATCCCAACCTGCCCTCGACCACGGTGCCGGAAGAGGGGGCGCCGGAGATCGACGCGGTTGCCTCGCCCCTGCCGCCGCCCGCCGCAGAGGAGGCCGCGCCGCCGGCTGAGAAAGGCGCGAGCAAGTCGGGATGAGCGTTGTCGCCGGCCATTTTTCCTCGCATCTTGCCGAGCTGCGGCATCGGGTCCTGGTTTCCTTCCTGGCCATCCTGCTCTGCACCGCCACGGCCTACGCCTTTTCCGAACAGCTCGCCCGCTTTTTCATGGCCCCGCTCATCAAGGGCCATCCGACCCTGGCCAGGCTCGTCTATACCAATCTCACCGAAGCCTTTGTCAGCTATCTGAAGATTTCCCTGCTCGTCGGTTTGATGGCCGGCTTCCCGGTCTGCTGCCATCAGGCCTGGCGGTTTGTCTCCCCGGGCCTGCACCGGCACGAACGGCAGATGGCCAGGCGGGTGGTCTTCTGGGGCAGCGCCCTCTTTGCCGGCGGCATCGTCTTTGCCTACTATGTGGTCCTGCCGCAGACGCTTTCCTTTCTGCTGAGCTTTGCCACCGAGAGGCTCATCCCCCTGCCGAGGCTCGATTCCTACCTCACCTTCGTGGCCCGGGCCGCGCTCGCCTTCGGCCTTTCCTTCGAGATTCCCTTTCTCATGGTCATGGCGACCAAGGTCGGCATCGTGGCTAGGGGCTACTTTGCCCGGCGCCGCAAGTACTTTTATCTCGCTATAGTCGTTCTTTCCTTCCTGCTCACCGTGGGGGATATTGTCTCCACCATTCTCCTCGCCCTGCCGCTCTTCGGGCTTTACGAGGCGGGCATTCTCATCAGCCGGGTATTCGCAGGCAAGGGTTGAGGCCGGCCTTGGGAGGAAGCCGCTTTCTCCCGGTCAGCGGCTAAAGGCCCGGAATGCCGATGGGCCCCGGGAGATCGGGGATTCCGCAGCCTGCGCACAAGAAGGCCAGGAGCACGAGAAGCAGGAGGGCGGTCAGTTTTTTCATGCCTTTACCTTTTCGTGAGAATGTGTCGGCCGGAGGCCCATGGGGGCAGTGGTGTCGGGCCGAGCCTACCTGATTTCAATCCCCTCTGCCCGCAGATGCTCCTTCACCGCGGAGATGGGTACCTCGCGGCGGTGGAAGATGCCGGCGGCCAGGGCGGCGTCGGCGTTGGTTTCAGCGAAGACCTCGGAGAAGTGCTCCACCCTGCCGGCGCCGCTGGAGGCGATGACCGGGATGGTGACCGCCTCCTTGATGTGGCGGATCAGCTCCAGGTCAAAGCCGGAGTTGGTGCCGTCCTTGTCGATGCAGTTCAGGAGTATTTCCCCGGCCCCCAGCTCCTCGCAGGCTTTTGCCAGCTCCAGGGCATCCACGTCGCGGCCCTCGCGGCCTCCCTTCACAGTGCACTGGTACCAGCAGTATTCCTCGCCGTTGGGGCCGGGAAAGGCGGTCTTGATGGTGTGGCGCCGGGTCTCCGCCGGGGATTTCACGTAGACCCGGCGCGGGTCCACGGAGATGACCACGGCCTGGTTGCCGTAGATCCGCGAGATCTGCTCGATGGAGCTTTTTCCGGTTTTCTGGCCGGTCTTGCGGTACTCCTCGACAATCTCCACCGCGTCGCTGCCGATGGAGATCTTGTCGGCTCCGGAACGGAAATATTCCGAGGCGACATCCAGGGCCGAATAGTGCCTGCCCTCCGAGTCGGTGAACTCGCGGATACCGCCGCCGATGGTGAGCGGCACAAAGACCTGCTCCGAGGTGCGTTCCAGCACTTCGCGCATGGGCTGGTCCTTGAGGGGAAAGGCGCGGAAGGCGGTGATGTTCAGAAAGGTCACCTCGTCGGCGCCCTCTTCGTAGTAACGCCTGGCCAGGTCCACCGGTTTGCCGAGGTTGCGCACCTCGCCCCTGTCCCGGACATCGTACTGGTCGCCCTTGGTCACCACCAGGTCGCCGGCGTCGTTGCTGCGCACGTCGAGGCAGGCGATGATGCGCTTGGCGATCTTTGTCTGCTGCGCGGTGGTGTCGGGCGCGCCAGCGGCGTTTCCGGTGGCGGGAGAGGCAGAGGTCAGGAAGTTTTCGAGAATCCTCAGCCCGGCCTGCCCGCTTTTCTCGGGGTGGAACTGGCAGGCGGCCACCTTGCCCTTCTGGACGCTGCTGATGAATTCCTCCCCGTAGTCGGTGGTGGTGAGAATCCATTCCTCATTGCCGGGCTCGGCCGCGGCCCGGTACGAGTGGACAAAGTAGAGCTTCTCCCCGTTCAGGCCCGTGAGGAGGCCAGAGGCCTTGCGGGCCTTGATCCCGTTCCAGCCGATCTGCGGGATGGCGAGGCCTGCGCTACGAAAGCGCCGCACCTGGCCCTTGATGAGGCCGAGTCCCTGGACCCCGAGGGCTTCCTCGCTCCCCTCGAACAGGGTCTGCAGGCCCAGGCAGATGCCGAGAAAGGGCCGGTCATCGCGCAGGTAGCGAAGGAGCGGCTCGATATAGCCGTATTCGCGCAGGCGGCCCATGGCGCTGCCGAAGCTGCCCACCCCGGGAAAGATCAGTTTTTCGGCATTGTCGATATCTCCCGGTTTTTTGACGTCTTTGACTTCATGGCCGAGTTTTCTGATGGCGTTGCGCACGCTGCGCACGTTGCCGGCGCCGTAATCGAGAAGGGTGATCGTCATATGTGCACCTGGAAAATTGCTGGGTGGTTTTCGGGGCGGATGAAAGCTCCCGCCTGTCTGCGGAGTGTCTAAAAAAGTACGTATCATAGACGACCTGGCCTTGAGACACAACCGGGAATTTTCGCCCGGCCTCTGCTGCCGGCCTTTCTTTCCGGCGGCGTGGATCTGCCGGGGTTAGCGTGCAAAATCTTTGCTCATCTCCTCCCGATTTTCTTTGCTTGGCGGCGACGTTTTTGTATACTGGCCGCGAAGCAGGAAAAAAATCGTACGGAAAGGGAGTTGGCCGGTACTCCTTTACAAGGGCGGGAAGGTGGAGGCGGGGGGCGGGGCGTTACGGTGAGTTGATTTTTTTTTGAGCGGATTTTGTTCTCGACAGGGGGAAGACGTGAAGGTGAAAGGCAATCTGCAGAAGTCTTGTTCCGCATTGCGG
The DNA here is from genome assembly GCA_002347185.1 of Desulfobulbaceae bacterium UBA2262. Lineage (GTDB taxonomy): Bacteria > Desulfobacterota > Desulfobulbia > Desulfobulbales > Desulfurivibrionaceae > UBA2262. The sequence goes on along the minus strand of DDXK01000027.1, from coordinate 14,699 downwards.
ACGGGGGGGCTTGGCCTTCTGCTCGTCCTGCTTTTCGGCACTCCCCTCCGGGCGGAGCCCGGACAGGCTCTGCTCGCCGCCGATTGCGCGAAATGCCATTCCTACGAGGCCGACGCCGTCAGCGTGAAGGGGGGGCGTCACCAGAGCAGTGTTTCCTGCCTTGACTGCCACCAGGGCAGCCACCCGCCCAAGGGGGAGGTTCTCATTCCCCCCTGCTCCCAATGCCATTCCGACTCTCCCCATTTTTCCCTGGAAAGCTGCACCAGATGCCATACTGCGGCGCACATGCCTCTGACCTCTCTTGAGCTTCCCGGTGACGCCAGGGAGGAGTGTCTGGCCTGCCACGAGAAGCAGGGCCGGGAATTTGCCGAGCATCCGAGCCGGCATGCCTTGCAATCCTGTGCCTTTTGCCACCCTGTCCACAGGGAGACATCGGGGTGCCTCCATTGCCATTCACCCCATCTCGATGGGCAGAACATGGCCGAGTGCCTCCTTTGTCATCCCGCCCACACCCCCACCCGGGTCCGCATCCCGCAGGAGATGCCAGGCAAGTCCTGTCAGCCCTGCCATCCCGAGGTGGCGGCCAAACTGGCCGCCACAAAGCGGCGGCATCGCAACCTGACCTGTGCCTTTTGCCACAACGGGGACCATTCCCTGCCGCCGCCGCAATGTCTTTCTTGTCACGAGAAACGGCTTGGCTGCAAAAAGCACCGCAAAAAAGGCAAAAACTGTGTCGAGTGCCACAAGGAAGCCCACTCCTTGAGCTGAGAAAAGGGCGGGGAGCGGCGGCTTACAAGCAAGAAGGGCCGAGGGGATACCCCCCCGGCCCTTCTTGCGTCCGCGGAACTGGCTGGCGGCTACTTGTTGAGATTATGGGCGATGCCGTGGCACTGGCCGCATTGCGGGAACTTCGCGTGCATGGGCGCCGGATGCGGGTTGTCGCCGTGGCAGCCCTGGCATTTGGGGATCATCTTGTGCTTTTCCTGGTGGCAGGCAGCGCACTCCAGGGTGGCGTGCTTGGCCGGGTTCGCCTTCAGCTGCTTGTCGACCTCCGCATGACAGGCGGCGCAGGCGCTGGACGGGGTGTTTTCCGGATAGGTGACCTCCAGCGGCATGTGCGGCTTGTGGCAGGTCAGGCACTCTTTCTGCGTCTGGCCCTGGGTGTGGGGCGCATGGCAGTCGGTGCAGTTGGGGATGAACTTGTGCTTTTCGCGGTGGCAGGTACTGCAGGCCTGCTCGCTGTGCTTGCTGGGACGCTCCTTGAGCTGCGCGATCTGATCCGTGTGGCAGGTCAGGCAGGGGGCGGTCAGGCCGTCGGCCAGGGTGATGGCCAGGGGGGTGTGCGGGTTGCTGTGGCATTCGCCGCATTTTTCCAGTTTGAAGTGGTCGGCGCCGCTGTGGCACTGGCTGCAGACCGGAATGATGTTTTTCACCCGGGGCGGGTGTCCCTCGTGGCAATCCACGCAGCCTATCTGCGCCTTGTGGGCTCCGCCGTTGTCGGCGATTTCCTGCGGCTCCTTGTCGTGGCACTTGATGCAGTCGTCCGGCGTGAGCGCCGAGGCGGCATGGGCGTTGGCGGCAACAAAGAGCGAGAGGCCGAGCAGGCCGCCCTTGAGCAGCCAGGGCAGTGGAGCATCTTTTTTTCCGTGGTACATGGTTTTCTTTTCCCCTCCTTAACGTGATGTGGTTGTCCGTGCGTTGGCGACCCGGGTCGCCTCTTCCCAGTGTTTGCATCAGCCTAGCAGAACATTTTTGGCCTGCCAAGCGGTTTGCGGTTTTTTTCTCTTTGGAAATAGGCGTTTTTTGCGTCCTTCCGGTTTGGGGCTCCGGAAGGCGGAAGGGGATGCGGGGAGAATCAGCGCAGTTCCTGTTTCAGGAGGCAGCAGGAGATGCGGTGGCGGGGGCTGCCGTCCGCATGGTATTCGATGTTGCCCGGCTGCAGGAGCTTGTTCATCACGCAGCCTTCGGGGATGGTGAGGGAAAAGAGCTTCTTTTCGGTGATGCCTTCGTTTTCGACGAGTCGTTTCCCCTCGATCCGATGGCTGTGCAGAGGGAAATCCTCGCAGAGCGGGCAGAGATAGACGCGGCCGTTGGGGAAGATGAAATAGTTCTCCGCCACCAGGCCCGCGCATTGGAATTCCTCGCCGCTCTCCAGAAAGACCTTGGGGTAGATGACATGGATTCCCCGCCGTGCCGCGTTGCTGGCCACTTCGGGAATCACCCGCAGCCATTCCTCCGGGCTCACCTGCAGGCCTCCCTGGCCGCCGGCAGCCGACTTGCCGCGCAGGCCGATGACCTGGATGAAGAAGCGCTTGCAGCCCAGGGAGGCGAGCAGTTCCGGCATGCGGTGCAGGTGATTGAGGTTGAGGCTGCTCACCGTATAGATGACGCTCACGTCAAAGCCCAGGGCAATGGCCTTTTCCAGATTGCCCCGGCAGACGGCGAACACCCCCTCGCCGCGGAGCGGATCGTTCACCGCCGGGTCCGGGCCGTCAAGGCTGAAGCTGAGTACGGCCTCGTCCGGAGAGAGGCGGTCGAGCAGGTTGTGGTGGAGAAAACCGTTCGAGTCGATGGTGATGCTCCTGTAGCCCAGAGAGCGGGCAAAGCGGATGCCGTGGACGAGGTCCGGGTGCAGGGTGGGCTCGCCGCCCAGGAAGATCACGTTGCTCTCCTTGGCCGGATTGTAGAAAAGGGTGAGCCATTCTTCCATGGTCTGCCGGGAGACGGTGCCGGTTCCGTGCTGGGCCGGATTGATGTAGCAGTGGCGGCAGGAGAGATTGCAGGCGGTGAGGAGATGAAAGAAGATGTTGCGTTCCTGCGGCCTGAAGTGGATGGTTCTGGCAAGGGATTGATTCATGGTGGCGAGGGAGGGTCAGGGTTGGGAGAGGGTGTATCGCTCGAGCAGGCTTCCCTGCCAGTAGCTGTTTTCGGCCTTGGTGAAAAACTCTTTGAAAAGCTGGAGGCTTTCCGGCCGCAGCACCCTGGGTACGATGCGCACCTCCGGCTCCATGGCGCGATAGAGCGGGGCAAGGTCGGCGAGCCGCAGGCCGGTGCCGCCGCCCATGGCGTCTTCGTAGGCATAGACGATGGTGCGCACTCCGTTCAGCAGCAGAGTGCTGTAGCACATCAGGCAGGGCTCCATGGTGGAGTAGACGGCAAGGCTGGTCCTGGCGATGTCGGGACGCCGGGCCAGAAGATCGCGCAGGGCGACGATCTCGGCATGATCGAGTTCGGTGGCGCTCTCGTTGAGGCTGTTTGCCCGTTTGCCCGCGGCCATCACCTCTCCGTCGGCGACGATGACGGCGCCCACCGGAAATTCGTTTGCGGCCAGGGCCTCGCGGGCCTGGTCCAGGGCGAGGCGCATGAAGCGCTCGTGTTTCATCATTCCAAACTCCCGTGGCTGATCCAGGCTCCTACTTACCAGCCTGCCCCGGAGGCGTCAAGGCGGAAAAGGGAAGGGTCGGCTACGGTGGGGAAAAGAGGCAGCGGTTGAAAAGATCGCGGAAATGGAGTAGTGAGGAGTGAGTTTTTCCTGGTGTCGAGACAAGAAGATTTTGCCGGCCCCTTCCCGTCCCTGTCGGCGGATGGTGGCCCGAGGAGAAGATGATGAGTGCGGACGAAACGAAATGCATCCCCTATGAACTGGCCAAGAAAATGGTCGGAGCGGTGATGGAAGAAGAGCATCTCCATGAGGAGAACCGTCGGGTGCTGACGGTCTATGACCACAACGATCAGGAGATCTGCTGGTTCGACGCCGAGGACATCATGGCGGAGATGGCGGCGAGCGAAGGCGGCATCCCCAAGAAGGCGGACGACATGAAGGCCAAGGCTGTGGAGATGATCCTGCATCAGATTCCGGAGTGGGCGGTGGAGGATCTGCTCGCCCGGATGGGGCAGAAAAAGTAAGTTCTATTCCACCCCCGGCGGCATGGGGGGGATTTCCTCGCCGCCCAGCACATAGCCGCCGTCCATGCGGATGACGCCGCCGGTCATGAAGGTCGCTTCGGTGAGCAGGAAGAAGACCGCCTTGACAAGCTCCTCGATGGTGCCGGTGCGGCCGAGCAGGGTATGCCTGCGGATCGCCTCCTGCTGGCTGGCGCTGAGCAGTCCCCAGCCCCGGGTCTGTTCCGCGTGCCTGGTTTCAAAAAATCCCAGCATCAGTTCGTTGACCCGCACCGTGGGGGCGCCCTCCCTGGCCCAGGTTTCCGTCCAGGAGGAAACGGCGCGGTTGGCCGCGCTGTAGCCATCGTTGAAGATCAGGCCGGCCGGCCCGCTGCGGCCGACCAGGCCGGCGATGGAGGAAAAGGTGATGACGGCCGCGGCGGGAGCCTCTTTGAGCAGGGGCAGGGCGGAGCGCATCACCCACCACTTGGCCCGCAGGGTGGTGGCCATCTCGAGTTCCCACTGTTCCGGGGTGTAGGCGCCATGCACCACCGGCATCCCCCCGCGTTCGATGTTGTTGATCAGGATGTGGAGGGCGCCGTAGCGCGCGCGGATGGTGGCGAAAAGCTCGGCTATCTGGTGCGGGTCGCGCAGGTCGATCCGGAAGGCGGCATGGTTGCCGGGAAGAAGCCGCAACTCTTCCTGCATGGCCGCGGCCTCTTCCGGCCAGTCCCAGTAGGTGAGGAGCACCGTTGCGCCGGCGCGGGCCAGGGCAAAGCCAATGGCCTTGCCAATGCCCTTGGCGCCCCCGAGAACGAGGGCGATGGAGCCGCGCAGTTCCATCAGGTGTCGATGTCTTCCGGAAGGTTCAGGCGGAGGCGGTTGCCCGGCTGGAGGCGGTCGTCCTCAAGCTGGTTCCAGTCCTTGAGATCCCTGGGGGAAAGCTGGTATTTCCGGGCGATGGACCAGAGGGTGTCGCCGAGCTTGACCAGATGATAGGTCGGGGTTTTGTTTTCCTTCGCCGTCTGGCCCTCTCTGGCAGGGGAGGGGCTCTTGCCGGCGCTCCGGGTTTCTTTCTTTTTGTCCGCCTGGATGATCTCCTGTGTCACGGTCGCCTCGGTCTGGTCTGTCTGTCGGGTGACGTCGCCATTGCTGGTGTGGAGGGAGAGATTCTGGCCGACCTTGATGCGGCCGGAGTTTTTCAGCTTGTTCCAGGAAATGATCTGCTGGCTGGAAACCTTGTACCGCCTGGCAATGCTGCTGACGGTTTCCCCGCTGCGCACCTTGTGGGAAATCTGGTGCGTGGTCGGTTGCTGGGTTTTCTCTTCCCTGGCCAGCTGACTTTCGCTGAAGAGCTTGAAGGTCGTGGTCGCGACAGGGATCCGGAGGCGCTGGCCGAGGGTGAGTCGTTCCCGCTGCAGGTTGTTCGCCTTGAGCAGGGTGGTTTTGCGCAGGCCGTATTTCTTGCAGATTTTGGTCAGGGTTTCCCCCTTGCCCACGACGTGGTCGTGATATTCGGTGGTGGCCACCTCCCTGACCCGGGGCAAGTTTTGCAGGAGCTGCTCCTTCTTGCCCGGCGGGACCCGCAACGGGTAGCTGGGGACATTGGGCGGGGTGACGGCCTTGCAGAGCTGGCGGTTGAGGTCGTAGATTTCCTCGAAATCGGTGTCGCAGGCCACGGCGACCGCCTTGAGAGAGGTCCAGCGGGGGACTGCCACCGTTTCAAACTCCAGGGGCTCTTCGTATTCGATGTCCGCGAAGCCGTATTTCTCCGGATCCTTGGCGATCATGATCGCGGCGATGAGCTTGGGCACATATTCCCTGGTTTCCGAATGCAGGTAGTTGCCGCTGGCAATCTCCCAGAAATCGGTGGACTCCTCCCCCTTTATCGCCTTCCGGATGCGGCCTTCTCCGGCGTTGTAGGCAGCCACCGCCAGGTGCCATGATTCGAATTCCTCGTAGAGGTTCGCCAGGTAGGCAACGGCCGCCTGCGTCGACTTGATGGGGTCGCGCCGTTCGTCGACATAGCTGTTCACCGTCAGCCCGTACCCGCGGCCGGTGGCCTGCATGAACTGCCAGGGGCCAACCGCCTTGGCGCTGGAGTAAGCCCGGAGGTTGTAGCCGCTTTCGATGAGGGGAAGATAGGCGAGATCCTGGGGCAGGCCCGCCTCTGCGAGCTGTTTTTTCACCATGGGCAGGTAGCGGGCCGAGCGGGAGAGCCAGCTGCCGAAGGTCTTGTGCTGGCGGTTCTGGAAAAAGTCGAGATAGTATTCCACCTGCTCATTCATGGTGATCGGAAAGTCGTACAGGGTGGCAAGGTCCTCTTCCTCCTCGCCGGGCAGGATCGCCTGCCAGTCCTGGAGTGCCGTTTCCGGGGCGAGGAAAGGCCGGGGCCTGTTCAGCGGCGAAACGGGGCGTGTTTCCCGGCTGATTGGCTGGGAAGGCTGCTGCAGGGCGAGGGAGTCCGGCGGGGAATCGAGGGGGGCGCAGCCGATGGCGGGCAGGAGCAGGAGCGCGGGAAGCAAAACTCTTGGCAGCCAGGTTGCCGGGGCGCGCCGTTCTTTTGAATCTTCAGGATTGTGCAAGCCTTGTTTCCCGTAATAGTGTACTATGGTACTTTTGTTTCGACCTCCTCGCTGGGGAGGTCGTTCGCGTTATTTTCACAGTCAGACAGGGCGATTGTCAAATTTTTCCTGCAAAAAATATCAAAATCCGCCCAGATAACACCCAGCATCTTTTACTGGACAATGGCTTTTCCCGCAACGAAAAAACTCGTAACCGCGCCTGGTTCGCCAGCTTTTGCGAGATATTCCAGGGCGTTGACCCCTCGGCCCCTGGCAGGCTTTGATTCCCTGTTTCTGATGGTGTGATGGGCAAGAAGATCTTCTTTTCAATACTGGTGCTCTTTCTTCTCGCGCTGCTTGCGGCGGGCGGTGGTCTCTATTTCCTGGTGGTCGTCGAGCCTGGCGAGGAAATCCGCCCGGAAAACATCGAAAGAATCCTGGCGCGGGAAAGCCCGGTCTACTATGCGGACGGGGTCAGCAAGGTCGGGGTATTCTTCGAGGAGGCGCACCGCCAGTATGTTGCCTACGAGGAGATTCCGCCGGCCTTTGTGCAGGCCATTGTCGCGGCGGAAGACCATGCCTTCTTCCGCCATTTCGGCATCGATTTCCCGGGGGTGCTGCGCGCCCTGGTCGCCAATATCCGCGCCGGGCGGGTCGTGCAGGGTGGAAGCACCCTGAGTCAGCAAACGGCGAAAAATCTCTTCAAGCGGCAGGCGCGCAGCCTGGGCGAGAAGCTCAAGGAGCTTCTCTATGCCCTGCGTCTGGAGCGACACTACCCCAAGGAGAAGATCCTCGAGTTTTACGCCAACCAGTTCTACGTGAGCGGCAACGGCCATGGCCTGGGGGTGGCGGCGCGCTACTACTTCGACAAGGACGTGGCCGATCTTGATCTGCTCGAATGTGCCTTCATTGCCGGCAGCGTCAAACGGCCCAACTATTACAACCCCTTCCTGCGGGGCGGCGAGGCGGCCCGGGCGCGGGCCCGGGAGCGGGTGCGCTATGTGCTCGGGCAGATGTCCAGTCTCGGTATGATCACGGCGGAAGAGTATCAGCGTCAGCTTGAGCGGGAGATTCCCTTCCGGCAGGGGCAGACCTATTTCGCCCTCAATACCGTCATGGACCTGGTTCGGGAGGGGCTTGCCGAACCCGAGGTGGAGGAGGCCCTGGGCAGAGAGGGCATCGACAACGTCTCCACCTCCGGCATTCGCATCCACACCACCATCGAGAAGGAGCTGCAGGAGGAAGCGCTTTACAGCTTGCGCAAGGCGCTCTCCCGCCTCGATGTGCTGCTTTCCGGCTATGACCGGGAGGAGTTGCAGAAGCTCTATGGGCGGCTGCCCTTCGGCCGGGACATCGAGCAGCAGCGCCGGGGCTTTCTGGTGGGGGAGGTGGCGGAGGTCGACCCGGCCGGGATGCGGGCGCGCATTCTTTTCGACCGGCAGACGGGGCGGGGCGGGATAATCGACGCGGAGGGCGTGATGAATGTCGTTTCCTCTCTGGTTCGCCACGAGAAAAATGCCTGGGCCGAGGCAAAGAAGGCTGACGCGCAGCGCTTCTTGCAGAGGCTGGCGCCGGGGGAACTGGTCTTTGTCAGCGTGCGGGCCGAAAACGGAGCCGGCGGAGACGCCCTGCTGGATCTGGAGAAGTATCCCAGGCTGCAGGGAGGGCTGCTCGCCCTCAAGGACGGAACGATCCGGGCCATGATCGGCGGCATGGAGAACCATTTCTACAACCGGGCGGTGGCCGCCCGGCGTTCCATGGGCTCGGTGATCAAGCCCCTGGTCTATTTCGCGGCCTTGCAGCTGGGGTGGAACAACCTCGATCTGCTCGACAACGAGCGCAATGTTTTTGTCTACCAGAACAGCGCCTATTTCCCGCGTCCGGACCACAACAGTCCCCACAGGTGGGTTTCCATGAGCTGGGCAGGGGTCACCTCCGAGAATCTGGCCAGTGTCTGGCTCCTCTCCCGTCTCTGCGACCAGCTGGCCCCTGCCCAGTTCGGCGAGTTGCTTCAACGTCTCGGCCTTTCCCGGGCGGAGGGGGAATCCTACGAGCAGTACTCTCTCCGGATCCGCGACCGGCTGGGGGTGCTGGTCAACCAGGAGAGCCTGCTGGCGGCTGCTTTTGCCAGGGCCGTGGAGTTGACGGGGCCGGACCTGCTCTTTGCCGGCAGGGTCGAGGAGTATGAAAGGCTGCGGAAGCTGCATTACGGGAGCGGCTTTGCCCGGTTTTCCGCCGAAAACAGCGCGGAGCTGGCCAAGGCCTTGCGGGCTGGCAAGAACCGGGAGGCCGCGGAGTTCCGGGTGCGGCAGGAGATCCTGAAGAAAAATTTTCTCCGCTATCAACGGCTGGCCGAGAATTTACGGGGCCTGGTCCCTGGCTGGCAGGCTACTTCCGGGGAGACGGCGTTGCCGCTCTACCTGGAGAGCGGAAGCGGGCGCGCAATCTATACGGAAGAGGGGGCGCGGCCCGGCTGGGAAAGGCTTTCCCGGCAGAGGCTGGCCGCGATCCTCGGCGGGCTTTCCGCAGAAGGGCGGGAGCGCTTCTGGGAGGAGGTTCTGGTCGAGGGGGAATTTGCCGTTTCGACCCTGGCGCAGCTGGGTGGAGCCCTGCAGGAGGAGTACGCGCGGCTGGCCGCCCTGCCGCCCTACAGCGCCGAGGTGCTTGCCGAGGTTCGCGATTTCAGGATCCTGGCCGGCCTGACCTATCTGACCGGGCTGAGCCGGGAGCTGGGGATCACCAGCAGCCTGGATCCGGTGCTGTCCTTCCCTCTTGGTTCCAATGTCATCAGCCTGCTTGAGGTGGCGCGCGCCTACGAAGGCTTGCGGACAGGCAAGGTATTCGGTCGCGGCCGGCGGGATGCCGGCGAGGCCCTGGCCATCATCGCCCGGATTGAGGACGCAGACGGCAGGGTTCTCTATGTCCCGGGGGAAGAGGCGCGGCGGGTGGCGGAACCCGAAACCGTCCTGCAGGTGGCGGATATCCTGCGAAATGTCGTCCGCTTCGGCACGGGCGGTTTTGCCCGGCGCACGGTCCGTCTCCACAGTGCCGACCCTGCCCGTGAGGAGCAACTGCGCGCCCTTGATCTCGCCGTGCCGCTTTTCGGCAAGACCGGCACGGCCAACCGCTTCACCAATGCCGCCTTTGTCGGTTTCGTGCCCGGGCCGGCTGCGGAGGAAGGGTGGTTGAGTCTCGAAAATGGCTATGTGCTTGCCTCGTATGTGGGTTATGACGATAATGCGCCCATGGAGAGAAGGACCATCCGCTTAAGCGGCGCGGCCGGGGCCTTGCCTGCCTGGACCGGGGTGGCGAATGCCCTTGTGCGCATCCACGATTACTCCGCCGGTCTCGATTTGGCCGATCTCGCCTTTGCCGGGGCTGACGAGGCTCCCTTCTCCTATGGGCAGCTGGGGCAGGTCAGTGTGGAGGTTGCCGGGGGGCAGGGGGGAATCCCGGTCCCTGCCGGCGGAAACGCCGTGGTAACGACCTTTGGCGAAAGAGGCGGCGCCGGGGAAATCAGGCTGGCGCGATTTTTCAAGCCATACTGGGCAGTGAAGGAGAATTGAGCATGGGACGGCTTTTTCGGCATGGCGGCGCAGTGCTGCCGATTGTCTTGGCGGGGCTGTTGCTAAGCGGTTGCGCGGCGGCGCCGAAAAGGATCGCGTTGCCGCAATCTTTGCCGCCTCGGGCGGGCCAGGGCGAAGCTTCCGGCGGATCGGAGTCGGTCTCGGGGGAAGGCTCTCCGGGGGGGGCTGCCGCTCTCCGGGATCTGGCTCTGCTGGGCGCCCATCTCCGCAAGCGGCAGGCCCAGTATCTGGTCAGGGCCCAGGAATGGTCCGGACTTGCCGCCGCCCTGCAGTCGGTCGACGGCGGGGAGGCAGAGGGCCCGGACCTGGCCCTCTGCCGGCAGCGGCTTGATTCCCTGCTCGTGGCCTATGAGCGTCTGTCGCAACGCCTTGAGACCGGCGTCGTCGATATGCAGCAGTTTGTCCGGGCCAGCGAAGGCGATATGGAATATCTGGCCGGCGAATGCCAGGCCCTCTTTCTGCGCGAGCGGGAAAGGGTGGAGAGGGCGCGGGAGGCTCAGGGCCGGGCCGGCGCCGAGGAGATGGAGCAGGCAATTGTCGAGGCGGCGGGAGGTCCCGGCCACGAGGAGGTGGTTGCCGCCCATCGCAGACTGAGCGAGGCCTATCCCGGATACCTGGTGGCTCCGGCGACGTTGGAGCGGGTGGCCCTTGCCCAGGTTCGGCTGGGACGTCTGGGCGAGGCGCTGGAGCTCCTCCGGGATATCCCTGCGGAGAAAAGCGCCGGCGACCTCAATGCCCTGCGGCGTTTGGCCGCCGATCTTTTCCTGGCCACCGGCAGGCTGGATGAGGCGCGGCGGCGGTATGGCTCCCTGGCTCAGGCGTACCAGCGGGAGGAGGAAGACAGGCGATGGGTGGAGGCGCAGGCCGCCCTTTTTGCCGGGGGTGCGTTTTCTGAGGCGCAGCTGCGCCTTCTGGGCGGGCTGTTGCGGGAGTATCTCCTGCATGGCGGCAGGCAGGTGACCGCCGGGATGGAGGAGGCCATGGCCATGCTGGAAAGAACGGCGCCCGGCAGCCCGGCGCTTGCGCAGGCCCGGCAGCTTGCCGCCCAGGCCCGGGAGCAGGGAGGCTGGGCCTGGGCGGAGTTGGAAAAGGCGGAAGCGCTGCGCAGGGAGAATAAATTTTCCGAGGCTCTCGCCCTGCTGGATGCCATTCTGCAGAAGGATGTGTCGCCGGAGACCCGCAGGCTTGCGGCAGAAGCGCGGGCCAGGGTGGAGCAGTCCCTGCCGGCCGGAGCTGGTCAGGGTCCGGAATCGGGAGAGGAGGAGGCTGGCGACGCCCTTTGGGAAAAGGCCGTGCACCTCCTTGAATCGCGGCGCTACGACGAGGCGATTGCCGCCTTTGCCGCCCTCTCTGGCACCGCACGGGAAGAACAGGCCAGAATGAAGATGGGGCAGGCAGCCAATCTGGCCGCCAATGAGTTGCGGCAGCAGGCGGCGGCCCTGTTTGTCAAGGCCTTGAAAAGCCCGGATGCCGGGGGCAAGCGTCGGCTGATGCTCGAATCACGAAGGATCCTGCAGGAAATTTTGCATAAATACCCCGGCAGCGAAATCCAGGAAAAGGTGCTCCTCAATCTGAAAAGCATCGAGGAGCAGATTCCCGGCGGCCTCGATGCGGGCTGAGAGTTGGGGCGCGCCTTTACCCACTCCCGCTTTGGGGGGCAGGGGGAAGCAGGCGGCAGGGAGCGGCGGACAAGGGAGCGGCGGACAAGGGAGGGTTTTTGTCGGAACGCGAGAAAAAAGTCTTGATTTTTCTTTGTTTTGCAGGGGGTATTTTCCCTGCGCTGGCCGAGAAAAAAACTTGCATTCTCTCCCGATGTTTGGGCAGTATATAGGGGAAATCTGAGAATTGTTCCTGTTAAAACAACGCGCGAAAGTCGCGTTGTTTCTGGGTGTTACGTCCTGGGGAGTCAGGTATGGCGGAAAGCAGAAAGCCGTTGTCCGAATTGCTGGATGAAATGGCCTTGAAGATTTTGATGATCGAGCCGGGAGATCTTTCCGTCGTGGGAGATCTGCTCGACCTGGTCGAAAAATTGCTGCCAGGAGAGTCGGCGGAAGGCATTCCCGATGTCATTCAGCAGATGGGGCTCGCCTTCAAGGGCGCTCTTGAGCGGATCATCATGGGCGAGTTGGACGACTCCGGAGAAAATTACGATCTGCTGGGACAGTGCGTGAGCCAGATGCAGGAAACCGTCCGCAAGGAGGGGAAAGCGGACGAAAAGATCATCGCCCGGTTCTGCGAAAACCTGGGCAGAACCGGTTATTCTCTCGACCCCAATGCCTTTCTGGGGGTGCTCGGCCCCGGCGCTGTCCGGGAGTCCGAACCACATCTCGAGCCGGGAGGAGGGCAAGAGGCGCCGCAAGCGGCGGCCGCGAGTGCGCCGCCCGAGCCCAGGCCGGCGGAAGCGGTGCCTGATTTCCTGCAGGACAAAGATCTTCTCGCCGGCTTCATCGAGGAGGCCTTTGAGCACCTCGAGTCCATCGAGGTCAACGTCCTGGAGCTGGAGCAGAGCCCGGACGATCTCGATATCATCAACAATATCTTCCGTCCTTTTCATACGATCAAGGGGGTTTCCGGCTTTCTCAATCTGAAGACCATCAACCGACTCGCCCACGCCACTGAAAACCTGCTCGATGATGTGCGTAATGGCAAGCGGGCCATGGATTCGGCGGTCATCGACATCGTTCTGACCGTGGGCGACGTCCTCAAGTCGATGGTGGCCAATATAAAGGAAGTGCTGGAGGGAGGGCTGGAGCGCTATCGGGAGACCGATATCAGCGGTTTTCTGGCGGAGATAACCCGACTCCAGCAGGGAGAGGAGGAGGGAGCCGCGCCTGAGGCGTCTGTTGCCCCTTCCCTGCCTGCGGGCGCCGTCGGCGAGGCGGAGGAGGCTGGCGACGAGGAGGCCGAGGAGGAAGAGGCTGCCGCCTCGGCGCCCTCGTCTGGGCCGACCGCTCCCGCAGGCGCGGCTGCTGCCGGCCGCCGTCCGCCCCCGGGGGGTGGGGGAGCGGCGCGGCCAGGGGCGGGAGGCGAGGCGACCCAGAAAAAAATCAGTTCTTCCATCAAGGTTGATGTGGAAAAGCTCGATGCCCTGGTCAATGCCGTGGGCGAGCTGGTCATCATGCAATCCCTGGTTCGCCAGAACAAGCTGGTTTCGCGCATCGCCGATCCGAAGCTGACCAAGGATTTTTCCCAGTTGAGCAGAATCACCTCCGAACTGCAGCGCACCGCCATGTCCATGCGCATGGTGCCCATCAAGCAGACCTTCGACAAGATGATCCGCCTGGTCCGGGATCTCTCCAAAAAGACCGGAAAGAAGGTCGATCTGGTCATGGAGGGGGCCGAGACCGAAATCGACCGCAACATGGTGGATTCCATCTACGATCCCCTGGTGCATATGATGCGCAACTCGGTGGACCATGGCATCCAGCTTCCGGCCGACAGGGTGAAGTGCGGGAAGCCCGAGACCGGCCGCGTATCGCTGCGCGCCTATCAGAAGGGCGGCTCCATGGTCATCGAGATCGAGGACGACGGCGAGGGCCTCCATACCCGGAAGATCCAGCAGAAGGCCCGGGAGCGCGGTCTCATCGGCGAGGCGGACAACCTCAGTGATTTTGAGCTCAACAATCTCATCTTCCTGCCCGGCTTTTCCACGGCCGACAAGATCACCGATGTTTCCGGCCGGGGCGTGGGCATGGACGTTGTCAAGCGCAATATCGAAGGATTGCGCGGCACCGTGGACGTGCGCTCCGAGCTCGGCAAGGGATCGACCTTCACGGTCAAGCTGCCGTTGACCCTGGCGATCATCGACGGCATGATGGTCAAAGTGGGCAGCGAGGTCCTAACCGTGCCCCTGTCGGTTATCGACAAGTCCGTGCGGCCCAAGCCTGAAGAGGTCAAGACCGTGGAGGGCAAGGGCGAGCTGATCGATATCCGGGGCGACTACATCCCCCTGGTCAGGCTCTATGAGCTCTTCGAGATCCCGACCGAGAAACTCGATCCGACTCAGGCCCTGGTCTTGATCGTGCAGAGCTCCAAATCGCGCTACGGGATCCTGGTGGACGACGTCCTGGGCCAGACCCAGGCGGTCATCAAGAGCATCGACAAGAACTTCCGCAAGATCGACGGCACGTCCGGGGCCACCATCCTCGGCGACGGAAGGGTATCCCTGATCCTCGACATCTACGGCATTGAGCGCATGGCGTTCGAAGGGGCCACGGAACTTTGAGCACAAAGGGAGGCACGGAGCAATGAATTCCAAACAGAAAGGCGTCCTGTTATTTATTATTGCCGGCATACTGCCGCTGATACTGGCGCTGTCTTTGATACATAGCCCCATTGCTTTGTATATCTCCCTGGGTGTCTTCATGATCATCATCTGGACCCTGGGTCTGCTGTTTATCATACGCTTCGCGCAAAAGGTGGGCGCCCTGACCACCGCCCTGCAGCAAATGTCCGAAGGGGAGGCCGATCTCACCAAACGACTCACGGTATACTCGATGAGTGATGAACTCGGCAAAATGGCGCATTGGTTCAATGCCTTCCTTCAGCGCCTCGAACAGTCCTTTACCCAGGTGAAGAGCACCTCGGACGCGGTGAACAATTCCATCCTGGAGGTTTCCTCGGGCGCGGACGGCCTGGCGCAGTCGTCTCAGGAGCAGGCCTCGGC
>DDXK01000053.1 GCA_002347185.1 Desulfobulbaceae bacterium UBA2262 | reverse complement strand
CTGGAAGCCGCCGCTGTCGGTGAGGATGGGCCCCTGCCAGTTCATGAAATTATGGAGGCCGCCGAACCGGCGGATCAACTCATGGCCGGGCCTGATGTAGAGATGATAGGTGTTGCCGAGGATGATCTGCGCCCCGAGCTCCCTGAGATTTTCCGGGGTCACGCCCTTGACCGTGGCCTGGGTTCCCACCGGCATGAAGACCGGGGTCTGCACCACGCCGTGCGGGGTGGAAAACTCGCCGCGCCGGGCGGCGCAGTCGCTTGCCTTTGCATGCAGGCTATAGGGGGAGGCCATCATGCTTTTTCCCAGAGGCGGAAAAGCTCATCAATGCCCTTGCGGGCCATGGCCGCCATCGCCATGAACTGCTCGGGGCTGAAGGGCGCTCCCTCGGCGGTACACTGCGCCTCCACCCAGCGTCCGTCGCCGGTCATGACGAAATTGGCATCCACCTCGGCCCGGGAATCTTCGCCATAATCCAGATCGAGCAGAACCGCGCCGGCGACGATGCCGACACTCACCGCAGCCACCGGCAACACCACCGGAGCAGCGGCGAGCACCCCTTCCCGGTGCAGGCGCCAAATGGCATCCCGCACGGCAAGGGCCGCGCCGGTGATGGAGGCGGTGCGGGTTCCGCCGTCGGCCTTGAGCACGTCGCAATCCACCCGCAGGCTGATTTCGCCAAGGGAGCCAAGATCCACCATGGTCCGCAGGGAGCGGCCGATCAGACGCTGGATTTCGTAGGTGCGGCCTGACCTGCCTTTCGCCGCCTCCCGGGGAATGCGGCTGCTGGCCGAACAGGGCAGCATGCCGTATTCCGCAGTAATCCAGCCCCGGCCGCTTCCCCGCAAAAAGGGGGGCGGGGCGTCTTCAAAGGTGACGGCGCAGGAAACCTGGGTGCCGCCCATGGAGATGAGCAGCGAGGCATAGGCCTGGGGCTGGAAACCCTTTTCGATGGTCACCTGCCGCAGGCTGTCGTCGCTTCGCTTCCCGTTTCGCATCGCACATCCTTTTTTCATATGATTTTTCAGGAGACCGGAACCGCCACACCATACCAGGAGCAGGGCTTTTTGGGAAGAAAAGTCGCCACCGGCCATCGGCCGCCCTCTCCTCCCAGTTTTTCATTGACACCCCTTTTTTCTTTCCGATAGGATCTGACATACATATAAGGAGAACTTATGAAAAAATCTCTTTTTTTCACCCTCTTCCTTCTCCTCCTTACCGGCCTCGCCCTGGCCCAGACCGGACTCAAGAAACGCCGCCCCCTCCCCCACGAATATGGGCGTGTCGAGCTGAACAATTTTTCCGAAAAAGCAGGCCGGGCCCCTGTGGTTTTTGATCACTGGCTGCATCGCGCCAAGTTCACCTGCCGCCTCTGCCATGTGGACATCGGCTTTGCCATGCAGGCCGGCTCCACCGGCATCGCGGCGGCGGACAACGAGCGGGGCTACTACTGCGGCGCCTGCCACAACGGCAGGACCTCCTTCGCCGCCTGCAGCACCAAGGATCAGCCGGCCACCGGCACCTGCGACCGCTGCCATTCGGCGGGCAAGAAGGTGACGCGCCACTACGATTTCCGCGCCTTCACGGAAAAGCTGCCCAGAGGGCGCTTCGGCAACGGCATCGACTGGGAGCAGGCGGAAGCGGAAGGCAGTATAACGCCCGTCGATTTCCTGGCCGGGGTTTCCATCAAAAGGGAAGCGCTGACCCCGCAGAAGGATTTTGATCTTACCGCCAAGGTGGCGGGCATGCCGGAAATCATCTTTTCCCACCAGAAGCATACCGTGTGGAACGGTTGCGAGCTCTGCCATCCCGAGATCTTTCTCGGCGTCAAGAAAGGCAAGACCCAATATTCCATGACGGAAATTTATGAGGGCAAATACTGCGGGGTCTGCCACAGCAGCGTCGCCTTCCCGCTCATCGATTGCCAGCGCTGCCATATCAAACCGGTGCGGTGAAAGCTCATGCCAAGACCATCCGCGTCTTTTTCCACCGCCCTGCTCCTCTTCTGCCTTCTGCTGCGCCCCCTCCCCCTTCCGGCCGTGGAAGAGCTGAAGGCGGAATTCGACGCGGTCTGCGGAAAAACCCATAACGCCCTGAACCTGTCGGCCGCGGAGATCAACGAACTCATCGGCCGCTGCGATGCGCTCAAGCCCCGCCTCGAAAAGCTGGGCCCCGAGAGGGGCACCGAGCGCAAGGTTTTCCTCCAACGCCTGAAAATGTGCCGCGAATTTTACGCCTTTGCCCTGAGCACCAAGGAGGAAAATTGCCCATGACCAGCAAAAAAGCCCTCTTTATCCTGCCCCTGTTCCTCCTTGCCCCGGGACTGCTTTTCGCCAACGACAAGATCCCCCCTCCCGAGAAGCTCGGCCTTGTCGTCCTCGGCAACAACGCCAGACAGGCTGGGCTTGCCCCGGTGGTCTTCGACCACTGGCTGCACCGGGCCACCTTCACCTGCCGCCTCTGCCACATTGACATCGGCTTTGCCATGCAGGCCGGAGAAACCGGAATCCGCGCCTCCCTCAACAGCCAGGGATATTATTGCGGGGCCTGCCATGACGGGGAAAAAAGGTTCGGCGGGAAAACCATCTTTGCCGCCTGCGAGGAAGAGGGGGAAAGTTCAGCCGGGAAGCAGTGCAACCGCTGCCACTCGCAGGGAAAAGAGGACGCGCGGGAGATACGCTTCCAGGACGTTGCCGGAAAACTGCCCCGCACCACCGGGAATTCCATCGACTGGGAAAAGGCGGAAGCGGACGGCCTTGTCAAGCCGGTCGATTTTCTGGAAGGAGTTTCGCAGAAAAGAGACTCCCTGCAGCTGCAGGCGGATTTTTCCATAGAAGCCCAGACCTCCTGGGCCTCCGATGTGATTTTCTCCCACAAAAAGCACGCGGTCTGGAACGGCTGCGAGGTATGCCATCCCGCCATCTACGCCAGCACCAAGGCGGGCACCGTCAAGTACTCGATGTTTCAGATCTACGAAGGAGAATCCTGCGGGGTGTGCCACAGCAAGGTGGCCTTCTCGCTTTTCATCTGCGACAAATGCCACAAGAACAAGGTGCAGTGAGCGCCCCCGCACCTTGTCCGAGAAGAGAGCGGGAGGAACTCACAGGTCGAGAAAGGTGGTATCGCGGTTGAGCACCCGGCAGCCCTGCCCTTCGACGACCGCCATGTTCTCCAGGCGGATTCCACCCCACCCCGGGATGTAGACGCCCGGCTCCACGGTGACCACCATGCCGGCGGCCAGAGGCTTGCGGTTGCGGTAGTTGAGGGAAGGGCCTTCATGCACATTGAGGCCCACGCCATGGCCAAGGCCGTGGCCGAACCGCTCGCCCAGGCCGGCCCGCTCGATGACCCCCCGGGCGATTCTGTCCACGTCCTGGCCGGTGACCCCGGCCCGCAGGCTCTGCAAGCCGGCGAGCTGCGCCTTGCGCACCAGACGGAAGAGCGCCACCGTTTTTTCATCCGGCGCCCCCAGGACCACGGTTCTGGTCATATCGGAACAGTAGTCGTCGAGAACCAGCCCCATGTCGATGACAATGGTCTCCCCTTCCCGCAGGGTCCGCTCGCCCGGAACGGCATGGGGCAGGGCGGCGTTGGGACCGGAGGCCACGATGGTCTCAAAGCTCGGACGGCTTGCCCCCATGAGGCGCATGACGGTTTCGATCCTCAACGCCACCTCCCTTTCGGTCTGACCGGGGCGCAGACTCCTGTACACCTCGGCGAAGACCTCCTCGTTGAGCCGCACCGCCCGCTCGATTTTAGCCAGCTCCTCGGCATCCTTGCACAGACGCAGCTCCTCGACCAGCCCGGTGAGGGGCAGCAGCTCCACCTTGAGCTTTTCCGCGAGCGCGGCCAGGGTCTGGGCGGTGGAATGCAGGAAGTAGTGGCTCTCGAAGGCAAGACGCTTGATCCGGTGACGCCGGAGGAGGATGCGCAGGAGGGGAAAAAGCCCGCGCGGATAGAGCTTGACCAGGAAGCCGGGGGCATCCCTTTCGGCCTGCAGGAAAAACCGGGAGTCGGTGAGGAGATAGGGCTCTGCCTCGCTGGGAATGAGCAAAACCCCGGCGCTCTCATTGATCGCATGATCCGTGGCCGTATAACCGCTCAGGTAGCGCCGGTTTTCGGGCTGGGTGACGAGAAGGGCGTCAATCTTCCGGCGTTTGAGAGCCGCGCGGATTCTTTCCAGGGGGGTACGCACGGGAGCTCCTCGCCGTCAATGCAGAAAGTGGAGAAAAACCTTGACGCCGTAACGGTAGAGCTTGCCATGCAGCTCCTGGATCGCCTTGGTCATATCGGCCTGCCCGAAATCAACCTGATAGCGAAAGGGCTTGTCGAGCACCGCCATGAATCCGAAGCAGGGCTTGTTGTAGCGCGCCTCGGCGCCGCTCTTGTACCAGTCATGAAAACGTTTTTCGATCTCAGCCAGGCTCTGGGGATCCGCCTCTTCCACATCAAGCCAGATTTCCGCTTCCATGTCCATTCTCCTTCGTCGGGGTCAGAAAAGTCGTTTTCGGGGGCAGAGGGGCCTGCGCGCGACACTCAGCGGCAGAGATGCTCCGCAACAAGGTCCTTGAGCTCCTGCAGGGCCCGCCCATACTGCTCATCAAGCTGCGTCTGAATCCGCCCCCATTCCTCCTGAAACTTGGGATGCTGGGCCGGCTGCAGCTTCATCGCCACCCCGGTCTGCTTGGCCAGGCTCTTTTCCATCAGCTCCATCTGCTGGGCAAACTGCGCCTCCAGCTGCTGCCGGAGCTGCTCGCGGTGCTGCAGATAGCCAGCGAGGAGCTTCTTCATCTCGGCAAAAACCTGCAGCAGCTGCCCATCGCCCTGGCCGATCTCCACCAGGCCCTGCATGGCCTTTTCCGCGCTTCCCTGCTTCTCTGCCTCCCTGGACAGGAAGATGTTGCGCAGCAGCGACTCCACCGCGCCCTTCCGCACCGGGGCCAGATCAGCCGGCGCCACCGCGGCGAGCCGCCCCCCCAGGCTCTGCACCTCGTCACGCATGTAGGCGGCGGCCAGGCGCATGCCCTCCTTGCCTTTCTCCTCGGCGGAAAAATCGCTCTCCCCGGCGCTGGCGGCCATTCTTGCCGCCCTCGCCAGAACCATCTCCATGGTGCTCTTGATCTCGGCCATGGGTCAAGCCTCCTCGCCGCACGGCATACCCTGCCGGGGCCTGTTCGTATTTCGCAAATGCGGTTTCTCTTCCCACGCCGAACAATACACCAAGGCCGGATCCTTTTCCAGCAAAGAACTCTCTCCTTGGGCCGCCAGGAGAATCAACGGGGAAAGGCCTCCATGATGCCGCCGTCCACGGGCAGGGTCGCCCCTGTGGTGGGCGTCTGCTCGCTGGCGAAGAAAACCACCGCATTGCCGACATGATCGGCATGCACCGTGGTTTTGAGCAGATTCCGCTGCCGGTAATACTCGCGCAGCCCCTCGGGGTCGAGATTTCGCGAGCGCATCCGCTCCGGCCCCACGACATCCCAAAGACCGGAGGAGACCCCGGCATCGGCAAAAATCGCATCGGCGTTGATCATGTTCACCCGCACCCCGATTTCGGCAAGCTCCAGGGCGGCAATCTTGCCCAGCTGATGCGCCCCGGCCTTGGAGGCGCTGTAGGCCCCGAAGGAAGCGCCGGGGGCAAAGACATTCTTCGAGCTGTTGATGACGATGCTGCCGCCGGTTGCCTGCCTGCGGAAGATCGGGATCGCCGCCTTGATCACCTGAAAGACCCCGAGGCAGTTCACCTCCAGAACCTGGCGGAACTTGCGGTCGGAAAGCTCTTCGAGCCTGGCCACATGGGCGATACCGGCATTGGGCACCACGATGTCCAGGCCGCCGGCCAGGCCAAGCACCTCCCTCATCCCGGCCGCCACCGAGGCCTCGTCGCTGACATCCATGACCAGCGGGGAAACCAGCCCCGGCCCGAAGGTCTCCGCCAGTTTGCCGCAAACCACCGCCAGCCGTTCCCCGTCGATGTCGCTCATGAAGACCCTGGCCCCGGCGGCCAGGAGCTGCCGGCCGATCCCCAGGGCGATGGCCCCGCCGCCGCCGGTGACCAGGGCGATCCGCCCTTCAAGGGGCCTGGGCCTGGCCTTGCCGAGCTTGGCCTGCTCCAGGGACCAGTACTCCATATCGAAAATGAAGCCTGCGGCCAGCTCCTGATAGGGGCCGAGGGCGGCGCCCCTGACCTTGGCGGCGATGGTGTGCTCGGCGATGTCCCCGGCAATTGCCGCATCCTTGGGGGTGAAGCCGGCGGCCAGCAGGCCGAGGCCCGGCACGAGAATAACCCGGGGCATGCTGTCGAGCCTGGTGCGGGATACCCCCTTTGCCGCCACCTGGGAGGAAAAATAGTCTTCGTAGGCAGCCTGGTAGAGGGCAAGCTCCCTGGCGACGACAGACCTGATCCCCGCCTCGTCCAGGCCGGCGACCTCAAGCCAGAGGGGATAATTCTTGGTCCGGATCACATGATCCGGGGTGAGTACCCCGGTGGTGAAGCGCTCTCTGGCCCCGGGTTCTGCCAGCGCGGCGAGGATTCTGGCCTCGCTGCGCAAATGCAGGTGAACAGTCCGCCGGCGTCCGGAATCCTCCAGATAACTCATGGCCCCCCGCACCATGGGCAGGACCAGCTCGGCGGCCGGAAGGTTGCCGGCGGCTGGATACACAACGGCCCGGCTTTTCGCTTGCTTTGCCTCAAGATACTCCTCGGCCCGGCTCACGCAGGCAATCATCCGCTCATAGGAACTTCTCGCGTCCTCGCCAAAGGTGAAGATGCCGTGGTTGCGCAACACGATGCACTCCACCCCGGGGTTTTCCTCATAAAGCTCGGCCATGGCCTTGGCCAGCGGGAAGCCCGGCATGATGAAGGGCAGGATGGCGATATTTTCGCCCAGGGCCGCCTTGAGATGGGCTTCGGCATCCGCCAGATTGGTCAGGGTGACGATGGCGTCGGCATGGGTATGGTCGATGAACCTGGGGGGCAGAAAGGCATGCACCAGGGTTTCGATGGAGGGATTGGGCGCTGAGGCATCCAGAAGATGGGTGCGGAACTGATTCACCATCTCCTCGTCGCCAAGGGAGGAGAGCGCTCGGAGCTTGCGCAGATAGGCGAGGTCGAGGCAGGGGAAGCCCTCTGGCTCGATGCTGCCGAGATCCCAGCCGCTTCCCTTGATGAAAAGCGCCTCAAGCTCCTCGCCGAGCAGGTTTTTCACCACGCACTTCACCGAGGTATTGCCCCCGCCGTGCAGGACCAGATCCTCCTCCGCGCCGATGAGACGGGAGGTATAGACCCTGAGCGCCAACGCTTCCGGGCAGTTGCCGAAGGCCCTGACAGCCTCCTGCGCCTTCTCTTCCTTGTAACGATTCTTCATGCTTGTGATTCTCCATGGCTCAAAGAGCGGCAGGGAGGGCCGCCACACTGTAAGTTCGGATCAACGGGAAGCTCTCCCTCCAGCCTGACAGGAGGAGCCCCCAAGGGAAAAGCAGAATCTAGCCTTCATAACAGCCCTGTCTCCTCGACCCGACGCCGGTATGCTTCGTGGGCCAGATTTTTCAGCGGCCTCCGGATGCGGCGCAGGGGCAGCAGGGGAGGGACAATGGGCAGGGATTTTTCGATGGGCGCCGGCGGATGCACCCGCATCCTCTCCTCAAGATCCCCGGCGGCAGCAGGGCCGATCCCGCCATCGAGACCGCTGCCGCCTATGGAAGCAGGGGCATCGAGAGAACGGAGAAAGGTCATGATATTGCCCAGATCATGCTTCCGATAAAAAAGCTTGATCTCCTCCTCGATGGTCTCCCGCTCCTCCAGCAGATCGCCGAATCTTTCCCGGTAGAGGGTCACGTCGCGCACCAGGGTTTCGTAGCTGTTGAGGATCAGGTTCGTAAAACGGGCGCGCATGGTGAAGCCGGCGGCGCGCACTCCTGCAAAAACACGCTTGCGGATGGTGGGCGACTCGAGCAGGTAGGGATCGAAAAAGATCTTTTCCGTCAGTCCGGCCAAGGCAAGAAAATCGCGGATCAGATCCTCGTCGCGCAGAAGGATGTAGATGCGGACCAGATCCAGACAGAGCCGCTGCTCCACCGTGAGCGTCTGTTCCCTGATCTGGCGGTCCAGCTCCTCCTTGTTTTTCTCAATGGCCGTCCGGAAGCCGAAATAACGGTCCGCCAGCTCCTTCTTGATTTCATAGGCAAGAACCTTTGCTATGTCCGTCTCCATGCGGTCTCCTCAACGCTTTGCAACCAGTTATCGCACCCGCCGCCCGCCCCTGGTCCGACGGCCCTGACAGACAAGAGATTAATTATTTAATAAAATCTTAAGACGGAAACAGCCTAAAAACTTGACTTTCCAAGATTTTTCGCTTGACACTCCCCAAAAAAGGATTACAGATACAATACTGGTCCCTACTATACCCTAGTGCTGCACGCTGCTGCACTTCCTTTTCCGGAGGAGTCCCTGATCGGCATGGCTGTATATCAAAACGAGGATACAGTCCAGCTCATCAAAGAAACCGCCAACATCGCGGACGTCATCGGCGAACACGTCACCCTCCGCCGGGCAGGCGCCAACCTGAAAGGCCTCTGCCCCTTTCACCCGGAAAAAACCCCTTCCTTCACCGTCAACCCCGACCGAAAAACCTACCACTGCTTTGGCTGCGGCGAGGGCGGGGACGTCATCAGCTTCATGATGCAGTTCCACCGACTCAATTTCGCCGAAGCCCTGAAGGAGCTGGCCCGCAAATACCATATCGCCCTGCCGGAAAAGCCCTTGAGCCCCCAGGAGCTTGACCGGGCACGCAAACGCGAGGCGCTGCATGCCGCAAATGAAAAGGCGGCCGAAATCTTCCATCGCTTCCTGCTTTCCGATCCCGCCGCGGCAAAAGCCAGGAATTACCTGGAAGAACGGGGGATCACCCGGGAAGTCGTCGAGGAATTCCGTCTTGGCTTTGCCCCCGAGAGCTGGGATTATCTCGGCAGCAACCTGGAACAGAACGCCATCGCCCCCGACGCGGCCAGGGAGGCAGGACTCCTCGTTCCCAAGGAAAAAAGCGGCCACTACGATCGATTCCGCAATCGGGTGATGTTTCCCATCTTCGGACTCACCGGCCGCATTGTCGGCTTTGGCGGCCGGATCCTGGGCGAAGGGCAGCCCAAATACCTGAACTCGCCCGAATCGGCGGTCTTCGACAAAGGCAGGACACTTTTCGGCATCTACCAGAACCGGGATCATGTCCGCCAGGCCAGAAGCTGCATCGTGGTCGAAGGCAATTTCGACCTGCTTTCCCTGGTGGTGCATGGTGTCCGCAATGTCGCCGCCCCCCTGGGAACGGCCCTGACCCAGGCCCATGTCCGCTCTCTGAAGGGCTACTGCGACGAAGTCATTCTCCTTTTTGACGGCGACCAGGCCGGGATCAAGGCGGCCATGCGCTCGGTGCCGCTCTTTTTGACCGAGCAGGTCAGCGCCAAGATCGCCCTCCTGCCCGAAAGCCACGATCCGGACACCTACATCCGAACCTCCGGCAAGGAAGGCCTGCTCGCCCTGCTCGCCGCCGCCCTGCCTCTGCCAGAATTCATGTTCGACACCCTGGTTGCCCGCCATGGCCTTACCGTGGACGGCAAGTCAAAAATTGTCTCCGACCTGCGGGAAATGATCAAGACCATCGACGACCCCCTCCAGCAGACCCTCTTCGTCGCCCACTTCAGCAAAAAACTCGGCCTCACCTCCCGCCAGCTGCAGGAGGGAATCCTTC
>DDXK01000050.1 GCA_002347185.1 Desulfobulbaceae bacterium UBA2262 | reverse complement strand
CGGCATCGATACCGCCGAGGTGACCATGATCGGCCGTGAGCTGCTCCATCTGGTCGGGGTCAACACCAACTGGATCCTGGAACCGGCTGCCAATTCAAACCGCACCGGCAACCACATGGGCCTGCAGCCCCATACCTTCAAGGAGAACATCGAATATCTCTGCGACGATATTGAAGAGATTACCGGCGTTCGGATCAACCCGACCTTCAACCGGAAGGGCGCCGAGGTGCTTTTCATCACCCCGTCCGCCGACGTTTTCGCCGAGCCCGGCATCTACACCGCCATGGGCTATCTGCTCCTCTTCGAGCATATCGGCCTGGACTACACCTGGTCCACCTATGCTTCCGAGGGCGGCAACTTCGGCCTCTTCTCCGCCAACGAGATGATGAAGAAGCTCAACGCCAAGNNCGGCGAGTGCGGCCATATGTGGCGCGTGCTGCACCAGTACATGGAGACCATGAACGGCCCCGCCGACTTCCTGGAGGTTCCCACCTCCCCGATCACCGGCACCCGCTTCGACAATGCGGCCTCCACCAAGATGATCCACATCAGCGAGTTCACCGCCGATCTGATCAAGCACGGCAAGCTGAAGCTCGACAAGAGCCGCAACGATCATCGCCGGATCACCTGGCACGACTCCTGTAACACCGCCCGGGCCATGGGCCTGCTCGACGAGCCGCGCTACGTGCTGAACAACGTGGCCAACAACTTCTTCGAGATGCCGGAGAATACCATCCGCGAAGCCACCTTCTGCTGCGGCAGCGGCACCGGCCTCAACACGGATGAGATCATGGAGCTGCGGATGCGGGCAGGCTTTCCGAGGGCCAACGCGGTCAAGTACGTGCGCGACAGGCATCAGGTCGATACCCTGGCCTGCGTCTGCGCCATCGACCGCGCCACCTTGACGAGTCTGATGAACTACTGGACTCCTGACGTTACGGTCTGCGGCTTGTCCGAGCTTGTCGGCAACGCCCTGATCATGGATGGTGAAAAAGAGCGTGAATCGGGCCTTCGCTTCGAGCCGCTTGCAGGAATGGAAGGGTGATAACCATGTACGGGAAAGGAAGAATCATACCTGCGTTGATCATATTCTTGGGCCTCATGACATCCCCGATCTGGTTGCAGCTTGGGAATGCCAGCAAAACCCCGAAACCGGAAAAACCAAAGGATTACACGGAGTGTGTTGAGCCGACCCAGTATATGCGGGAAACCCATATGCTGCTGCTCAACCAGTGGCGTGACGATATTCTGCGGGAAGACGCCGACATGGAGCGCAACGATCCCAAGCGCGTCGGCCATACGGCCAACGGCACCGCCTATGTGCGGAGCCTGCAGAACGGCTGTATGAACTGTCACACCAGCAAGAAGAAATTCTGTGACGAGTGCCACGAATACGCAGCCGTGAAACCTTACTGTTGGGATTGTCACATCCAGCCGAAGGAGGCGATGTAAGATGGATAGCAAAAGAAGAAATTTTCTGAAGGTTGCCGGCTTGACCGCCATTGCCGGCATTGGCGCCCCTTCGGCGTTCAACATGCTGCTGAAGGGCGAGGCGCTGGCCTCCTCGGGCGGCGGACACGGCGAGGCTGCGGCGCCGAGCGGCACCCGCTGGGGCATGGTCGTCGATGTGAAGAAATTCGCCGAGAACCCCGAGCTGGCAAACCAGTGCATCTCTGCCTGCCATACCGTGCACAACGTCCCTGACTTCGGCAATGCCAAGGATGAGATCAAGTGGCTCTGGGTCGAGAAGTATCCGAATGCCTTCCCCGAGCACAGCCAGGACAAGCGCCCGGACTACGTGCAGGAGCTGCCGATCATGGTGCTCTGCAACCACTGCGAGAAGCCGCCCTGCGTGCGGGCCTGCCCCACCAAGGCAACCTACAAGAAGAAGGACGGCATCGTGGCCATGGATTACCATCGCTGCATTGGCTGCCGCTTCTGCATGGCCGCCTGCCCTTACGGCGCCCGGAGCTTCAACTGGCGCGACCCGCGCGGAAAGGATGAAAACGGCAATCCCTTCATCAAGGCGGAGAACCCGAAGTTCCCCACCCGCATGCGCGGTGTCGTCGAAAAGTGCAACTTCTGCACCGAGCGCTTGGCCATCGGCCAGCTCCCCGCCTGCGTCGAGGCCGCGGCCCAAAGCAAGGCCCTGGTCTTCGGGGATCTCAACGACCCCCATTCCGAGGTCAGCCAGGTGCTGAAGGCCAACTTCACCATCCAGCGGAAGCCTTCCGCAGGGACCCATCCGTCCCTCTTCTATATTATTTGAGGTGAACGATCATGATCGAAAAAGCATTAAAAGGAAGCACGGGATACTGGGTATGGATGCTCTTCCTGCTCTCCATAATGGGGGCGGGCGGGATGTTTTACGCCCAGCAGTTCAACTACGGTCTGGGCATCACCGGCATGAGCCGGGACGTGACCTGGGGCGTCTATATTTCCCAGTTCACCTTCCTGGTCGGCGTTGCCGCCGGTGGTCTGATGCTGGTCCTGCCCTATTATCTCCATAACTACAAGGCCTTTGGTCGCATCGTCATCCTGGGTGAGTTCATGGCCATCGCCGCCATCGCCATGTGTCTGATGTTCATCATCGCCGACCTGGGCCAGCCCATGCGCGCCCTGAACGTGATGCTGCATCCGACCCCCAATTCCATGCTCTTCTGGGATATGATCGTGCTGAACGGCTATCTGGTCCTGAACGTGCTCTGCGGCTGGGTGGTGCTCCAGTCCGAGTACAAGGGCGTCAAGTATCCCAAGTGGATCAAGCCCTTCATCTACCTTTCCATTCCCTGGGCAATCAGCATCCATACCGTCACCGCTTTTCTGTACTGCGGTCTGCCCGGCCGCCATTTCTGGCTCACCGCCATCCTGGCCCCGCGCTTTCTCGCCTCCGCCTTTGCCGCCGGTCCGGCCCTGCTGATGATCATCGCCATGATCCTGAAGCGGACCACCAAGTTCGACATCGGTCGCGAGGCACAGGACAAGCTGGTGACCATCATCGGCTATGCGGCCCTGATCAACTTCTTCTTCCTGGGCTGTGAGTTCTTTGTCGCCTACTACAGCCAGATGCCGGGCCACATGCACACCCTGGACTATCTCTTCTGGGGCCTTGGTCATGGTGATCAGGTATACAACAACCTGGTACCCTTCATGCGCGCCTCGGTGGTCATGGGGCTGGCCGGCATCGCCCTGATCTTCGTCTCCAGGGCCAAGCAGTCCGATGGCCTGCTGGTGCTTTCCTGCCTGCTGATCTTCGTCGCCTTCTGGATCGACAAGGGTCTCGGCCTGGTGCTGGGCGGCTTTGTCCCCAACATGCTCGATCAGGTCACCGAGTATTACCCCTCGGTGCAGGAGCTGGGCATCACCGCCGCCATCTGGGCCACCGGCTTCTTCATCCTCTCCATCCTCTACAAGGTGGCGATCAGCGTCAAGCTGGAGAAGGAAGCCTAAACGTCTCTTCTCCTGTTCTGCCTCATGCAAGCAAGCCTCCTCTCCTGGCAGAGGGGGCTTGCTTTTTTTGTTTGCCAGCCGGAGTCGCCATCCCGCCTGCCCTCGGGCCTGCTGGCGCTTATTGCCTTGCATTTGCCGAAAACTTTGTTGTATTTTGCGGACTGGGCCTGCACAGCCA
This sequence comes from Desulfobulbaceae bacterium UBA2262, assembly GCA_002347185.1. Taxonomy (GTDB): domain Bacteria; phylum Desulfobacterota; class Desulfobulbia; order Desulfobulbales; family Desulfurivibrionaceae; genus UBA2262. Next base: position 6,275 of record DDXK01000050.1, on the reverse strand, counting down.
GGCATTCAGGCGGCCGGGCCTCGGTTGGGCTTTCGAGATGAGAGAGAAAAAGGTGGGTTGGCGAATATGGTGAAAGCAAAGAGTCAGGTCCCGTCTGTCGGTTCCATCCTCGATATGATCGGCAATACCCCGCTCATCCCGATCAAGCGCCTCAATCCCTTCAAAAAGGTGTTGATCTATGCCAAGGTCGAGGCCTTCAATCCTGCCGGCTCCATCAAGGACCGGGTCGCCCTGAACATGATCGAAACCGCCGAGGCCAGCGGCGAGCTGACCCCGGACAAGATCGTTTTGGAGGCGACCAGCGGCAACACCGGTATCGGCCTCGCCATGGTCTGCGCGGTCAAGGGCTATAAGTGCCAGCTCATCATGCCGGAGTCCGCCAGCATCGAGCGGCGGAAGATCATGGAGGCCTTTGGCGCCGAGATCCTCCTCACCCCCGGCAAGCGCGGCACCGACGGCGCCATCGAACAGGCCTACGCCCTGGCCCGCGAATACCCGGACCGCTATTTCCTCGCCGACCAGTTCAACAACGAAGCCAACTGGCAGGCCCATTACAAGAGCACCGGCCCGGAAATCTGGGAGCAGACCGCCGGCAGGGTGACGGACATCGTCGCGACCCTCGGCACCTCCGGCACGGCCATGGGGCTGTGCAAATATTTCCAGGAATTCCATCCCGAGGTTCGGATCACGGCGGTGGAGCCCTTTCTCGGCCACAAGCTCCAGGGGCTCAAGAACATGAAGGAGTCCTACACCCCGGGGATCTTCGACAAAAAACTCCCCTATCAGATCATCAACATCCCGGACGAGGAGGGCTTCAAAACCGCCCGCCTGCTCGCGCACAAGGAGGGACTTTTTGTGGGGATGAGCTCGGGTGCCGCCATGAGCGCGGCGCTCACCCAGGCCGCGCAGGTGAAGGAAGGGGTGGTGGTGGTCATCTTCCCGGACGGCGGCGAAAAGTATCTGAGCACCGAACTCTTCACCAGGCAGGTCGAGGTGGAGAGCAAGGAAGCCGATCTGCGCCTATTCAACACCCTCTCCAAGAAAAAGGAGGTCTTCCGGCCGCAGTCCCCGGACAAGGTCACCTTCTACGCCTGCGGCCCCACGGCGCACGAGCTCGCCACCCTCGCCCATTGCCGGCGCTTCATCTTCTCGGACCTCCTGCACCGGGTGCTGGTTCTGAAGGGGCATCGGGTGGAATTTTACATGAACTTCACCGATCTCGACGACAATACCATCAGGGGGGCCGAGAAAGAGAAGCTGGAGCTTACAGAATTCACCGGCCGTTATATCGAGGAGTTCAAGAAGGATATCGCCACTCTGGGGGTGCTGGAGGCCAGCGGCTATCCCAAGGCCTCGGAGCATGTCGAGGAGATGATCGAGATGGCGGGCCAGCTCATGGCCAAGGGCTGCGCCTACGAGAAGCATGGCTCCCTCTATTTCGACATCTCGAAGTTTTCCAAGTACGGCCGGCTCTCCGGCGTGGATCTGAGCAAGATCCAGGTGGGAAGGACCGTTGATCTGGACGATTACGAGAAGGAAAGCCCGGTGGACTTCACCCTGCTCAAGCGCTCCACCCTGGCCGAACTCAAGAGCGGCATCTTCTTTAAAACCGACTGGGGCAACATGCGGCCGGGCTGGCATATCGAGTGCGCCGCCATGACCCTGCGCTATCTCGGCGAAACCATGGATATCCATACCAGCGGCCGCGATCTGCTCTTTCCCCATCACGAAAACGAGAACGCCATTGCCGAGTCGCTCACCGGCAAGCCTCTGGCCCGTTTCTGGCTGCACAGCGAGCTGCTGTTGATGGACGGCAAGAAGATGTCCGCCGACAACCAGAACATAGTCACCCTGCGCGACGTGCTGGCCAGGGGCTACTCTGGCCGCGAGGTGCGCTATTTCCTGATCCGCACCCATTACCGCAAGCCGATCAACTTTTCCTTCCGCAGCCTGGACGCGGCCCGCAAAAACCTGAAAAGGCTCGACGACTTCGTGGCCAAGCTGCTCTGTCTGCCGCCGGGCCTGCCGCATCCCAAGGTGGCCGCCTATCTGAGCGACATGGAAGAACGGATCGCCACGGCGCTGGACGACGACATGAATGTGGCCAGGGTCTTTGCCGCCCTGTTCGATTTTGTCAAAAAGACCAATCCCATCCTCAACGAAGGCCACCTCGACCGCGAACAGAAGGATTATATCCTGGAGGCGCTCCGCAGGCTCAACAGCGTGCTCAACATCATGAAGCTCGAGGAATGCCCCCTGGCCCCGGAGATCGACAGGCTGATCCGTGAGCGGGAGGCGGCGCGCAAGGAGAAGGATTGGCGGAAGGCGGACGGGGTGCGCGACGAGCTGGCCAGAAAGGGGATCGAGATCGTCGATACGGCCAAGGGGCCGGTCTGGAAGGCGCTCAAGAAAAAAAGAGATTAGCCCGCGCTGCGGACTGCCTGAAAACGGGGTTGCTTTCTTGCCCTCTTCGATCTAATATCTCTCGCACGTACGCGCCCGTAGCTCAGCTGGATAGAGCACCGGCCTTCTAAGCCGTAGGCCGCAGGTTCGAATCCTGCCGGGCGCGCCATAAAAATACAAGGGAAATCAGGATGTTATTCCTGGTTTCCCTTTTCTCGTTTTGGGCCGTAAAGGCCCAAAAATTGTCCCAAAGTGTCCCAGGAGTGTCACCAAGGAAGGTAGTGTAAAGAATTTTTCGCTTTTTCCTGGCAGCCCCCGCGTCGCCGTCGAAGCGTATTTTCAATAAGGAGTCCTGGTTGTTCATAACTGTCCCTTGGCCTTTTGCCGTGTTTTCCGAAAAAAATCCGAATCACTTTGATATTTCTTGAGTGAGGTCAGCTGAAAAAAGTGGACACCAAAGCGCCGTGGCATTCTGATTTTGTTGGATAAATTCGGCGTGCAGTCTCCGGGTCATCTCGCGCCTCCGTCCAGCGTGCGCACCCCGGTATCCGCCATCAACAGTTTCATTTGTCCAATTGCCGTCTTATTCAGCAGTTGCAGACGCTCGGCCTGCGGCAAACCCTGCTGGATGAAATGGGCGTTCAGGGTTTCGAGATTGGCCAGACACACCAGTTGCGCGGCATTGGCGTCGTCGCGGATATTGCCCTTGTTGCCGGGATTCTCGTCACGCCATTGCTTCGCCGTTCTGCCGAACAGTGCCACATTCAGCAAATCGGCTTCGCTGGCGTAAATCAGGTTGATTTGCGCGGGCGATAGCTCGGGCGGAATCAGGCTGGCCTTGATGGCGTCGGTGTGAATGCGGTAGTTGATCTTGGTGAGGTTGCGGCGAATGTCCCATCCCAGTTGCCGGAGCTCCTCTTCCTTGAGCCGCTGGAACTCTTTAATCAGGTACAGCTTGAACTGGGGTGATATCCACGAGGCAAATTCAAAAGCGATATCCTTATGGGCGTAAGTACCGCCATAGCGGCCCGCTTTGGCGATGATCCCGATAGAGCCGGTCTTTTCCACCCATTGCTTAACCGAAAGGACAAAGCGATTCAGACCCGCCTGATTTTTAATTCCCTCGAATTCGGGGGAATTGAAACCGGGATTGTAGATCTCTTCCCAAATCCCCAGGAATTCTATGGTGTTTTTGTTTCGCAGCCATTTTTCAATCAGCGCCAGCCCGTTTTCGATATCACGCACCATGTCGGTCAACGAGATATAGTCCTGCTCATTTTCCGTCAGAACGGTAATCTGATTGCCTTGCACGGAAATCTTTTGTTTTTTCCCGCTCACTTCATCCCTCCTGCCCTTTTCCAGCAGACCTGATTTTTAATTATGGCGAATTCGCCGTCTTTGGCCTTGAGCATGTCGGTCAGTGAAATGAAATCCATGTCATTGTCGGAGTAGAGAGGTAGCTGGTCAGGTTTTCGGAGATGAAGCGGTAGAAAAGCATGCCGAACACATAAGTCTTAAAATCCAAGCCGTCCACGCTGCCGCGCAGATTGTTGGCAATGCGCCAGATGGTTTTATGAAGTTCCGCGCGTTCGGTTTCCTTGTGGTTGTTCATTCTGCCTTGCACAGCGGCAGAAGCAAACGCAGGCAGCAGGGGAATAGCGGCCCTTTTTGACTCACCCCATCCCTGACGGACAGAATGGGTTATTACACATGCTTGCGCCGCTGTCAATCCTCAAAAAATACGGGTGGTTAGAGGGGGATTCGCAAAAGCCCTTGGCCGCAGGCGGTTTCCAGGAGGCATGCCCTCCGCCTGTGATTTTGTTGCCACGCCCAAAACCTTGTGCTTGCGCTCAGCAAAAAAAAGGCTGCGGAGCCTGTGCTCCGCAGCCTTTTTGGGGGCTGTGCTGTGAGGGGGAGGGGGTTGGCTCCCGCCTGGCCGGAAAAACCGTGGGCTCACATCCGCATGGTCGGCCGGTTGCCCGGGCGCTTTTCCAGGCCGGCGCCGGGGCGGTTGGCCTCCCGGGGCTCGAGAATTTCCCGGGCGGTCGCAGCCTCGTCGGCTTCGGCAAAGGTGATGGCCATCATGATGCGGTCGAACAGGTTCAGTTTTGCGTCTTCCTTCATTGTCGTCTCTCCTTGTGGGTATTTTTTCACTTTGCAACCAGTGCTCTTGGGCGCTGCCAGCCAGTGCTTCTGCGGTGAAGGGCTGCAGCCGCGTTCTGTCTTTCTCATATTACAAATAGCGTGCCAGAAGAGATATTTCTTGTAACATTTCAATATTATTGGATAATATGTTTTTGGCGGGACGCCGGTGCGCATGCCTGTGTTGCACTTTGCAACAGCCGCGAGGCGGTTTGTGGGTAATTCCTGTAAATTCAGCATGTTGCCTTGTGTTACGAATTGGAATGGCTCGTTGTTGAAATGCAACATGCGGGGCGGCGGGAAGGGCCTGGGCATGAGCGAGGATGACTGCGATGCGTTTGTTCGGCAAGGGGACGGAAAAGAGTGAGCAGAGGGCGGAGCCGGCCTCGGAGATCGAGCGGCTGCGGCTGGCGATCCAGGAAGCTCAGCTGCCGGAAAAGGTGGAGAAGATCGCCCTGGCCGAGTTGGCCAGCCTGGAAAAGATCCCGCCTGCCGCGGCCGAATACACCATCGGCCTCACTTACCTCGAATACCTGGTGAGCCTGCCCTGGCATCGGACCACGCAGGACAATCTCGACTTTGCCCGGGCGGAAAAGATTCTCAACGAGGAGCATTTCGGCCTGGAAGAGATCAAGGAGCGGATCCTCGAACACCTGGCGGTCCGCATCTTGAAACTGGCAAGCCGCCAGCGGGTGCTGGTGGTGGACGACGAGGAGATTGCCAGGAAGAATCTCGAGCATGTCCTGGGCAAGGAAAACTATCTGGTCCGGGTGGCGGCCAGCGGCGAAGAGGCCCTGCGCCTGCTCGCGGAAGAGCCTTTCGAGGCGGTGGTCACCGACATCAGGATGGGCAGGGTCGACGGCCTGGCGGTGCTCGAGGCGGCCAAGGCGGCAAACTCCGAGACCGTGGTGATCATGGTGACCGGCCATGCCACCATGCCGACGGCGGTGCAGGCCATGCGGAAGGGCTCCCATCATGTGCTGGCCAAGCCCCTCCGGCTCGACGAGCTGCGGGCGACCCTCAGGGAGGCCCTGGAGGCAAAAAAGGTCCAGTTCGAGAGCAAGGGCCCGATTCTCTGCCTGGTCGGCCCGCCCGGCACCGGCAAAACCTCGCTGCAGAAATCCATTGCCCGCTGCCTGGAGCGCAAATTCGTCCGCCTTTCCCTGGCCGGCCTCAAGGATGAGGCCGAGCTCCGCGGGCACCGGCGCAGCTACATCGGCGCCCTGCCGGGCCGGATCATCCAGGAGATCCGGAGGGCCGAATCCCGCAATCCCGTCTTCATGCTGGACGAGATCGACAAGNNCTGCTCGAGGTGCTGGATCCCGAGCAGAATTCCCACTTCATCGACCACTACCTCGACGCACCCTTCGACCTTTCCCGGGTGATGTTCATCGCCACCGCCAACAGCATCGATGCCATTCCGCCGGCGCTTCTCGACCGGATGGAGGTGCTGCCTCTGGCCGGCTACATGCTGGAGGAAAAGGAGGAGATCGCCAGGAGGCATCTCATCCCCCGGGCCATCGAGGATGCCGGCCTGGCCGTGAGTCCGCCCTTTTTCACCGATGCGGCCATCAGGAAGATCATCGGCGAATACACGCGGGAGGCGGGGCTGCGCAGCCTGCAGCGTCTGTTGGCCTCAGTCTGCCGCAAGCTCGCCCGGGAGATCCTGAAGAGGCAGGAGGAGGGCCAGCCGCCATCCCTGCAAATCACCCCGGAGCGGGTGGAAGAAC
>DDXK01000020.1 GCA_002347185.1 Desulfobulbaceae bacterium UBA2262 | reverse complement strand
GCTGCTGGTGGCCACCGATGTGGCAGCCCGCGGACTGGATATCAACGGTATCAGCCACGTCATCAACTTCGATCTGCCCAAGGCAGCCGAGGATTATGTTCACCGGATCGGCCGGACCGGCCGTGCCGGCGCCACCGGCATCGCCATCTCCTTTGTATCGCCAACTGAGGCTGGCTACCTGCAGCGGATCGAGCGTTACACCGGTCAACGTGTGCCGGTATATACCATCCCCGGCCTGGAACCGGTTAGCTCACTGCCTACCGGCGGTCGTGGTACCGGTAAGGGACGTCGTCCCTTTGTGCCGGGTGGCCAGCGTCGTCAGGGCGCTGTCCCCAAGGGTAAGGGCGGCCATCAGCAACGTGGCCGTACCGAGCGTTAAGCCTCTTCCCGTTTGAATCAACAACGCCCCGCTCCGGATAACCGGAACGGGGCGTTGTTGATTCTTATTCAAGTGCCGCAGATGAACCTTTGGCGAAGCCGCTCTTAGCCCATCACAACGACCAGGTCCTCTTTTTCCACCTTGTCGCCTTCCTTGAACTTGACCTCAGCTACCTTGCCGTCTGCCTTGGCCTTGATGTTGGTCTCCATCTTCATGGCCTCGGTTACCAGCAACACGTCGCCGGCTTTGATCTCGTCACCGGCCTTGACATTGACCTTGAGCACCTTGCCCGGCATCGGAGCACCCAGATGGTTGGGATTGCTCTTGTCGACCTTTTCACGGGCGGCCTCGTCACTTTGCACTGACTGGTCCCGCACCACCACTGAACGGGTATTGCCGTTCAGTTCGAAGTAGACCGCCCGGGTGCCGTCAGGTTGCACCTTGCCGATGGCGTTCAGTTTGATGATCAGGGTCTTGCCCGGTTCGATATCCAGCGAGGTCTCCTGGCCCGGCTCCAGCCCGTAGAAGAAGATCGGGGTGGGGATCACCGAGGTGTCGGAGAACTCCTGGCGATGCTTGTCAAACTCAGGATAGACGTTGGGGTAGAGGATTGATGAGAGCAATGCCTTGTCGTCTATCTTATGCCCAAGTTTCTCTTCAAGCTTGAGACGTTCTTCATCAAAGTCGGCCGGCTCCAAGAGCTCACCGGGACGGCAGGTAATCGGCTGCTGGCCTTTCAGGATGATCTTTTGCAGCTCCTCGGGCCAGCCCTGGTAGGGTTGCCCCAGCATCCCCTTGAACATGCCCACCACCGATTCGGGGAAGGCCAGATCTTCAGTGGAGGTGTAGACATCCTGCGGCTGCAGGTTGTTCTTCACCAGGAACATGGCCATATCGCCAACCACCTTGGAGGAGGGGGTTACCTTGACGATATCGCCGAACAGCAGGTTGACCTGGTGGTACATCTCCTTGCACTCTTCCCAACGGTCCAAAAGGCCCAGACCAGCCACCTGCGGCTTGTAGTTGGAGTACTGGCCACCGGGAATCTCGTGATGGTAAACCTCGGCAGTGCCACTCTTCAGGCCGGACTCGAACGGTGCATAGTAATCCCGTACGGTCTCCCAGTAGTTGGCCAGGTGCTGCAGGCCTGCGGTGTTGATCTGCGGGTCGCGCTCACTGCGCTCCAGAGCAGCCACCAGGGCATTCAGGTTGGGCTGGGCGGTCAGACCGGAGAGGGAGGAGAGGGAAGCGTCCACGATATCCACACCGGCTTCAGCCGCCATCAGCAGCATGGCGCCGGCGTTGCTGGAGGTGTCGTGGGTGTGCAGGTGCACCGGGATACCGATGTTTTCTTTCAGGGCCTTGACCAGCTTGTAGCCGGCCATCGGCTTCAGCAGGCCAGCCATATCCTTGATGGCCAGGATGTGGGCGCCCATCTTTTCCAGTTCCTTGGCCATGTTCACGTAATACTCCAAGGGATACTTGTCCCGCTGGGGATCTGTGATGTCGCCGGTGTAGCAGATGGCTGCCTCGCAGATCTTGCCTGACTTACGTACGGCTTCCATAGCCACCTGCATGCCTTTGGTCCAGTTCAGCGAGTCAAAGACCCGGAAGATGTCTACGCCGGAGTTGGCTGCCTCTTCCACAAACTTCTGCACCACGTTGTCCGGATAGTTGGTGTAGCCCACCGCGTTTGAACCGCGCAGCAGCATCTGGAACAGGATGTTGGGGATCGCCTCGGACAGCTTGTGCAGCCGCTGCCAGGGGCACTCCTTCAGGAAGCGCATCGTGACGTCAAAGGTGGCGCCGCCCCAACACTCCAGGGAGAACAGGTCAGCCCCCAGGTATGAGGTGGGCTCGGCGATCTTCAGCAGGTCGTGGCTGCGTACCCGGGTGGCCAGCAGCGACTGGTGGGCATCCCGCATGGTGGTGTCGGTGATCAGCAGCTTTTTCTGCTCCAGAATCCATTTGGAGAGTCCCTCGGCTCCCAGCTTCATGAACAGGTCACGGGAACCGGAGGGACGGGGCTTGGTGTAGTCGATCTCGGGAACCCTGGCCTCGATCAGGTCGGCCGACTTGAGTGGCTTGGCGATGCCCGGTGAACCGTTGACGATTACGTCTCCCATGAAGGCGAGCACCTTGCTGGCCCGGTCCTTCTTCTCGCTGAATTTGAGTAGTTCCGGGTGTTTGTCGATGAAGGAGGTATCGCACTTGCCACCCAGAAAAACGGGATGGGTGATCACATTTTCCAAAAAGCCGATATTGGTTTTGACCCCCCGCACCCGGAACTCCTGCAGAGCACGGTTCATAATGGAAGCTGCATCCTTGAAGTTGAGTCCCCAGGAGCTGACCTTGACCAGCAGCGAGTCGTAGTGAGGGGTGATCTGGGCACCGGTGAAGGCGTTGCCCGCATCAAGGCGGATACCGGCTCCGGCTGCGGAACGGTAGGTGGTCAGGGTACCGAAGTCGGGAGCGAAGTTGTTGGCCGGGTCCTCGGTGGTAATCCGGCACTGGATGGCGTAACCGCGCATGTCAATGGCCGACTGGGAGGGGATGTTGATCTCCGGGTCGGACAGCTTGTAGCCCTCGGCAATCAGAATCTGGTTTTGCACCAGGTTACGGCCGGTGATCATCTCGGTGACGGTGTGCTCAACCTGGATGCGGGGGTTCATCTCAATGAAGTAGAAGTTGTTTTCCTGATCCACCAGGAACTCCACTGTTCCGGCGTTGCGGTACTTGACCTGACCGGCGATCTTGAGGGCGGCGGTGCAGATCTCCTCGCGTTGCTGCTGGGTCAAACAGAGGGCCGGGGCAAACTCCACCACCTTCTGATGGCGGCGCTGGATCGAACAGTCCCGTTCGAAGAAATGCACCAGGCTGCCGTAGTTGTCACCCAGCACCTGCACTTCGATATGTTTCGGGTTTTCAATGTAGCGTTCCAGAAAAACGGTCGCGTTACCGAAAGCGGCCTTGGCTTCGCTTGCCGCTGCCACCAGCCCCTCGGTCAGCTCTTTCTTGTTGCGGGCCACCCGCATGCCGCGCCCACCACCACCGGCAGCGGCCTTGATGATGATCGGATAGCCGTGCTCCTTGGCAAATTTAAGGGCCTCTTCCTCTTTCTCGATCGGGTCTTCAGTGCCGGGCACCACCGGCACGCCGGCGGCCACGGCAGCCTTGCGTCCGGCCACCTTGTCGCCCAGGGCCCGCTGCATTGTGGCGTCAGGGCCGATGAAGGCGATACCGGCCGCCTCGCACTTCTCAGCAAACTCGGCATTTTCGGCCAGGAAGCCGTAACCGGGATGGATGGCATCCACGTCCGCCTTTAATGCCAGGGCTATGATCTCGTCAATGCCCAGGTAGGCATCAATCGGGGCCTTGCCCTTGCCGATGTGGTAGGCTTCGTCCGCCTTGTAGCGGTGCAGTGAGAGTTTGTCCTCTTCGGAGTAGAGTGCCACGGTGCTGATCCCCAGTTCGGTACAGGCCCGGAAGATCCGGATGGCGATCTCACCACGGTTGGCAGCCATGACTTTGCGAAATTTGGTAATCTTTTTCATCAGTAGAGCCTCCCAGAGTTCGATATGATCGAAAGTTAGATTGAAAATTTTTAGTAATGCTGAAATAATTTAGTTATTTTAAATGGTTATACGCGGTAAAGGTCGCGGCACTTAACCAGAAACAGGGGGGGATGTCAACAGGAAAAAAAGGGGCCCCGGCAGGGGCCCCTTAAAGGCTGGAGAAGCTGAGAACAACTCCTCTTAAACAGTATAGGCGTCGATTGTGTATTCGTCGGCGTACTTCACCAGATTGGGCAGGTCAGGTTTGGTCAGAATCTGCTGTGCCCCCAGTGATTCCCATTTGCGGATGTTGTCCTCCGAAGCCAGGGAGGAGAAGATGATGATCGGCAGCTCCTGCGGTTTTTTCTCCTTGCGGATGGTGGAGGTCAGGTGCAGGCCGTCCATCTGCGGCATCTCCACGTCGGTGATCAAAAGCTGTATTTTGCTGCGGAAACTGACGTTCTCGGACGCGCTCAGCTGCGTGATCTCCTGAATTTTCTCCCAGGCCTCGGCACCGTTAACCGCCTCGATTACCTTGTAACCGGCACCTCGCAGGGCGCTGCACATGGTGTGGCGGATAAAGGGTGAGTCGTCAGCCACCAGGATGGTTTTAGTGCTACGATCATGGGCGGGACTGTCCATCAGCTGTTCCGGTGATAATGGCTTAAGGGCGCTGGTGGAGCAGAATTCAGCCACGATCTTCTCGAAGTCCAGCACCAGGATGATCCGGTCCTCCATCTTGACCAGGCCGGTGATCTGGTCGGAGTAGAGCGCCGAAGCGGGCGCCTCCACATTTTTCCAGGAGATCCGGTAGATACGGGAGACTGAATGCACCAGCACCCCCACCATCAGGTTGTTGAACTCCAGTACGATTACCCGGTCGGCCTGCAGGTGGCCGGTTGTTTTATTCAGGATTTTAGACAGGTTCAGGATCGGGATGACCTTCTCCCGCAGCTTGATCATCCCCTCCACCGCATCGGAGGTATTGAGCGCCTTGGTTACCTCGGGCAGACGGATAATCTCGCGCACCTTGGCCACGTTCACCCCGTAATGGCAGGGGATCACCGTGCCGTGGGCATCCAGTTCATCCACGCGAAACTCGACGATCTCCAGTTCGTTGGTGTCGCTTTCCAGCAGGATATTGGTCTGTTTTATGGACATTGCTTGTCTCCGGAGGGTTGAGGATGTGGAGGAGTATAGCACAACTTCAAACAATGCAAAGTCGTCAATCGGCGCCTTGTTGCAACATTGACAGCCGTACCCCCCTATGCTAGCGTCACGGCTGATTTTTCATTACGGAGAAGCCTATGATATCACCCGATTTTAACACCTTCTGCCAGCTTGCAACCCAGGGAAATCTGGTGCCGGTCTATCGCGAGATCATGGCCGACATGGATACTCCGGTGACCGCCTTTCGCAAGATTGATGATGGCCGCCATTCCTTTCTGCTTGAGAGTATCGAGGGGGGCGAGAAATGGGCCCGTTATTCCTTCCTGGGGGCCAGCCCATTGCTGATTGTCCGCTCCAAAGGACGGCAGGTGGAGCTGTTGCGTAGAGACGGCAGCGAACAGCTGGAGGTCGATGATCCCACCACGGTGGTGCGTGATATTCTGGCCGGCTACCAACCGGTGGAGGTGGCAGGATTGCCCCGTTTTGTGGGTGGTGCGGTCGGCTACCTGGGGTATGATATGGTGCGGCATTTCGAACAGTTGCCCACGCAGCGCCCTGACAGTATCGGCGCCTGGGACTCGTTCTTCATGATCACCGATTCGTTGCTGATCTTCGACAACGTCAAGCAGAAGATTCAGGTGGTGGCTACCGCCCATCTGGACGGCAGCCTGTCACTGGAGGAAGTCTACCAACAGGCGGTTGACCGGATTGATACCCTGGTGGCCAAGCTGCGCAGCCCGCTGGCGGTTAGTGCGGCCACCCGGCCTGCCAGCGGTTCGGTGGGATTCAGTTCCAACATCAGCCAGGCCGGGTTTGAAACTGCGGTGGAGCGCTGCAAGGAATATGTGCGATCCGGTGATATTATTCAGATCGTGCTTTCCCAACGCTTCAGCGGTGATCTGACCGTTGATCCCTTTGATATCTACCGGGTGCTGCGCACCCTCAACCCGTCCCCTTACATGTTTTTTTTGCGCTGCGACGATACCACGGTGGTGGGTGCCTCGCCAGAGGTGATGGTGCGCAAGGAGGGTACCAAGGTGGAGCTGCGGCCGATCGCCGGCACCCGTCCCCGCGGGACAACGCCGGAGGATGACCAGCGTTTGGCCGATGAACTGTTGGCCGATCCCAAGGAGCGGGCCGNNGGCCGAGCATGTCATGCTGGTGGATCTGGGCCGCAATGACCTGGGCCGGGTTTGCCGCACCGGCAGCGTTGAAGTCAGCGAGTTGATGGTGATCGAGCGGTATTCGCATGTCATGCATATCGTGTCCAACGTACGGGGTGAACTGACCGGCGGTCGGGATGCCTTCGATCTGGTGCGGGCCACCTTCCCGGCCGGCACCCTTTCCGGCGCCCCCAAGATCCGGGCCATGCAGATCATTGACGAGTTGGAGCCGATGCGGCGCGGGGTCTATGGCGGTGCAGTGGGGTATTTTTCCTACTCAGGCAACATGGACCTGGCGATTGCCATCCGCACCCTGGTGGTCAGGGACGGCAAGGTACACCTGCAGGCCGGAGCCGGTATCGTGGCCGATTCCGACCCCACCGCCGAATGGCAGGAGACGGTCAACAAGGCCATGGCGGTGCGGCGAGCCATCGAGCTGGCTGAGAAAGGCCTGGACTAGGAAACTCCAGGGGGCCGGTCTGATGTTTGGGACGTTTCAGCAGTAACAGGAACGGAATGATGGCCAGAAAGGCCAGACCCACAATGAACGAATATCCGGTTATAGGCCAGGGCTGCGGTGCCTGCGAACAGATCCCAACAGGGTGGTTGATATGGCTGTCTTCTGCCAACGGCACATCACAGATGGTCCTTTCTTGCCAGCGTCTCTGCCAACGTTCCGGTGGCGGCAAAAAATCACTCTATTGATGACTGCTCCACTGTCAACAGGCCTCACAGAAAACTGAGCGGCCATGCAGGCCGTAATCATTTATGGTAGACTGTGCTGGACGATTGTCACAAAGGAGTAACCATGGGTGCGCACGACCTGGATTTTCTGGCAGGACTGCCGGAGGTTCTGCTTGAAACCATGCAGGCTGCCTGGCAGCGTGGCGAGCAGCTGCCGTCGGATTGGGCCCGTTTTTTTGCCGGCTACCAGCTGGGTCAGGAAGCCAACGGCAATCTGGAGGGCTGTTGCCGCAATCCGGCTATGGCACTCAAGCATTCCGGCCTGCAGTCACTGATCTATCGGTATCGCGATATCGGGCATCTGCTTGCCTGTACCGACCCGCTGGCCAGCTGTCCTCAGAGCTTGCCGATGTTGGAGCTGGAGGCCTTTGGTCTTGAACGGTCCGATCTCGAAACCGTCTTTACCACCCGGCGTCACCATCTGCAACAGGCCACCCTGCGGGAGTATCTGTCGGTCCTCCAGGAGACCTATTGCCGTGAAATCGGCGTGGAATTCATGCATATCCAGGACCCGGACGAGCGTCAGTGGCTGATTGATCGGATGGAGCCGGGCCGCAACCGGCCAGCCCTTGGTCCTGCAACAAAGCTGCGGGTGCTGGAGAAGCTGCATCAGGCGGTGCTGTTTGAAACGTTTCTGCATCGTCGTTTCCCCGGACAGAAACGGTTTTCCCTGGAAGGGGGCGAGACCCTGATCCCGGTGCTGGATGCCCTGGTCCAAGCCTGTCCGGCCAGCGGCATTCATGACCTGGTGTTGGGGATGGCGCACCGTGGTCGCTTGAACGTGCTGGCACACCTGTTCGGCAAGCCGTATGAGAACATTTTTGCCGAGTTCAAGGATACGCTGTCCTTCGGGTTTGTGGGGGATGGCGATGTCAAATATCACAAAGGCTATTCCACTGATCTGGAGCTGCAGGACGGCAGACTGCATTTGATGCTGGCCTCTAACCCCAGCCATCTGGAGGCGGTCAATCCGGTGGTGGAGGGCAAGTGCCGCGCCCGTCAGGAACGGGCCGGCGCCGACGGCTGGCGGCGGGTGCTGCCGCTCCTGGTGCATGGTGATGCCGCCTTCGCCGGTCAGGGGCTGGTGGCTGAAGTGCTGAACATGTCCCAGTTGGAGGGCTACCGCACCGGCGGCACCCTGCATCTGGTGATCAATAACCAGATCGGTTTTACCACCCTGCCCAGGGACGCCCGTTCAACCCGCTATGCCACCGATGTTGCCAAGATGCTGGCCTGTCCGATTTTTCATGTGCATGGCGAGACGCCGGAGGCTGCCGTCTACGCCGCAGGGCTGGCGCTGGAATACCGACAGCGCTTTGGCCGCGATGTGGTGCTTGAGCTGATCTGCTATCGTCGCCACGGTCATAACGAGGGAGATGAACCGGCCTTTACCGAGCCGGTGCGTTACCGGGCCATTGCGGAGCGCCTGCCGGTGAACAGGATCTACGCTGCCCATCTGGCTGAAGAGGGGTTTGCCGCTACGGAGCTGGATGGTTTGGTCCGGCAGGTGAGTGAGCAGTTGGAAAAGGCCCTGACCAGCCCGCTCAAACCTCTTGCGATCGGTTTTAAAGACCTGTGGGACGGCTTTGAACGTGAGTACCGTCCCTGGGATCAGCCCACCGGAGTCGCTGGCGAGAGCCTGCAGGCGCTGGCCCGCCAACTGACCGAACTACCTGATGGTTTTACGCCGCACCCCAAGCTGCAAACCATGCTCAATAAGCGCAGGGAGACGGTGTTGGAAGGGAACGGCATAGACTGGGGCACCGCCGAGACCCTGGCCTACGCCAGTTTGTTGTCCGAAGGTGCGCCGATACGGCTTTCAGGGCAGGATTCCCGGCGAGGCACCTTCAATCACCGACATGCCGTACTCTATGATGCCGGCGACGGCCGTCCCTTTATCCCGCTGGCCCGGTTGGCCGGGCAGCATGGCAGCCGTTTTTCGGTGTATGACAGTCTACTGTCGGAGAGCGGAGTGTTGGGATTTGAATACGGTTATTCACTGGAAACCCCGCAGGGGCTTTGCCTTTGGGAGGCCCAGTTCGGTGATTTTGCCAATGGCGCCCAGGTGATCATCGACCAGTTCATCGCCAGCGGCGAGACCAAGTGGAACCGCGCCAGCGGTCTGGTGCTGTTGCTGCCTCACGGCTACGAGGGGCAGGGGGCCGAACATTCCAGCGCCCGGATTGAACGCTACTTGCAACTGTGCGCTCGCAACAATCTCCTGGTGGCACAGCCCAGCACGCCGGCCCAGTTGTTCCATTTACTGCGGCGTCAGGTAATGCAACCGTTCCGCAAACCGCTGGTGGTGTTTACTCCCAAGTCGCTGCTGCGTCATCCGGTTTGTGTGAGTCATCGTGACGAGTTGACAGCTGTAACTTGTTTTCAGGAGCTGCTGCTGTCCGGTGACCTGTCCCGTGCCCGGCGTCTGCTGCTGTGCAGCGGCAAGCTTTGGTACGGACTGCAGGCGGCGCTTACAGAGCAGGGGCGTGACGATGTCGTTGTCGTGCGGGTGGAGCAGCTCTATCCGCTACGCAGTGAAAAGCTGGTCCAGTTGCTGAAGGGGTTGCCGGCTGGGTGTCCAGCCAGCTGGGTTCAGGAAGAGCCTGAAAATATGGGGGCCTGGCGCTTTATCCGGCCTCTGCTGGAGCCACTCGTTGGCCCGCTGGCATATATCGGCCGAGAGGCTGACAGCGCCCCGGCGGTCGGCTCACACCAGCTGCATGAACAACAACAGCAGGAGCTGTTGGCAACGGCCTGTGGCCGCTAGTTGAGTCCGCACCAAAACAGTAAAAAATCCTTGCAACCCTGCTTAAGCTGTGCTATTGGCTAACTACATTTTGTTCGTTTTCAGCAAAGTGGGCTCGCAAGGCCCACTTTTTTATTGGAGCAGGGTCGCCATGGCAGGAGTTGACATACCACAGCGAGTAACCGAGCTGGCACAGCCGATTCTAGACACCCTTGGTCTTGAGCTGGTTGACCTCGAGTTCAAGCAGGCAGGGCGCAGACACATCCTGTGCGTGTACATTGACAAGCCTGGCGGGGTGAACCTTGATGATTGCGCCGAGGTAAGCCGCGAGTTGTCCCTGACTCTGGATGTGGATGATTGCATTCCCTATCGTTACAGTCTGGAGGTTTCATCCCCCGGCTTGGAACGTCCCCTGAAGAAGCTGGAGGATTTTGCACGGTTTCAGGGCCGTCTGGCCCAGATCAAGACCAGTGAACTTTTTCAGGATGAGCAGGGTAACCGGCGCAAGACCTTTTTGGGCACCATTCAAGCTGTCGAGGGTGAGTTCGTGGTGCTGCATCTGAAAGAGGGCCAGTTGGCCCGCATCCCGCTGGATAAAATGGCCAAGGCGCATCTGGCCTTTGAGTTTTAACGCAACGCGCTTTTCATTTTCATCCGCATTTATAAGGTAAGGAGATTTGTACCGTGGATACCAACGTCAACCTTAAGCAGGCCATCGAGCAGATCGTCAAGGAAAAGGGGATCGACCGTCAGGTGGTCGTGGAGGCGATGGAGCAGGCAGTCCTGTCGGCCGCCAACAAGAAATATCGCAACACCAGGAACCTGGAAGCCCACTTCAATCCCGATACCGGCGAGGTTGAGCTGTTTGAATACGTGGTCGTCGTGGATGAGGTGCAGGATTCCTACACTGAAATCTCGCTGGACGAGGCCCATGAGATGGATCCTGAGTGCGAGATCGGCGATGAGCTGGGGGAAAAGATTGATTCCAGCGATTTTGGCCGGATTGCCGCCCAGACCGCCAAGCAGGTCATCATTCAGAAGGTCCGTGAGGCTGAGCGGGAGACCGTGTTCAACGAATATAAGGACCGTCAGTGGGAGATCGTCACCGGCCAGGTGCGCCGTTTTGAGCGGGGCGACCTGCTGATTGACCTGGGCCGTGCCGAGGCGATCCTGCCTTCCAAGGAGCAGATGCCCCGCGAGGTGTACCGCCCCGGCGATCGCATCCGCGCCATGATTACCGATGTGGGTATGACCACCAAGGGCCCCCAGATCGTGCTGTCTCGTACCCATCCCCAGATGCTGGCCAACCTGTTTGAGGCCGAGGTGCCGGAAATCAGCGAAGGAATCGTTGAGATCGTTAACGTGGTGCGTGATCCGGGCAGCCGTGCCAAGATTGCCGTGGCCTCCCACGATCGTGACGTCGACCCGGTGGGAGCCTGCGTTGGCATGCGCGGTTCACGGGTTCAAAACGTGGTCTCCGAACTGCGCGGTGAAAAGATCGATATCATCCCCTGGTCAGGTGATATGGCCCGTTTTGTCTGCAACGCACTGTCGCCCGCCCAGGTTACCAAAGTGTTTATGGACGAGGAACAGCGCACGCTGGAAGTGATCGTGCCGGATGACCAGCTCTCGCTGGCTATCGGCAAGCGGGGACAGAACGTCAGTCTGGCGGCCCGTCTGACCGGTTGCCGCATCGATATCAAGAGCGAGGCCAAGGACACCGAGGAAGAGGTTGAGGAGTTCGCTTCTTTCGACGGCACGCAGGTGGATGAGCCGGAAGAAGAGGCGTCTGTTGCTGATGAGATTGTCAGCGATGAAGCTGCCAGCCAGCAGGCGGAGGCCGACAAGGAGTAGTCGATGGGCCGTGAGCCACAGGGCGGTCCCCAGCGCAGCTGTATCGCCTGCCGTCGCGAGGGCGGCAAGAGTAGTTTCCTGCGCTTCGTGCTGGCACCGGACGGCAGCGTGACCCCCGATCTTGAGGATAAGTTGCCGGGGCGTGGCGCCTATACCTGCATCGCCAGACGCTGTTTGCTGGATGCCGCCAAGCGTCGCCAGTTCGGCCGATCCTTCAAGGGAGCGGCGGCTGTGGTTGACAGCGCATCGCTGGATCTGTTGGTGCAGGAACAGATGGAGCGTCGGATCAGCGGCTATCTGGCACTTGCAAACAAGGCTGGTGCGGCAGTCTCCGGTGGAGACGCCGTTGAACGGACCTTGAAGGGGGCTCATCACCCCGGTTTGCTGGTGTTGTCACAGGATATTTCGCCTGCCATAGCCGAGAAGTTCGAGGGGCTTGCCTGTCGGGCCGGTCTGCCGGTAGAGCGGGTGTTGACCAAAGAAGCGTTGGGCATGTTGTTGGGCAAGGAATCGGACCGAAGCATGGTGGCCATCATGTCGCCAGGGTTCAGCCGATCATTGATCAGAGAAATAGCGCGATACAGGAATTACCTGGAGGAGGATAGCGGGAGATGAGCAAAACCCGGGTGAGCAATTTGGCAGAAAAGCTGGGCATCGAGACGAAAGAGGTGATTGCCCGGTTGAAGACATTTGGCTACGACGTCAAGTCGGGCGCAAACACCGTTGATGACGAGGCGGTGGCCAAGCTCATGGCTCCTCAGCCGAAAGAATCCGACGGCCCTGCCGAAGTGCGGGTTAATCCTACCGTGGTGCGGCGCCGGGCAGCCAAGCCGTCAGCCAGTGAAGAGGCTGCAGCAGCAGAGCCGGTTGAACAGGCTGCTGAACCGGTGCCACCTCCACAGGCAGTGGTTGAGAAAAAACCTGTGGAAAGGAAGGACGCCGAGCCCCAGGCTGTTGAACCACAACCTGAGCTGGTTGCTGCCCCAGTCGCTGTTGCTGCTGAACCGCAACCCGTTGCTCCGGCAGCACCGTCCGCCGGGCCAACGACCTCCGCCTCTGTTGCTGAGAAACCTGCCGTTGTCACGGCATCGGCCGAGACGACCCCACCCCAACCTGCCCGGGCCAGTGCCACACAGGCCCGCATCCTGGGACGGATCGAGATTCCGATTACGCCGGAATACCGCAATACCCGCCGTGAACCGGGGCGTGGCCCTGGCCCAGGTGGCGACCGCGGACCGCGTCCGGCTGGTAGCACCGATAACCGTCCGCCCCGTCCGGCTGGCGCCACTGACAATCGTCCGCCCCGTCCGGCTGGGCCATCCCGTGATGGTGGCGCACCCCGTCCGGCTGGAGCCCGTCCGGTACAGCTGACCCAGGTCGATCTGCCGCCTCAGGGCGATGATCGCCGCAAGGGTCCTGGCGGTCCTGCCCGCAAGCCCGGCGGACCTTCCAAGGATACCGCCGCTGACAAGGCCAAAAAGACTGCTGCCGCCAAGGGCAAGGGACGCGAACAGTTCACCAAGCAGACCTTGCTGGGTGAGGAGCGTCAGTTCGACCCGTTCCATAAATCACGCAAAAAGGGTAAGGAGCGTGAGCTGCCCGGTCAGACCGAGCTCACCACCCCCAAGGCCATCAAGCGGATCATCAGGATATCCGAGACCATTACCATTGGTGAGCTTGCCAAGCGGATGGGTATCAAGGCCACCGATCTGATCAAGGCCATGATGAAGATGGGCACCATGGTGACCATCAATCATGTACTGGATCATGATAACGCGGTCATTCTGGCTTCTGACTATGGTTATGAGGTGGAAAACGTTGCGGTAGACCTGGATGAAATCCTCGAGTTTACCCCTGACGCGCCGGAACTGTTGCAGATGCGGCCACCGGTGGTGACCATCATGGGTCACGTCGACCACGGCANNGGCATCACCCAGCATATCGGCGCCTACGATGTGGAGCTGCATGGTCGCAAGATCACCTTCCTGGATACGCCTGGCCACGAAGCCTTCACCGCCATGCGGGCCCGGGGCGCCAAGGTGACCGATATCGTTGTTCTGGTAGTGGCGGCTGACGACGGTGTGATGCCCCAGACCAGAGAGGCGATTAACCACTCTAAGGCTGCCGGCGTGCCGATTATCGTGGCGATCAACAAGATCGACAAGCCTGATGCCCGGCCTGAAAAGGTCAAGCAGGAGTTGACTGAACACGGGATCGTTGCCTCTGATTGGGGTGGCGACACAACCATGGTTGAGGTTTCGGCCAAACAGCGCCTGAACTTGGAAGAGCTGTTGGAGATGATCCTGCTGCAGGCCGACATGATGGACCTGAAGGCCAATCCTGACAAGGCAGCCAAAGGAACCGTCGTAGAAGGCAAGCTGGATAAGGGGCGCGGGCCGGTGGCAACGGTGCTGGTGCAGGAAGGTACCCTGCGGGCCGGTGACTACTGTGTGGTCGGCATTCATTCCGGTCGGGTGCGAGCCATGCAGAATGACCGCGGCGATCGGGTGCTCGAAGCTGGACCGGCCATGCCGGTTGAGGTGATCGGTCTGTCCGGCGTACCGGATGCCGGTGATATCTTTGTGTCCATGACCGATGAGAAACAGGCCAAGGAGATTGCCACCCTGCGCCAGATCAAGCAGCGTGAGATCGAGCTGGCCAAGCATGCCAAGATGTCCCTGGAGCAACTCTACGAGAAGATTCAGAAGGGCGAGGTCAAGGACCTCAATGTGATTGTCAAGGCCGACGTACAGGGTTCGGTGGAGGCCGTGGCCGAAACCTTGCGCAAGCTGTCGACCGAAGCGGTCCGTCTGAATGTGATCCACACGGCGGTGGGCGCCATTACCGAGACCGACGTCAATCTGGCAACCGCCTCCAATGCCATCATCATCGGCTTCAACATCCGTCCCGAGGTCAAGGCCCAGGCCATGGCAGAGAAGGAAGGTGTCGATATCCGCCTGTACAACGTGATTTACGACGCAGTGGATGACATTAAAAAGGCGATGGAAGGTCTGCTGGATCCGGTCTTCAAGGAGAAGTACCTGGGCCGGGCAGAGATCCGCGAAGTCTTCTCGGTTCCCAAGGCAGGCAACGTGGCCGGCTGTTATGTCCAGGACGGCAAGATCGTCCGCAACGCCCAGGTCCGCCTGCTGCGCGACAACGTGGTGGTCTACCAGGGCAAGCTGGCAACCCTGCGGCGCTTCAAGGATGATGTAAAGGATGTTGCCTCCGGCTACGAGTGCGGCATGGGGTTGGAAAACTACAACGACATCAAGGTCGGCGATATTATCGAGGCCTTTGAGATGGAAAAAACAGCAGCCAAACTGTAGAAACGGTCTTTTTCCGCCCTGGCCCTGTCAATCTTCAGCATGTCTTGCGCGGCGTACTACCGTGTACGCCTCCGCAACATGCCTTGCTTGCCAGAGCCAGATCGAAAAAATCCTCGTTTCTGTTACTCATAGGGTTAAATAACCATGCAACACAAACGTTCCGACAAGGTCGCAGAGACCATCCATACCACCATCTCCACCATCCTGATGCGGGGGTTGAACGACCCCCGCATCGGATTTGTCACCATTACCGGGGTGGAGGTGACCGATGACCTGCATCTGGCACGGGTCTTTTTTTCGGTGATCGGTGATGAGGCCGCCAAGACGAGCTCAGAGGCAGGCTTGAACAGCGCGGCCCGACATATCCGCCGTGAGGTCGGCAAGGTGCTGAATATGCGCTATACACCGGATATTCTGTTTAAATACGACCATTCTCAGGAGTACGGCCAGCGGATTGACACCCTGCTGCGGGAGGTGGGCGCAAGCCATGACGGAGACAATTCAGAAGATAGTTGAGGCGATCCGCCAAAGCCGGAGCGTTCTGATAACCAGCCATGAGGGGCCTGACGGCGATGCCATCGGCTCCTCGCTTGGTATGGCGGCCTTTCTGCGTGCCGTAGGCAAGCAGGTGGTCGTGCATCTGGCTGATCCGGTGCCAGAGCTGTACCGCTTTCTGCCAGGTGCCGGTCTGGTACGCGGAGACATTCCTGACCAGTCGTTTGACCTGGCCTTTGTGCTGGATGTGGGCGAGTTCCGGCGGGCTGGCAAGCAGTTCGGCGCCTTTACCCGTATTGGTCAGACGATCAACCTTGACCATCACCTGACCTGCGAACAGTTTGGCAGTCTCAATCTGATTGATGAACAGGCTGCCGCCACCGGACTTTTAGTCTGGCGGATTGCCAAAGCGTTCGGTTTTACCGCTGACTATGATACCGCCCTCTGTCTCTACGTGGCGGTACTGACCGATACCGGCTCCTTCCGCTACTCCAACGCCAACCGTGAGGCCTTTGAGGCAGCCGGTGAGCTGGTGGAACAGGGTGGACTGAACGCCTGGACGGTTTCTGAAAAGCTTTACGAAAGCCAGCCCCGCAAACGGCTGGAACTGTTGGCCATGGCCCTGCCAACCCTGGAGTTTATTCGCAACGGGCAGGCCGCCTCACTGGTGGTGACCCTGGATATGTACGCCACAACCGGTGCCAACGCCGAGTTGACCGATGGATTTGTCAATTACCCCCGCTCAGTGGCCGGGGTGGAGGTGGCGATCTTCCTTCGTCAGTTGGAAGAACGCAAATTCAAGGTCGGCTTCCGTTCCAAGGGAGCGGTCAACGTGGCCACCCTGGCCCAGGCCTTTGGCGGCGGCGGACACCACAACGCTGCCGGTGGCACGGTCGACGGCACCCTGGAAGAGGTCAAGCGGATTGTCTATCGTGCGGTGAATGAGGCTGCGTGGTAGACGGATTTCTGATTATTGACAAACCTGCCGGTTGTACCTCCCACGATATTGTCAATCGTGTGCGCCGGATTCTCGGCACCAAGAAAGTCGGTCATACCGGTACCCTGGATCCCTTTGCCACCGGGGTGCTGCCGATCGCCGTAGGTGAGGGCACCAAGGCGATTCCCTTTCTGGATGAGGGGATCAAAGAGTATCAGGCGGTGCTCAGGCTGGGTTTGGCCACCGACACGCTGGATTTCACCGGCACATCGTTGCATGAGGCTGATTACTCCATGGTAACGGAGACCGGATTGCGTACGGCGATGGAAGCCTTGATCGGCGATATCGAGCAGATCCCGCCGATGTACTCGGCCGTCAAACAGGGTGGACAGCCGCTTTACAAGCTGGCCCGCAGAGGGCTTGAGGTGGAACGGACGGCCCGGCCAGTCACGATCCGGCGTTTTGAGCTGGTGGCCTTTGATCCGCCCGTTGCCCGCGTGTTGGTCTGCTGCTCACGAGGCACCTATGTTCGCACCCTGGCCGACGACCTGGGCCGGAACCTGGGATGTGGCGCCTGCCTGACCGAACTGCGCCGAACCGTCAGCGGTCCGTTCAGGCTGGCTGATGCGTTGACCGTGGAGCAACTGGAAGCCTTGGTGGCTGCCGGGCAGTTGTCATCTCATCTGCTGTCGCCCTTGGCCATGCTGGCTCACCTGACCCGTATTGCGCTGGAACAGGACGGCGCCAGACTGGTGCGGAACGGGCAGGTGCCGTACGGTTGCCGGGCGCCGGGGCTTGCCGAAGGGGAGTGCTGTTGCCTGACTGGCGACGATGGGACCCTGCTGGCAGTGGCCCGGCAGCAGCAAGGGCAGCTGGTGCTGCAACGGGGCTTTGTAACGAGTTAATTGCTTTACAGCGGTTGTAAAGGTGTGATATGTAATTATCCCTTTTACTTTGTTTCAGTGTTTCGACACATATTACCCATGCTGGACAGGAGGAGCTTAAAGGTGCTGGCAACTGAAAAAAAACAGGAAATTATTAACAATTTCAAGAAGCATGAAGGTGACACCGGTTCGCCCGAGGTGCAAATTGCGATCCTGACCGAGCGGATCACCTATCTGACTGAGCACTTCAAGGTGCACAAGAAAGATCACCACAGTCGTCGCGGCCTGCTGAAACTGGTCGGCCAGCGTCGTCGCATGCTTGACTATCTGAAGTCCAGAGACTTGGATCGCTACAAGACGGTGATTGAGCGTCTCGGTATCCGCAGGTAAGCAGGCGGGCACTATCCGGCTTAACCGGCTGGTGCCCGCTTGATCAGTAGGTTCGCAAAAGGGCTGCACGGCCCTTTTGCTGTTTCATTAACCGTGTTGGGGGCGTGGATAGCTGGTCCGGTGGCCGGACCAGGTATCGACGGCCCCAGCGCACTATCCAAAGGAGAACAGTATGCAGTTTAACGAACAAAGGGTTGAAGCGACCGTGGGCAACATGCAGGTCAAGATTTCCACCGGCAAGATGGCCAAGCAGGCCAGCGGCGCAGTGGTGGTACAGAGTGGCGATACCATGGTGCTGGTGACCGTGGTGGGCACCAAGGAAGCAAAGCCGGGTCAGGACTTTTTCCCCCTGACGGTCAACTACACCGAGAAGACCTACGCCGGCGGCAAGATTCCCGGCAGCTTCTTCAAGCGGGAAGGGCGTCCCTCGGAGGACGAGACCCTGATCTGCCGTCTGATCGATCGTCCGATCCGTCCCCTGTTTCCGGAAGGCTACCTCTGCGACACCCAGGTAATGGCCACGGTTATCTCCGCTGAAGAAGACCACGACCCGGCCATCCTTTCCATGATCGGCGCTTCTGCCGCCCTGATGATTTCCGACATTCCTTTCGAGGGACCGATTGCCGGCGTCAAGGTCGGGCGTGTCGCAGGCAAGCTGATCGCCAATCCCTCGGCTGAAGAGCTGAAGAACAGCGATATGGAAATTGTGGTTGCTGCCGGCAAGGACGCCATCTTTATGGTTGAAGGCGAAGCTGATTTCGTCTCTGAAGAAGATCTGCTGGAGGCGGTCTTTTTTGCCAAGGACGCAGTGCAGGGGATCCTCGCAGCCCAGGAAAAACTTGCCACGCTGGTTGCGCCTGCCAAGCGTGCAGTGCCCGCACCGGTTGCTGATCAGGAGCTGAAGGCAAAGGTGCAGGAACTGGCCTTCGACCGGATTGCCCAGGCGTACAAGATCAAGGCCAAGCAGGAGCGTTACGCCGCCATGGGCCTGATCAAGGAGGAAGTGGTCGCTACCCTGGCCGCTGACTACGCTGGCCGTGAAAAAGAGATCAAGGGCTTTATCGAGGATATCGAATACAACCGTATGCGTAACGACGTACTGGAGACCGGCATCCGGATCGATGGCCGTGATACCAAAACTGTCCGTCCGATTGCCATCGAAGCCGGTCTGCTGCCCCGCGCCCACGGTTCCACCCTGTTTACCCGCGGTGAGACCCAGGTGCTGGCTGCCGCAACCCTTGGCACCTCACAGGATGAGCAGCGGATGGATTCGCTGTACGGCGAATATCGCAAAAAGTTCATGCTGCATTACAACTTTCCGCCTTTTTCGGTGGGTGAGACCAGCTTCCGTCTGGCTCCGGGCCGTCGCGAGATCGGTCACGGCATGCTGGCCGAGCGGGCCATCTCTGCCATTCTGCCCAACCACGACGAGTTCCCCTACACCATCCGGATTGTGGCCGAGACCCTGGAGAGCAACGGCTCTTCCTCCATGGCTACCGTCTGCGGCGGCTGTCTGTCACTGATGGACGCCGGCGTGCCGGTCAAGGCGCCGGTGGCTGGTATTGCCATGGGTCTGATCAAGGAAGGGGACGATGTGGTGGTCCTGTCGGATATCCTCGGCGATGAGGATCACCTCGGTGATATGGACTTCAAGGTGACCGGGACCCGGGAAGGCATCACCGCCCTGCAGATGGATATCAAGATCGAGGGCGTCTCCAAGGAAATCATGACCAGTGCCTTGGAGCAGGCCAAGGCCGGTCGCCTTCATATCCTCGAGAAGATGAAGATGGCGATCGAGGCCCCCAGGGCAGAGGTGCCGGAACACGCACCCAAGATCTTCAGCCTGCAGATCAACCCCGACAAGATCCGTGACCTCATCGGCCCGGGCGGCAAGATGATCAAGGCGATCACCGCCGATTTCGGCGTGAAGATCGATGTCGAGGATTCCGGCAAGGTGACGATTTTTGCCCCCAACGGCCAGGTGGCCCAGGATGTCATCGCCAGGGTCAACGAACTGACTGCGGAGCCGGAGATCGGCAAGCTTTATACCGGCGTGGTTCAGAAGGTCGTCGATTTTGGCGCCTTTGTCCAGATCATGCCCGGGGTCGACGGCCTGGTCCATATCTCCGAGCTCGAGAACAAGCGGGTCGAGAAGGTGACCGATGTTCTCAAAGAGGGCGATACGGTCACGGTCAAGGTCCTCGAGATCGACCAGCGCGGGAAGATCCGCCTGAGCCGCAAGGCGGCCATGCAGGAACTCGGTTCCTGAGTTTCCCGGCCTTTCAGGCTCGGTGGCAGTGTTGATCGGAAGGAGGAAAGAGAACCACACTCTTTTTCCTCCTTTTTTATGCGCTTTTTCCTTGTCACTCCCTTCTTCGTAAGCGGGCCATCCATGTTTCAGAAAACCGTCCTCGCCAACGGCGTTCGCGTCATCACGGAAAAAATCCCCTCACGCACCGTTTCCGTGGGGATCTGGCTCGATGTGGGCGCCCGGGACGAGGAGCCAGCCAACAACGGCAGCTCGCATTTTGTCGAGCATATGCTCTTCAAGGGGACCAGTACGCGCAGCGCCAGCCAGATCGCCCAGGAGTTCGATATGCTGGGGGGGATGTCCAACGCCTTCACCTCCAACGAGACCACCTCCTACTACGCCACCGTGCTTGACGACCAGCTGGGCAGGCTGGTCGCGCTGTTGGCCGATCTTTTCCGCGATTCGCTCTATCTTGAAGAAGAGGTGGCCAGGGAGCGTGAGGTGATTCTCCAGGAGATCAGCATGGTGGAGGATACTCCGGACGACCGGATCCACGAGCTCTTCACCAGCAGGCTCTGGGGCAGCCATCCCCTGGGCCAGACCGTGCTCGGCGGCCGTGAGGTGGTGGCGGGCATGACTTCGGAGCAGCTGCGCGCCTACGTGCAGGCAATGTATACTCCGGAGCGGGTAGTCATTGCCGCGGCGGGCAATGTGGAGCATGGCGAATTCTGTCGACTCTGGCAGGAAGAGCTTGGGGTGCTGGCACCAGGGCGCGGGGGCGTGGCACGGCGGCAAGTTCCCGAGCAGCTCGCGCCGGTGCGGAAAATCTACAGGAAGAAGCTCGAACAGGTCCACCTGGTGCTGGGAACCTACGGCCTGCCCATCGTCGCCGAGGAGCGGTACGCCCTCTATCTTCTGCACCTGCTGCTGGGCGGAAACATGAGTTCCCGTCTCTTTCAGGAGGTGCGGGAAAAGGAAGGGCTGGCCTATTCGATCTATTCCTATCTCTCCTCCTTCACCGACAGTGGTTACCTGGGCATCTACCTGGGGGTGGATCCGGCCATGGTCAACCGGGCCATCGCCGTCATCGCCCGCGAGATCCGGGGGCTGCGGAGGGAGGGCGCCCCGGCGGAAATGCTGGCCAATGCCAAGGGTTACGCCAAGGCCGGCATCTTTCTCTCCGCCGAGAACATGGAAACGCGGATGACCCGCATTGCCAGAAACGAATTGACCTTCGGCCGCTATATCCCCTTCGAGGAGATCGCCGCCGGCTTTGACCGGGTGCGGGGAGAGGAGATCGTCGCGCTGGCCGGCCGGCTGTTGAAGCGTCCTTTGTTTGCGGCGGCCCTCGGCCCCTTGCGGAGCAGGGATGTCGACTGGCAGCCGCTGGATCTGGAGGAGGTATGATGAGCGACTCAGCTCAGAAACACACTGTCCGCCTCTGCCGGCTGCGGCCGGAAGAGGATCAGGACCTGCCCCTGCCTGCCTACCATTCGGAGCTGGCCGCCGGCATGGACGTGGCGGCCGCGCTCACCGCGCCGCTTATCCTGGCACCGGGCGAGATCAGGCTTCTGCCCACCGGTTTTGCCGTGGCCCTGGCGCCAGGGTATGAGTTGCAGGTGCGGCCGCGCAGCGGGCTGGCCATCAAGCACGGCATCACGGTGGTCAACAGTCCCGGTACCATCGACGCCGATTACCGGGGCGAGGTGAAGATCGGCCTCATCAATCTCGGCCAGGAGCCCTTCACCATCCGGCGCGGCGACCGCATCGCCCAGCTGGTCCTGGCGCCGGTTTTCCGGGCCAGGGTGGAGGTGGTGGAGAAGCTTGACGAAACCGTCCGCCAGGACGGCGGCTTCGGTCATACCGGCGTTTAGGGGGAGGAAGATGCGTAGAGGATTGTGCCGCTCTGGCCAGAAGAGCTCGCTCCCACCCACCCCTTGGGCCTCTCATCCTTTCCTTCTCTGAAAATGATGCGTTTCTGTGTTTTGGGCAGCGGCAGCAAGGGCAACTGCACTTTCGTGGAGACGGGGGGGACGAGGCTTTTGATCGACGCCGGCTTTTCCGGCCGCGAGATCGAGCAGCGCCTGGCCTCCATCGG
The DNA here is from genome assembly GCA_002347185.1 of Desulfobulbaceae bacterium UBA2262. Classification (GTDB taxonomy): domain Bacteria; phylum Desulfobacterota; class Desulfobulbia; order Desulfobulbales; family Desulfurivibrionaceae; genus UBA2262. Next base: position 12,075 of record DDXK01000020.1, on the reverse strand, counting down.
GGTGGAGGCGGGGAGCCTTTCCGCCGTCCTCATCACCCATGAGCACAGCGATCATATCCGTGGCGCGGCCGTGCTCGCCCGCCGGTATCGGCTCCCGCTCTTCAGCAACGAGGCCACCCTTGCCGCCGCCGGCGAGACCTTGGGGAGTCTGCCAAAATGGCAGGCCTTCCATACCGGGGATACCTTTATCTTCCAGGACCTGCAGATCCATCCCTTTCGGGTTTCCCATGACGCCGCCGATCCGGTGGGCTTTCTCCTCCATGACGGCTGCCTGCTCCTTGGCCACTGCACCGATACCGGAGTGGTCTCAAAGCTCATGCAGCATCGCCTGAGCAGCTGCCATGGCCTGATTCTCGAGTGCAATCATGATCCGGTCCTTCTCAAGCAAGGCCCCTATCCGCCCGCCCTGCAGCAGCGGGTGCGCGGCAAGACCGGCCATCTCGCCAACCACGAGGCGGCAAGCTTTCTGGCCACGATAGTGCACGCCGACCTGGAGCATGTGGTGCTTTCCCATCTCAGCGAAACCAACAACCGGCCCGAGATGGCGGAGGAGGCGGTGCGGCAGGCGCTTGCCGGTATCCGGCGGGAGAGGGGGGTTCATTGGCCGCTGCCGGCCATTTCCCTCGCCCGTCAGGATCGGGTCGGCGCAGTGGTGTCGCTGGCAGGGAAGCGCTGACGATGATGCCGGGAAAGGGGCGTTATCCCTGGCGGCTTGGCGCTACCTCCTTCGTGATGCCGGCTGATCTTGTCAGCAACGTCAGGATTCTCGCCCCGCGGGTGGATGCTGTCCAGCTTCTTTTTTTCGAGAGTGCCGCCAGGTCCGGGTTGCCCCAGGAAATCGACCTTCCCGCCCTGATCGGCCTCGGGCAGGAGCACGGCCTTGTCTATACGGTCCATCTGCCCACGGATATCCGGCTGGGCGCTGCCGACCACTCTTTGCGCCAGGAGGGGATCGAGGAAATATGCCGGCTGATGGCCGAGCTTGCCCCCCTGGCCCCAATTGCCTGGGATCTGCATCTGGCCTGGGAAGAGGCCATTTCCCCGGCGCAGTGGCGCGAAGGCCTGGACAGCAGCCTGGCGGAGCTGGCCAGGCGCCTGGGAGCGGAAAAAAAAGTGGTGGGGGTGGAGAATATCGAGTATCCCTTTGGCCTTGTCGGTTCGCTGGTGGCCGAGCACGGTTTTGGCCACTGCCTCGATTGGGGCCATCTGCGCCGCCACGGGCACGACCGGCAGGAGGCTCTGGCCAGGCTCGGCCAGGTGCGCCATTTGCATTACCATGGAGTGCGGGGGGAGAAAGACCATCAGGCCCTTGCCGACGCCGGGGAGGCGCTATTCCTGGGAGAGGCCCTTTCCGCCGCCGATTTCGAGGGGGTGGTCACCCTGGAGGTTTACAGTCTGGAACGCCTTGAGGCGTCCCTTGCCCTGCTGCGTGGGGCGTGGCAGCCCTTTGTCAAACAATGAACGTATGAGATTGGCCGAAGGGAGGTCGCTTCCCCGGCAAGGAGTAGGAGATGCTCAATACAGAGGAAGAATTGCGGCTGCTTTGCGCGGCCATTGTCCCGGCGGACAAAGAGATTCTGGCCCAGGCCCAGGCCCGGCTCGACAACCTGACCAAGCCCCGGGGCAGCCTCGGCAAGCTGGAACTGCTCGCGGCCCGGACCTGCGCCATGCGGCGAAGCCTTGCCGCCAGGGTCGAGAAAAAGGTCATCCTCACCTTTGCCGGTGATCACGGCGTGGTGGCGGAGGGGATCAGCGCCTTCCCCCAGGAGGTGACGCCGCAGATGGTCCTCAATTTTCTCGCCGGTGGGGCGGGCGTGAATGTGCTGGCCCGGCATGTGGGCGCGGAGGTGAAGGTGATCGACGTGGGGGTGGCCGTGCCGCTTGAGGCCGAGGGGCTCATCCGGCGCAAGGTGCGGCCCGGCACCGCCAACATGGCCAGGGGCGCGGCCATGAGTATTGCCGAGGCGCTGGCCGCCATCGGAGTCGGCATGGAGGCGGCCCGCGACGCCATTGCCGAAGGGGCAGAGATCCTTGGCACCGGCGACATGGGCATCGGCAACACCACGCCTTCCGCCGCCCTTTTTGCCGCCCTGCTGCCGGCCAGGGTAGCCGATGTGACCGGGCGGGGCACCGGCGTCGACGACGCAACCCTGGCCCGCAAGATCAAGGTCATCGAGCAGGCCCTGGCCATCAACAAAGAGCAGCTCTCCTCACCCTTGGCAACCCTGGCCGCGGTGGGCGGGTTGGAGATCGCCGCCATCTGCGGAGCGATTCTCGAAGCGGCGCGCAGCCGGGTGCCCATCGTGGTGGACGGCTTCATCTCCAGCGCCGGCGCCCTGGTGGCCCTGCGCCTGGCCCCCGCTGTGCTTGATTACTGCTTCTTCAGCCACATGTCCGCCGAACAGGGGCATCGGATCTTTTTTGAGAAGATGGGCCTGAGCCCCCTCCTGCACCTTGATCTGCGCCTGGGCGAGGGAACCGGGGCGGCGCTGTCCATGAATCTGGTGGAGGCGGGGCTGAAGATCATGAACGAGATGGCCACCTTCGGCGAGGCCGGGGTGAGCGAGGCCCCCTGAACGATGCAGCTGGCCGTCCGCATCGCCATAGCCTTTCTCACCATTGTTCCCCTGCCGTTGCCCGCCCATCTCACGACGGAGCAGCTGGCGCGAAGCGCGGCCTTTTTTCCCCTGGCCGGCTGGCTGCTGGGTGGCCTGCTTGCCGGCGCGGCCTGGTTTTGTCAGTTTCTGCAGCTGCCGGCGCAGGTGGCGGCCGTGCTGCTGGTCGCTCTTGCCGCCTGGCTGAGTCGCGGCCTGCATCTGGACGGGCTGGCCGATTTGGCCGATGGTCTGGGCGGCAGCCATGAGCCGGCGAAAAGGCTCGCCATCATGAAGGATTCCGCCACCGGCGCCTTCGGGGCCATCGCCCTTGTCCTGCTGCTGGCCATGAAGATTTCCTGCCTGGCCGCCCTCTATGAGCGGGGGGCGGCGCTGTTTTTCTTCCTCTGGGCCGTGCCGGTCATGGCGCGCTGGGCCATGGCCACCCTGGCCTGGCGGACGCGCTATCCCCGGCTGAGCGGCACCGGGCACGGATTTGTCGGCAGGGTGCGGGGGGGCGACCTGCTTGTGGGCGCCTTACTGCTGCTGCCGTTTTTTTTCTGGCAGGGGCCTGCCGCTCTGGTGGTGCTCTGCGCGGCGCTGCTGCCGCCCTTCCTTCTCCGTCAGGCGGCGAGCAGAGCCTTGGGCGGGATCACCGGTGATGTCCTGGGCGCCTCCTGCGAACTTGCCGAGGCCTGCGCGTTTGTCGCGGCAGTGGCCTTTCCGTTTCTCCTCTCATGAGCTTTCCGCCCTTCCCGACGACGCGGAGGGGCTGGAGCCTGTGCCGATTTTCTGGCCGGCGATTGCCTGCCGTGCTCCCTGCATCGCCTCAATGACCAGGTGACTCTCCTTGATGGGGGGGACCTCGGTGCCGAGGATCAAATCGAGTATCTCCCCTGGCGTGTCATTTTCCGGGGGCGAGGTCGGTGCGTAGCCGCGTTCTTTTCCTTCTTCCACCCTGCGCAGGATGCCGCCCGCCGTCAGTTCGGTCAGCACGCTGTTGATGATGCTTTCCGGTTTTCGGAGCTCCTCGGCCAGGTCCGCCTGTCGGGTGAGGCGCCGGTTCTTGAAATCGTGGTGGGCGGCGGCGACGATGCTGAAGGCCAGGGCCAGGCGGGTTGCCGGGTTGATGGTTTCCGGTTCGGGCTGGTAGCGTTTCCAGACCTGGCAGGCAAAGGACATCTCCGCTCCGGCAAGGAAGATGAGCCAGCCGGCCTGGAGCCAGAGCAGGAAAAGGGGCAGGGTGGCAAAAGATCCGTAGATGGCGTTGTAGCGGGCAACCCCGATCTGCATGCGGATGAAGATGGCCTGCAGCGCCAGCCAGATGATGCCGGCGAAGATGCCACCGGCCAGGGCTGGGCCGGGGCGAACCCTGGTGTTGGGCAGAAAGCGGTAGAGGATGCTGAATGTGCCGATAACCAGGACGAGGGGCAGGATCTGGAGCAGGAGCTGTTCGAGCTCCGGGGGCATCAGGAGAAGCTGCCGTACTCTGGCGAGCAGGGCCGGGCTCTGGAGGGCGGCCTCGGTGGCAAAAGCCAGGTTGACGGCAATCGGCAGCAGGAGCATCATGGCGAGATAATCCATGACCCGCCGGCCCAGAGGGCGCTCGCCCTTTGTTCCCCAGATGGCGTTCAACGAGGATTCGATGCTGTCCATCACGAAGATCACGGCCAGCACCAGGCCGATGACGCCAAAGGCGCCCAGTGCCCCAAAGTCTGTCCTGTCCACGTAATCAAAAATCTGGTCAACGGCCCTTTTCAGGTGGACAATGAGTTCGCTGCTTTCCGTCGGCGGGACTCTCCCGTCCTCAAGCGCTTCCGCAGCCGCGGTCGGCGGCAGCTCCCCGTCGAAGGCGGTTGTCTGTTCCATGGCGTGCAGCCGGCTTTGGATCTCCATTTGGGAGATGAGCCGGTGGGCGGCCTGCCTGGCCTGATCCCCTCCGCCCAGCCCTTTCAGCACCGCGGTTCCCAGCGCCAGCATCGGCACCAGGGAGAGGACCACGGTAAAGGTGAGGGCGCTGGCGCGTAGAGGGATGCCATCCCGATCGAATTCGCGGCAGAAGATGAGGAGGATGCGCAGGCCTGCCCGGAGGCCTTTGCGCCAGCGCGGCCCTTCCGGCTGCGGCAGGCGCCAGAGCCATTCCCTGGCCGCGGCGAGATGGCTGCGTGCTGTTTTTTCCATGGCGGATTTCCTGTGACGCGTGATCGGGAGAGCTGACGGAAAAGCGGCGAAATCGGCCTCAGTGTACCATGCTCCCTGGCGAAATTGTAGGGGCAAAGGGCGGAGCGGCGCCCTGGTTCTGGTCCGGCTCTTTCCCTGCCTCGTCCCGGCCGGCCGGTTCGGCGCTGGAAAGTCGCGCCTTGTAAGGTCGGTAGAGCGGGTCGCCGATGAGGACCATTTTCCAGGAGAGAAAGGGCGTGCTCAGCAGATAAGACTCGGCCAGGGTGAGATCGCCACGGGTGAGCAGGGAAAAGAAAAGCGCCGGGGGGGGAAAGGCCTGCACATAGGGTTCGCTCACCGGGCCTATGGTGGCGGCGACTCCCTGGGCAAGCAGCATTTTGCACCAGGCCCTGCTCTCCCTTTTTTTCAGGGTTCGACACTCGCCGCTGGCGATATGATAGCCGATCGCGCCCGGCTGCCAGGTAAAGGCGTCCACGTATTTTCCCAGGCTGTACCAGCCGCAGTAGAGGGCGGCGGCCAGGGAAGAGCCCTCGGCAAAAAGCTCCGGCCTGGAGTCAAACTGCACGCTGAAGCCTTTCTGGGAAAGGAGTCGGGCCGCGTCATGCAGCGATTTGTCGTATCGGGCGTAGCCGCTCAGCTTCTTCTTGCCGTCCGGGTAGGGCCAGCGCGCATCAAAGCAGGCCTCTCCGCGGAGTCCCAGTTTCTCGACCCGGATGCTGTCGTCAATGATGCGTTTTGCCGTCCCGGCGTCTGGGCCGTCTATTCTGCTCACCAGCAGAATCGGCGCCTTGGGCGGGGGGGCGCTCTTGTTCTGCCGGCCCAGAAAAAAAGGGTTCAATTGCCAGCGGGCCAGGGGATAGGGGGGCAGGCGGACAAGGGCAAGCTCCGAATCGAGAGCGGCCTCCTGGTCGGCGCCGTCAAGGCGGGCCAACTCCTTGTTGATGCTGTCGAGCAGGGGGCGGCTCTCCTCGTCTCCCTGGCCGTGGTCCTTTTTCCTTTGCAGGGCGGACTTTTCTTTCTTGAGCTCCGCGCTGCGGGCGTGATCCGCCTCGGAGGCAGGCGGCGGGAGGATTCGCAGCGGCAGGCCGTAAAAGAGGGTCAGGCAGGAGAAGCGTCTTTCCCGGTGCTGGGCGAGGAAGTCCCGGACCGGGGCGGCGATCTCCCGTTCATACTCCTCCCTGCTCGTGTTTTCCCGGGTTGTCGTCGCCAGGAGGAGGATATTGTCCGCCGGGATCTGCCGCTGTTTTTGATAGTAGCGGGCGAGGCGGACTCCTTCCGGGACCCTGGTGTTGGCGATGAGGAGAACCTCCTCCGGCTGCAGGGCCCGGCAGGGGGGCGCTCTCTGCCATTGTCCCAGGAGGAGCAGGAAAAAGATGGTAAGGACAAGGCTGCGGGAGTTCTTTTTGGGCGGCGTGGAATCCATTTCTTCCCCTTCAGTGTCACGGGCTGGGCTTTTTGCTGCCCATATTGACACAGCCTAGCAGATCAGGGGGGAAAGCGACAACGGCAAGATCGCCCGGCAGGAGAGCTGTGCGGGGAAGAAACGAGGGGACAGAGGGGCCGGTTGGCCCCTCTGTCCCCTCGGAGCGTGGCTTTCGGCTTACAGCTCGAAAAGGAGTTCGCTGTAGGTCGGCACCGGCCAGAGATCGCTGGGCATGATGGCCTCGAGGGCGTCAATGTCCGTGCGCAGGGCGTTCATGGCGGGGAAGACCTTGTCGCGGTAGGCGGCGCCTTGTTTCTCCACCTTGTCGATGGCCTGGGCCTTTTGGGTTTCCTCCTCCAGGCGGGCCACCTTCTTGGCCGTGGACTCGAGCAGCTTGCCGATCTCAGCCAGCAGCTCCTTCTGCACCGAGCCGTATTTGCCGGCCGCCGCCGCAGAGGCGCCGAGTTCGGCAACATAGCGGATAACCGCCGGGATGAACTGCCGCCTGGTCATCTGGATGGCGGTTCGTGCCTCGATATTGATATGCTTGGCATACTGCTCCACATAGATATCGTAGCGGGAATGCAGCTCCTCCTTGGACAGGACGTTGTACTTGCCGAAGAGCTTGATCGCCTTGGGGGAGATAAAGGCCTTCAGCGCCTCCACGGTGTTGCGGATGTTGGGCAGGCCGCGCTTCTCGGCCTCCTTGGCCCATTCGGCCGAGTAGTTGTTGCCGTTGAAGATGATGCGGCCATGTTTGGTCATGGTCTCGGTGAGGATGGCCAGGATCTCCTTGTTGACGTCCTTGGCCTTCTCCAGCCGGGTGGCGATCTCGTCCAGGGCCTCGGCGGCAATGGTGTTCAGGGCGACATTGGGACCGGCGATGGACTGGGAGGAGCCCACCATGCGGAACTCGAACTTGTTGCCGGTGAAGGCAAAGGGCGAGGTCCGGTTGCGGTCGGTGTTGTCCTTGGGCAGCTCGGGCAGGGAGTCGACGCCGATCTTCAGGGTCTGGCAGGCGCCTTTCTTGCAGATCTTCTCGCCCTTGGCCATTTTTTCCAGCACATCGGAGAGTTCCTGTCCCAGGAAGATGGAGATGATCGCCGGCGGCGCCTCGTTGGCCCCCAGACGATGGTCGTTGCCGGAGCTGCCGCAGGTGGCGCGCATGATGTCGGCGTGGGTATCCACCGCCTTGACCAGGGCGGAGAGAAAGACCAGGAACTGGGCATTGTCCTCCGGGGTCTGCCCCGGCTCCAGCAGGTTGATGCCGTCGTCGGTGGAGAGCGACCAGTTGTTGTGCTTGCCGCTGCCGTTGACTCCGGCGTAGGGCTTCTCGTGCAGCAGGCAGACCATGCCGTGGCGGAGGGCCACCTTCTGCATGGTCTCCATGACCAGCTGGTTGTGGTCGGTGGCCATGTTGGTGGTGGTGAAGACCGGCGCCATCTCAAACTGGGCCGGAGCCACCTCGTTGTGTTTGGTCTTGGAGGTGATGCCCATCTTCCACAGCTCGATGTCCAGGTCCTTCATGTAGGCGGAAACCCGGTCCTTGATGGCGCCGAAGTACTGGTCTTCCAGCTCCTGGCCCTTGGGAGCCGGCGCGCCGAAGAGGCTGCGGCCGCAGGTCATCAGGTCGAGGCGCTGCAGGTAGTATTCCTTTTCCACCAGGAAGTATTCCTGCTCGGCGCCCACCGTGGAAACAACATTGTTGGAGGTGGTGTTGCCCATGGCCTTCAGCACGCGGAGCGCCTGTTTGGAAACAGCATTCATCGAGCGGAGCAGCGGGGTTTTCTTGTCCAGCGCCTCGCCCTTGTAAGAGCAGAAAGCGGTGGGGATGCAGAGGGTGACGTCGCCGGCGGCATCTTCCTTTAGAAAGGCGGGGGACGTGCAGTCCCAGGCCGTGTAGCCGCGCGCCTCGAAGGTGACGCGCAGGCCGCCGCTGGGGAAGGAGGAGGCGTCGGGTTCCCCCTGGATCAGCTGCTTGCCGGAAAATTCCATAATCACGCCGCCGTCGGCCGTCGGGGCGATGAAGGAATCGTGCTTCTCGGCGGTGGCGCCGGTGAGCGGCTGGAACCAGTGGGTATAGTGGCTGGCCCCCTTTTCGATGGCCCAGTCCTTCATGGCGTTGGCCACCACCGAGGCAACCTCGGGGGCGAGGTTGGCGCCGGTATCGATGGTTTTGCGCAGGGCCTTGTAGGTTTCCTTGGGCAGACGCTCCTTCATCACCTTGTCGTTGAAGACGTTGGCGCCGAAGAGCTCGGGTACCGGGATGAGGTTCTGTTCATTGTCACTGCAGCACGAGCAGTTGCATGCATCACACATTCTTTTTTCCTCCTGTATATCGTGATTCTAATGGGTAGCTGAAAGTTCCCCATGCCCCGTCAACAAAAGAGTATGGAGTATGGTCGCCGGCCTTTCGGCCGGTTCTGTTCTTTGCGGTTCTGTTCCGGGCAGGGCCTGGCGCCTATTCAGGCGCATTTCGCCCTCGCGGTTGTATTGGTCTCGGCAATATACAAAAGAGCATTGGTAATTTCCTCCTGAAAGGCCTGATTGTTTATTTTTGTCGCAAAGCCGTCAAGGGTGTAGAAGACGTCCACCACCTGATCCCCGTCGGTGCCGATTTTGGCGCGGTGGATGTTGATCTCGAAATCGGCCAGGGTACGGGTGATTTCGTAGAGCAGGCCCGGCCGGTCATGGGCATAGACCTCGATGATGGTATAGAGGTCGGAGGCGTCATTGTTCAGGACCACGCGGGGCGCCGCCTGCACGGCCTTGCCGGAGCCGGGGCGAAAGAGGGAGCGGAAGCGGTCGACCAGACGGTGCGTGAGGCCCAGCCGGTTTTTGAGGGCGAGGTTCAGATCCGCGCCCAAGGCCTGCCAGTCCTGCTGTCCATACTCCTGTTTCGCGGCCGGCCGCACATTGAGCACATCGACCGCGGTGCCGTCTTCCCAGGTGAAGATCTGGGCCCGCACCACGCTGAGGCCGTGCAGAGCCAGGGTACCGCAGATCTTGGCGAGCAGACCGGTGCTGTCGCGGGCCATGATCAGCACCGACCAGGAAAGGCCTTCGTCGTGGTGTTCCATGATCGCTTTGCCCCGGCCCTTCAGTGCAGCGCGCAGGGCAAGATGGTGGGCGACTTCCTCCGGTTGGAAGCTGAGCAGGTATTCCTCGGGCAGGATGGCAAAATCAACGGGCTTGCTTTCCCCAAGCAGTCGCCGAATCCTGGCGAGCATCCATTCGGCCCCCTGTTTTCTGTCGGGCAGGCGCAAATCGTTCTGGTCGAGGAGATGGGATATCTTGAGCGCCAGCTCCAGGACCAGGGCGGCCTTCCACTCGTTCCAGGCCGTGGGGCCGGTGGCTCGGGCGTCGGCAATGGCGAGCTGGTGGAGCATGGCCAGCCGCTCCTGGCTCTGGATCAGGCCGGCGCAGTGCAGGAGCAGGGCCTCGTCTTCAAGGTCGCGGCGTAGGGCGGTCACGGTGAGGAAGAGGTGTTTTTCCACCAGAAAGCGGAGGCAGTCGGCTTCCGCCTGGGGCAGGCTGAGACGCCTGGCGATGCCGGCCACCAGCTCGCCGCCGCGCAGGGAGTGGTCTTCCTGGTGGCCTTTGCCGATGTCGTGCAGGAGGGCGGCCAGGAGAAGAAGACGGGGAGACTCGCCGCCGAGGAAAGGGCTTTCCTGCAGGCTCAGCTTTTTGATTTCCGCAACGGTTTCGAGCAGATGCCGGTCCACGGTGTGGATGTGGTAGATATCATGCTGGGCCAGGGAGTGGATCTGCGCAAACTCTGGCAGGTAGGCGGTGAGCAGGCCGGTTTCCAGCATGACGGCAAGCACATCTTCAATCTCCTTTGCGTTTTCCAGGACATCAAGGAAGGCCTTGGCCATCCGCTTGGAGCGGCGCTGCTTGTCGTCGATGAGGTGCAGGCAGTCGCTGATCAGTTTTCTGGTGCGATGGTGGATTGCAAGTCCGGTCCTGCCGGCCTGCGCGAAGAGGCGCATCAGCAGGTAGGGCCGGGCCGCGACAAGTTCATGATCCACGAGGTGCAGACGTTCCTGGCGCACGACGATGCCTGGCTCCAGGGTCTCTTCGGTCTGGGGCCCCCTTGGGCCGCTCAGGGTTTCTGTCACGTGTTCGAAAAAGAGGCCGGTGATGGTGGCGATGGTCTGCAGGGTCCGGTAGAGATCCCGCATGAATCTTTCCACGCCGAGGATCCCGTTGCCGTCCTCGTAGCGCAGGGCCTTTGCCAGCTCTTCCTGGTGCTCGAAGAAAAGCTGGTCGTTTTTCCGGCCGCTCAGGTAATGGAGGCGGTTCCTGATCTTGATCAAATGGCCCACGGCCTCCTGGAACTGCTCTTTTTCCCGCCCGGAGAGGAGTCCGGCTTCGGAGATATCGTCAAGGCTCTGCATGCCGAAGAGGGCCTGCGCCACCCAGAACATGGCATGGATATCCCTGAAGCCGCCCTTGCCTTCCTTGATGTGCGGCTCCAGGCGGTAGCCGTGCAGGCCGTAACGCTGATGGCGTTCCTGGCAGTGGAACAGCATGTTGCGCAAAAAATCCTGCCGGTGCCCTTCAATCACCTGTCGGCGGAAGGCCTGGTTCAGGTCGAGGAAGAGCCTTTCTTCTCCGGCAAGGGGTCTGGCGTCGAGCAGGGCCACCTGGAAGAAGAAGTCCTGCCGGGCATCGGTCAGACAGGAATCCAGGGTGCGGACGCCGTGGCCGATCTCGATGCCCGCGTCCCAGAGAGGATAAAAAAGGGCTTCGGTCACGACGGGCAGGCGTTCCTCTGCCTCTGGTGTGTGCAGCAGCAGGAGATCGATGTCGGAATAGGGGAAAAGCTCCCGTCTGCCGTATCCTCCGAGGGCAACCAGGGCCATGCCCTTTTGCGCCTCGGGGCAGTTGGCAAAAGCTTTGCCCAGGTAGTCGTCGATGAGCTGCGAGTGCTGGCGGAGAAGGGCATGGCCGCTCAGTCCCTGCCGCCAGAGATATTCCAGGGCATCACGTTTGGCCCGCAGCTCGACATCCATCTCAGATCGCCTCGTTGCCCCGTTCGCCGGTGCGCACGCGGATGACGTCCTCAACCGGCAGGATGAAGATTTTGCCGTCGCCGATCTTGCCGNNGGCGGCCGTAGCCCTTGACCTCGGAGATGGTCATGCCCTTGATGCCCATGGCGTTCAGGGCTTCCTTCACGTCGTCGAGCTTGAAGGGCTTGATGATTGCCTCGATTTTTTTCATGTAACGCTCCTTCTCTTCTGTTGGCGGCATTGCGGGCCGTGTGAGGGCGGCTCTCGTCCTTCCTTTATAGAGAGTAGCCTATCTCGCTGTGCTGGGAGAGGTCAAGTCCCTGCACTTCCTCTTCGGGGCCAACTCGGAGGCCGACGAGGGCGTCGATAGCCTTGAGGATCAGCCAAGTGGCCAGGACCGAGTAGGCAATGGTTATGAAGGCATCCATGGCTTGAACCCCGAAAAGTTGGGGGTTCCCGAATAAGAGGCCATCCTTGCCGTTGGGGTTGACGTTGGTGGAGGCAAAGAGGCCGGTGGCCAAGGCGCCCCAGAGGCCGCCGACGCCGTGGACGCCAACCACGTCCAGCGCGTCGTCGTAACCGATTCTGCTCTTGGCGAGCACGGCGAAGTAGCAGAGGGCGCCGGCCGCGAGGCCGATGATGACCGCCGACCCCGGTCCGACAAAACCGGCGCCTGGCGTGATGGCGACCAGGCCGGCGATGGCGCCAGAGGCAGCGCCCAGGGTGGTGGGTTTCCCCTGCACCAGCCATTCGGCGATCAGCCAGGAGAGGAGGGCGGCCCCGGCGGCGACCTGGGTGGTGAAAAAAGCGTTGGCGGCAATGCCGTTTGCGGCCAGGGCGCTGCCGGCATTGAAGCCGAAC
>DDXK01000040.1 GCA_002347185.1 Desulfobulbaceae bacterium UBA2262 | reverse complement strand
AGCCGCCAGCCCCCTCCCGGAGCATCCTCATCCAGATGCCCAGTTGCGCCCCGGGCAGCGAGGGTGGTCTGGCGCGGCCGGCGCAAGGCCTTGCGCGCAGGAGCCGTGATACTCATCCTCCTGCTGGGTCTGAGCGCCTGCCGCCTGCATGCGCCCAGGCTTGAGCAGGCTGGAATGGCCATACCCGCCCTCTTCATCGAGGCGGAAGGGGACGGGAATGCAAGCCGGCCCCTGGGACGCTGGTGGGAGGCCTTCGACGATGCCACCCTCACCCGCCTCCAGGAGGAGGCGCTTGTCCGCAATCTCGATGTGGTCCAGGCCCAGGCAAGGCTCCGCCAGGTGGAAGCCCTGGCGCGGGCGGAGAAGGCCGCCCTTTTCCCCTCTCTCACCCTGGGCGGCAGGGCCGGGCGCGACCGGCAGCAGAGCGCCGGCGGCGAAACAACCGTCAGCAACCAGAGCCTTTCCGTGGCCGCTGGCTACGAGGTGGACCTCTGGCAGAAACTGGGGAAGCAAAGCGAGGCAGCCAGCCTCACCGCCGATGCTTCCCGGGAAGAGCTCAAGGCGCTGTACATACGCCTCACCGCCCAGGTCGCGGACCTTTATTACCTGAGCGTGGAACAGCGGGCCCAGCTTGCCCTGAGCGAGCACATCGTCGCTACCCTCACCGACACCCTGGCCCGGGTGGAGCGGCGCTACGACGCCGGGCTTGCCCACCCTCTCGATGTCTACCAGGCCCGCCAGAATCTTCTGGAAGCCCAGGAAAGCAGGCCGCAGTTCGCCGCGGCCCTGACCGCAAGCGACCATGCCCTTTCCATCCTCCTTGGCCGTTTTCCGGACAATACCGCCAGCGGCCTGTTGCGAGCGCTGCCTGCCGCGCCCGAGGCCTTTGCCGCAGGCCTGCCCGCCAGCCTCCTCCAGAACCGGCCCGACATCGGCGCCGCCTTTCTGCGCCTCGCCGCCCGGGACGCCGAGATGGCGGCCGCGATTGCCGAGCGTTTTCCTTCCCTCAACCTCCTTGCGACTTACGGCACCGGCCGGATTGACCTGGGCGCCCTGGTCACCACCGGCCCCTTCTGGAATCTGCTTGCCCAGTTGAGCTTGCCGCTCTTTGACGCCGGCCGCCGCCGGGCCGCGGTGGACCGCAGCGAGGCCGCCCTGGCCGAGGCGGTGGCCGCTTACCGGCAAACAGTGTTGCGGGCAGTCCAGGAGGTGGAAGATGCCCTGGCCCGGAACCGGGCCAGCGAAGAGCGCCTGGCCCTGCTCACGGAGCGTGTGGCCGCAACAGCCGCCAGCCTGCGCCTCTCCGAATACAACTATTTTGAAGGCTTGAGCGAATACCTGCCGGTTCTGGTTGCCCAGCAGCTGCACTTCCGGACGGAAAGCGCCCTGCTGGCTGCCCGGCGCCAGCTCCTGGCCGACCGGATCAGCCTGGCCCGGAGCCTGGGCGGCAGCTGGCCCGAAACGATTCCCGCAGACCATCCGGCCGCACAATAAGGAAGCAGATCCATGCGCCCCGATCAGAAACGGAAAAAAATTTTCCTGCCCATAGCCATCCTCCTGCTTGGCCTTGCCGTCACGTTTCTCCTTGTCAAGAACCGCGCGACCCCTGAAAAAAAAGCCGAGACGGACAGCGGCGCCCTGGTGGAGCTTCTTGTCGCCACGCCTCGCGATCTGCTGGTTGCGGTGGAGGGGACCGGCACGGTACAGTCCAGCCAGGAAGTGGCGGTCACTCCGCAGGTGAGCGGGATGGTCGATTTCGTCGCCCCCCGCTTCGTGGCTGGCGGCTTCTTTGCCAAAGGCGAACTCCTCTTCAGCATCGAGGCTGCGGACTATGCCCTGGCGGTGGAACGGGCCAGGGCCGCGGTGGCCCAGGCAGAAGTGGCCCTCGCCACCGCCCGGGGCAGAGAGAAGATCGCCCGCCTTGAATGGGAACAGCTGCGCAATGACGCCGCAGAGGCCAACCCCCTGGTTCTGCATGAACCGCAGCGCAAGGAGGCGGAAGCGGCCCTGGCCTCGGCCCGGGCCGCCCTGCGCCAGGCCGAACTTGACCTGGGCCGGACCAGGCTTGCCGCCCCCTTCAACTGCCGGGTCCGCAACGAAAGCATCGAGGTGGGCCAGTACCTGAAAAGCGGGACCAGTTATGCGGAGCTGGCCGGCACCGATATCGCGGAGATCGTGGTTCCCCTCCCCCTCTCCGATCTGGCCTGGCTCCAGGTTCCCCGGGCCGGAGAAAATCGGGCGGGCTCGGCGGCCACGGTGCTGCTGACCGTCGCCGGCCGGGAATACTCCTGGCCCGGCCAGGTGGTCCGTTCCCTGGGCGAGGTGGACAGCCAGGGCCGGATGCAGCGGGTGGTGGTCGCGGTGGCGAGGCCATATGCGCGGCCGGACGGAGAACCGAATCGGCCCGCGCTTCTCCCCAACACCTTCGTCAGAGTCCGCCTCTCCGGCGCCCCCCTGGACGCGGCCTTTGCCATTCCCCGCTCCGCCCTGCGGGAAGGAGATACGGTCTGGCTGATGGACAAGGAGAACACCCTGCGCATCCGGCCGGTGGAGGTGTTGCGTCTGGAAAAACAACAGGTGCTCGTGGGCAAGGGCCTGCAGACTGGGGACCGACTGGTGCTCACCTATCTCTCCGGCGCGGCCGAGGGCATGCGCCTGCGCCCCCTGCAGGAGACCGGACAATGAAAGGCCCCATCGCCTGGATGGCCAGAAACCATGTGGCCGCCAACCTCCTGATGCTGGTCTTTGTCGTGGGCGGCCTGGTTCTGGGCTATTCCATCAAGCAGGAGGTCTTTCCCGAGATTCTTCTCGACAAGGTGGAGGTCTCGGTGGCCTATCCGGGAGCGAGCCCCGAGGAGGTGGAGGAGGGGATCCTCCTCAAGATCGAAGAGAACCTGAGCGGCGTCGACGGCATCAAGGAGCTCAGATCACTGGCCGTGGAGGGGATGGGGACGGTCACCGCCACCATCGATACCGGCGCCGATGCCGACAAGGTGCTGCAGGACATCAAAAGCGAGGTGGACCGGATCACCACCTTTCCGGAAGAGGCGGAAAAACCGGTGACCGCCAAGCTGCTCAACCGCCACGAAGTCATCTCTCTGGTCGTTTACGGCAGAGCCTCGGAGCGGGCCCTGCGCGAATGGGCGGAGCTGATGCGGGACGAGCTGCTGGCCAGGGAGGAGATCACCCAGGCGGAGCTCTCCGGGGTGCGCCCCTACGAGATCTCCATCGAGGTGGCCGAGGCCGGCCTGCGCCGCTACAATCTCACCCTGGAGCAGATCGCCCAGGCGGTTCGCCGCGCCTCCCTCGACCTGCCGGGCGGGGTCATCAAGCCGGCGGGCGGGGAAATCCTGCTCCGCACCAAGGAACGGCGCTACCACGGCGCGGGCTACGAGGAGATCGTGGTCAAGGTCAACGCGGACGGCACCCGGCTCCGGGTCGGGGATATCGGCACCGTCCGCGACACCTTTGCGGAAACCGACACCTATGCCACCTTCGACGGCATGCCCGCCGCCATGGTCAGGGTCTACCGGGTCGGCAACCAGAAGCCGCTCGCCATCGCCGAGCTGGTCAGGAGCTATGCGGCAGAAAAAAGGAGCGGGCTGCCGGACGCGATCAAGGTCGCGGTCTGGAACGATTCCTCCGAGGTCTTCCAGAGCCGTATCAACCTCCTGCTGAAAAACGCCCTTTTGGGCCTGGTGCTGGTCTTCATCACCCTGAGTCTCTTCCTCCAGATGCGCCTCGCCCTCTGGGTGATGCTCGGCATCCCCATCTCCTTTCTCGGCGCCCTTTTCATCATGCCGGGCCTGGACGTTTCCATCAACATGATCACCCTCTTCGCCTTCATCATGGCCCTGGGCATCGTGGTGGACGACGCCATCGTGGTGGGCGATAATGTTTACGAGCACCGGCAGCGCGGCAAGAACTACCTGCAGGCCGCCATCGACGCCACCCGGGAGGTGGGCAGGCCGGTGGTCTTTTCGGTACTTACCACCATTGTCGCCTTCATCCCCCTCATCTTTGTCGAGGGGGTGATGGGCAAGTTCATCAAGGTGATTCCCCTGGTGGTGATCTCCATTCTCGCCGTCTCCCTGGTCGAATCCCTCTTTGTCCTGCCCGCCCATTTGAGCCTCGGCCAGGCGCGGAAAAAAGAAGGCCAGGGCCTCACGGCCATGATCGACCGCATCCGGGCCAGGGTGACCCGCGGCCTGGAACGCCTGGTTGGCGGCCCCTACCGGCGCCAGCTGGCCTGGTGCCTTGAATTCCGCCATGCGACCCTGGCCCTGGCCCTGGCCCTGCTTTTCATCACCCTCGGCTTCGTCCGCGGCGGTCTGGTGAAATTCCGCTTCATGCCCGAGGTGGATGGCGACATCATCACCGTGAACCTGCAGATGCCGCGCGGTACCCTGGTCGGGGAAACCGGCGCCATCGCCGCGCGGATCGTGGCGGCAGGCAAGGAGGTGGTGGCCGAATACGACGGCAGGCGCAAGGGCGAATCGGGCATCCTGCGGCATATCTACTCGGTGGTGGGCGGCACCATCGAGGCAACGGCCGGCCCGGTGGGAGGAGGCGGCAGCAACGGCACCCACCTGGCCAATATCGCCATGCTCCTTGCCCCCAGCGAAAAACGCGGGGTGGCGGCAACGGAAATCACCACCCGCTGGCGGGAAAAAATAGGGGAAATTCCCGGAGCCGACAGCCTGACCTTCACCTCGAACCTGATCCGCATGGGCGCCAATGTGGACGTGCAGATGGCCCACGACGACATCAACATTCTGGTTCCCGCGGTGGCCCGCCTGAAAAAGGCCCTGGCCAGGTACCCCGGGGTCACGGACCTCGCCGATAACTACCCCCTCGGCAAGCGGGAGGTGAAGCTGCAGCTTGCACCGGAGGCGAGAACTCTGGGCGTCAGCGAGGAGGATCTGGCCCGGCAGGTGCGCGGCGCCTTTTACGGCGCCGAGGCGCTGCGCCTGCAACGGGGACGCAACGAAGTGAAGGTGATGGTGCGCTATCCGGAGGAAGAGCGCAAAAGCCTTGGTGATCTGGAGGCCATGCGGATCCGCACTCCGGGCGGAGGGGAACTGCCGTTGGAACAGGCGGCCGGGCTGGAGAGCGGCCGCGGCTACAGCGAAATCAACCGCATGGACCGCAAAAGGGTCATCAATGTCACTGCCACCGTGGATGGCAGGCTGGCCAATGCCGAAGAGATCCTGGCCGAGCTGAAGGCCGGGGAGCTGCGGCAGCTTCTTGCCGACTATCCCGGCATGACTTACAGCCTGGAAGGAGAAGAAAAAGAGCGTCGTGATTCCATGCGCAGCATGTTGAGCGGCTTTCTCCTGGCCCTCTTCGGTATCTACGCCCTCCTCGCCATCCCCTTTGTCAGCTACGCGCAGCCCCTGCTGGTCATGGCGGCCATCCCCTTCGGCATTGTCGGGGCGGTGCTCGGCCATCTCCTGCTCGGCTTCAACCTGAGCATGCTGAGCCTCTTCGGCATGGTGGCGCTTTCAGGAGTGGTGGTGAACGATTCGCTCCTGCTCATCGATTTCATCAACAGCCATCGCCGGGAAGGGAAACCCCTGGCCCAGGCGGTACTTGAGGCGGGCCAACGCCGTTTCCGGCCCATTCTGCTCACCTCGCTCACCACCTTTTTCGGGCTGATGCCGATGATCTTCGAAACCAGCGTCCAGGCCCAGTTCCTGATCCCCATGGCCGTCAGCCTGGGCTGCGGCATCCTCTTCGCCACCGGCATCACCCTGATCCTCATTCCCACCCTCTATGTGCTCCTTGAGGAACTCAAGGCGCTGCTGCGGGGCAGGCCCTTTCATCTCTGAGCAGGGCCATAAAAAAAGGCCTGCCCGGCAACTCCCGGACAGGCCTGCGCTCTCTTTGCCCTGCCCACGGCAGGACGCTCTGCTCAGCCTCAGCTCTTGCTGCCCAGCGAACAGGCTGCGCCGCCCTTGCCGTCTCCCCCCTCTGCCGTGGCGGCGGAGCCCAGGATATACTGGCGGGAAACCTTGATTTTCACATTGTCGGCAATCTCCAGGGTGGCTACCCTCTCGGTCAGGCCGGTGACCGTGCCATGGATGCCGCCGCTGGTCACGACCTCGTCGCCCTTTTTCAGATTGGCGATGAACTCCTGATGCTCCTTGGCCTTTTTCTGCTGGGGCCGGATGAGCAGGAAATAAAACACGACAAAGATCAGAATCAGCGGCAAAAATCCCATCAGGCCACCCTGCGGAGCTGCCGCGCCGTCTGCTGCAAAGGCTACATCAACCATACATTCCTCCAGTTTTTTTTCAGATTGCACACACTGTCCGCCGGAAAACCCAAAAATTCTGCTCCCCGGGTGGCGCCGGCGGGTAAATAGCTACTCTTCCACGCTGCTGCGTCTGGCATAAAACTCTTTCCGGAACTGCCCGAACCGGTCTTCCTCGATGGCCTTGCGCATCCGTGCCATGAGTTCCACATAGTAATGCAGGTTATGGATGGTGTTCAGGTGGGAAGAAAGGATCTCCCGCGCCATGAAGAGATGCCTGAGATAGGCCCTGGAATAATGGCGGCAGGTGTAGCAGGTGCACGCCTCGTCGATGGGCCGCTGGTCCTCCTGATACCGTGCGTTTTTTATAACAAGCCGGCCGCTTGAAGTAAAGAGCATTCCGTTGCGCGCGTTGCGGGTGGGCATGACGCAGTCAAACATATCGACCCCTCGGGACACCGCCTCCACAAGATTTTCCGGGGTGCCCACCCCCATGAGGTAGCGGGGGTGATCCTCCGGCATGAGCGCCGCCGTCTGTTCGGTGATCTCCATCATCAGCTCGGCTGGCTCGCCGACGCTCAAGCCGCCCAGGGCATAGCCATCGAAGCCGATCTCCACCAGCTCCGCAACCGCCTGCGCCCGCAGGGCCGGATACATGCCGCCCTGGATGATGCCGAAAAGCAGCTGGCCCGTTTGCCGCTGGGCAGCCCGCGAACGCCTGGCCCAACGGCCGGTAAGGGCGGTGGCCTCGGCGGCCTCTTTTTCCGTGGCAGGGTAAGGGATGCAGGTATCAAGACACATCATGATGTCGGAGCCCA
>DDXK01000069.1 GCA_002347185.1 Desulfobulbaceae bacterium UBA2262 | reverse complement strand
CCACGGGACCGACCCCCTGGAATCCTGCTCCTGATGACACTCCCGCTGAGCCAGTGCCGCTGTCTGAATCGACACCAGGGAATTTCGCGCCCGCCGTGGACCCCGAACCGGCCCCACCGACTGCATCGGCAGCGGGTAATCCTGCGCCAGCCCCCCAAGAGCCTCCTCCCGCCGTGCCGCCTGGTGGAGTTGCCAGTGCCGGCGAAATCATCGGCGAACAGGGTGAGGGGCCGCTTGCCTTATCTTGGAGCGACTGCTCGCAATCGTCGGGCAGCCTCTCCTTCAGCAGTGGCAGCAGCAGCGGGTGGGGGAGCAGCAGCTCTGGCAGCGGAGATGCGACGGAGCGGTTGTCTCCCCTGCCTTCTCCCTGCAAGGGTATCCCGTTGCCGCGCATGGCCGTCGTCGATGTCACCCTTGTTCGCACCCAGGAAACCACCGGATACACCAATGGCGTCAATCTGCTCGATGGACTGAAAATAGTCCTTGGCGGCAGCTGGGAAAGAGAGACCACCTCCAACAGTGACCCAAGCGCCGATACCCGCAGCACCACCATCACCCGCAGTCTCGGCCTCCCCTCCGGGGGAATCACCTATTCGCTCAACATCTTCAACGCCGGAGACACGGTGGCCGACGTTATTGCCCGGCCGAGTTTGCTGGCGCTTGATCGAACCCCCGCCACCTTTTTTTCCGGCTCAACGGTTTCCGTGGCCATGTCAGGGGAATACGGCGGCACCTTGTCCGACAAGAACATCGGTGTCAGCCTTTCCGTCACGCCCACCTTCATCGATGACGACCGCTTGCTCCTGGCGGTGAAAGGGGCGCGTTCCTTCATCGAGCCTGCCCAGTTCGAAGGGTTCCAACAGGCAATCACCTCGGCCAATAACATCGTCTCCACCAATGTCATCATGCGCTTCGGCGAGACGCTTATCCTTTCCGGCTTACGGGAGCGTCAATACATCAATACAAAAGATGGCGTACCCTTGCTGCGCGACGTGCCTGGATTACAATATTTCTTTGCGACCAATTCAGAATATGATTATGCGCACCACGTTTTGATCCTGATCACTCCCCGAAGACCAGCGACATACTCGGAAACCCTTCGCGCAGCGACCGCCTATGCACACTCTCCGGAATTTCAGACGGAGCCGGTTGACAAGGTCACCGCCGAAGCCAACGATGCCTTACGTGTTCGGCGTCCACATCTGGAGGCCATCCTGGGGAAACTTCGGCTCAGTCGTTATCAGTACGAGTTTCGCAGCGGTGATCTTTCGAGCCGGCGCTTCGCCCCTCGCCCCTCGCTGAATCGTGTACTCCAAGATGTCAAGCAAATGATCTATTTCTGAATCAGGCTGGGGTCCATCGCTCTTCGGCAAAAGCGGCTTTAAGGTAGCTAATTCCAGAAAGGAGAGAGCAAAATGAAGATTTTAGCCAAGACAATGGCCGTATTCCTGGCATTGGTGCTCGGATTATGGATCATGCCGGCACAGGCGGCAAACCTTCCCGCCAATTTCGACACCTCCGTCCTGACGGACCTTCGAAATGAGCTGAATGGTTTTGGCACCGATCATGCCCAGCAGATTTCCAATGCTCTCCTCGATGAGGCCGGGGTGGAGCAAGACGGAAGCGCCTATACGAAAAAAGTAACCCTGTTCGGGAAAGAGACCACCATCTTCTTCATGTACGGCCATAAGAAGAATGCCCCGAATGTGGCGGTGTCGGTGGTTGCGGTCATGGTGCCCATGGATCTTACGAGCAAGGCTCTTTTCGGTGATTCTGCGCCAAGTCTGGGGTTGAAGAACCCCGTAATCTGTTATACCAAGGAGGATTGCGATCTTTTGACCGCCGACATGCCGGCCAGGACGCAACCGTCCCTGAAAAGCATCATGCCGAGCCAGGTGATCGCCGCCAAGGGCTTGAATTTCTTCGGCACCCTGACCAGCAGCATCGAAGGCTTCCCCTATGCGCTTCCCAGCGAGCTGTTCGCCGGCTTTGCCACGGGCAAGAACGCAAAGGGCCAGAAGAAATATACCATCAACGCCGCCATCAGCAAGCCATGGAGCAGCCCTTTTGGGTTGCAGAACAGCGCGATAAAGGGCGGGATGTTCCGTCTCCAGAAGGAAGGGGAACTCAAAACCACCGAGGTCTGGGGTACGGCGAGCGTCGGCTCTCCCAAGGAGTACACCGTGTACTACAAGCAGGAAGGCGCCTTGCAGCAGAGTCTTGGCTTCGACACCAAAGACGCGGAACTGAAGGACTTTTTTTCGATCCTCGACGCCCTCGGGATGCCGTTTGAGGCTGCCAAGAGGGATCTCCCTCTGACGATCGTGCAACTCTCCAACCCCAACTACCAGCCCAGGGTGGATGCCAGTGCGCCACCCGATTTGGCGAAGATGCTGTTCAAGGCCACCCGGACTGCCGCCGGCGTCTTCACCGAGCTGATCGCCAATGCCGAAGGGGCTCTCTTGAAGCAGAAGATGGCCTCGCTCATCCTGAACGCCTCCGCGGCGAAGAAGAGCGTGGAGGGCAGCGCAGGGGTGAACGCCAAACTCGGCCCGCTGGATGCCGCGTCCGCCAGTTTTTATTTGGACGCCAATCTCACTGCGGTTCCCAAGATGGGACTCAAGGTGCAGAGCGCTATTCTGGGCAACCTCGATCTCGCGGCCAGCGGCAATGGTCTGAAACTCGAGGTGCCGGCCGATTGCCCGTTGCGACCCATAGGGTTTACCGCGAATATCACGGATCTGAGCCTCACGGATTTCCCCATCACCCCCGACCTCAATGATTGCTATTCCGAGGAAATAGGCAAGATCTTCACGGGCGCCGCAGATATCGCCAGCGATGTAACCACCACCGTGGCCAATGGGGCTGCTGAGACGGCGAAGGGCTTGGCCGATGAGGCGAAGAAAAATTATGAAAGGCTGCAAGTTGAGCGGGTCGCTGCCTTTGGCAGGGCAATGGCCAAGCATGCCACGGCAAAGGATGCGGTGAATGTCGCGACTTCCGCCTACAACGGCGCCACGGCAGCGGTTCGAACCTGTGCGAATATAATCAGCGGCCTCGATAACGACATCAAGAAGTTGGCGAATGAGATAGACAAGTTACTCCAGAAGCTGTGGGCTTTGGTTTCCGGAGAGGTCAATACGAAGAAAAAGCAGAAAGCCAAAAAGGAATCCGATCGGGACAGGCAGCGGGTTGCAAAGCTGGCGGCTGAACAACGTGAGCGCCAGGCAAAGGATGTTCTGGACAAGGCTAAAGCCGGAATGGCTGGAGTCCCGGGGCCAAATCTCGACGCCGATGTCGCCCAGTATAATGATCAGGTGCTCGGGGAACTGGCGCAGCAGGAAGTGCAAATGCAGGTCGCCCAGTACGCCGCCACGGAACTGACCAGCAAACTCAACAGCCAGGAGGAGCGCAAAAAGATGCTCCTGGCCTTGAAGTCCGATGAGTTCCTTGCCGAACAGGAGACCGCAATCAAGGCGGCCTATCCGAGTTTGTCCACACTGATTACAAGGGGACAGGATGGCAAGATGCCGGTGGAGCGCCTTCTCAACGAGGCCAAGACCGCGCTGGCCGTGAAGGCGGTGTCGAAGGATATCGAGGCAAAGACCGAGGAGCTTTTGAGACAAGCCGTTCCCAAGCTTCCCACCATGGCTTTTGGGACTCCGGTGAGGATTATGGCGGGAACAGGTGACAAGACCCGCTGTCTGACTCGGGTCAGCGGGGCACCTTACCGTACGCCGGACTTTTTTGAACTCAGGCAATGCACAACGCAGAATGATCAACTTTTCGTGTTCCAGTCAGACGGGAAAGTCATGTCTCTGGGCAAGTGTCTCGGTTGGGACCCGAAATATCCAGGGAAATCTACCGGGATTCTGGGCTATGCACAGGATGCGTTGTCATGTGCCTCGTTTTTCCATGACCCGCTGGGAGGGGTGATCCGCTTCCAGGACGGCAGTGAACCGAACTGCCTGTCTGGGGGGGCGGGGATCGATCTTGGCGATAGAGCGCACGCATTCAGGGCAGACCGCTATCCAGCCGCCCCCTGTGGTGACACCTGGCGTCTGGTTGCGGACAGCCCGGCCGGCGGGACTCAGGTAAGAAGGGCGGCTGCACTGGGAGAAAAAACGGCCGGGCAAGAAAAAACAAACCTTGCTCCCCTCCAGCTGAAGTAGCAACCGGGTGGCACGGCGGGCATTGCCTCCCGTCGTGCCTCTTTGGGGGGTGAGGCAAGGTTGAGGTGGGTGTTCTGCGATGGCCGCGTTTGTTTGGATTGTAGAAAGGGCAAAAGTTGAAATCGAGCGGGTGCATGGTGAATCTGCTAAAAATCTTCGTATGTCTTTCGTTACTGGTTGTACCTGTCAATTTCGCGGCAGCAGCGCCAAGCCATATTGACGAGGATGTCTCGCGCAAGGTGGACATCGGTGTTTATGCGAATCGGCTTCTCGGCTTCAGCATCAAGGATAACAGTTTCGACATAGACTATTACATGTGGCTCCGCTGGAAAAACGATCGAATGAAGCCCCACAAGACCATTGAGTTGGTCAATGGCTCACAGTCCTGCCAAGAGCTCTCCGAGGAACAGAAGAATGGCTTCCATTACGTCAGTTTGCGCTGCGTCGCGAAGATAACCAAATTCTGGGATTTGACCAGATTCCCTCTGGATAGCCAGAGGCTTGAGCTTGTATTCGAAGACAACAACAGCAGCCTGGATTCGTTGCGGTATGTGCCGGATAGTTCCAACTCCGCCATCGGCAAATCGTTCACGGTTTCTGGGTGGGAGGTGACAGATACCTATACAGAGGCCTCCGTTGGCGAGTATGAAACGAATTTTGGTGATCCGACACTGCCGGACAAAAACAAATCGCAATTTTCCCGATTTGTATTCGGGATCCATCTGGTCAGATCTTTTGTCGATATTTGGTACGCATTCAAACTCTTTTTCCCTGTTTTCATCGCAATTCTCATTGCCTTATTGCAATTTTTTGTTCCTGTAGACACCTCATTACGGTTTAACCTGGCAGTAGGCTCGATTTTCGCTTCTGTCGGCGCAAGTTATGCGATAACGAATAGTCTGCCGCCATCAAAATACATGAGCTTGGCGGAACTGATAAATTTAACCACATCTGTCTATATATTCTTATGTTTATGCGGAACAGTGTATTCACTCTATTTATCGAAAAAAAGTGAAACCGCATGTGGAAAATTTGATATCTTTTTTATGGCGTTAGCAGCATTCTTCTATGTTGGATCCATCACCTTAATAATAAATTTCTGGTGATTACGGATGCAGTCCTGAATCGAACCGGAATCCATCAATCCTCGACAGTCCAAGCCAGCAATGAACCAGGAGGTCCCAGCCACAGACAACGGAGCTGATGCCCGGACCGTTCACCGCGCCACCGTCCGCGCGCCGGCAATCACCTCGCCCATGTCGAAGGCGATCTGCGCCAGCATGTTGGGAATCACCGGCCCGGCCTGGGAAGGCCTGGTTTCCGGCGGGTTGAAGGAGGCGAGAAAGCGGCTCCAGGTCGAACTCTCCGGATAATCCATGGGCTGGTCCATGGACTGCTCGATATACCAGACGGTGTTGCCGGTCTGCACGTTGAGCAGCCGGGTGGCGACCTCGACCCGTCCACCGCCGAACTGGCTTCCCTCCAGGGCATAGTTGACCCTGCCGGCCAGGACCAGGTCCACCTTGGCCTTCCTTCCGGCGGCCAGGGCCCCGTCAATGTCCAGGTAGGGCTCCTCCAGCCGCAACACCCGGGGAAAAGCCTGCTTGCCCAGGAGCACGTCCTTGAAGAGCATGGCCACCCCCACACCTTGCTCCCGGCGCAGGTTGCCGGGCACCTGGAAGGGCAGCACCCCGAGGGTGGCATTCTGAAAGGTGTTCACCTCGGGATGGATGTAGACCACCGGCGAATTCTTCTTCACCTCCACCGGCGAAGAAGCCCAGTTGCCTTGTTTTTGCGCGCAGGCGCAGAGAACAAGGAGCAGAAAGAGGATGCTTATCTTGCGCATGGCCACACCTCAACGCTCATAGGCGGAAAGAAAGGCATCGCTGCCGTTGGCGCTGCCGGCGGCGAGCAGGTGGTTGATCGCCCGGCTGCGCTGCAGCTCAAGCCCGGCCACGGAAAGCACCTGCTGGCTGCCGGCGGCGAGCAGCTTCAGGTTGAGGATCACCGTGGTCGGGGTCAGCGAGTAGGTTCCGGTGAGGATGGCGGAAACCTGCTGCTGCCGGGCGAGAAGCTCCACATCCCTGGTCAGCACCAGCTCTCCGCTGTTGTCACGGATCAGCACCTCGGCGCCCTTGCGGATCTCCACCACCGCGAAGCCATGGCGGAAGAGGCTGGTCGACAGGGATTCGCTCAGGGTTCGGCCAAAACGGCTGGTCGCGTACAGATTGTCGAGCTCGACAATGGTGGTCAGCAGCAGGCGCTGCCCCCTCCCCCCTCCCTGCATGCCGGCGCTGAGCTGCAGGGCCAGTTCCTCGCCGACCCCGAAGAAATCGGGGCTCACCACCGACACCGTGCCGCCGTTGTTCACCCGGGGAGCACAGCCGGCAAGAAGCATGAGCGCAAGCAGGCAGATGAGCGCACCTGTCGCGGCTTTCTCTTTCAGACGATCTTTCATCAGGGGATTCTCCTTGTCAAAAAAAAATGACCAGTGGCGGCCGGGATGAAGGGGGGAACCGCCCCCCCTTGCCTCCTATTCAGGGAACTTGCCCACCGTCACCCCGGAAGTGGCGGCGCCCACCGCCGGCATGCTCTCGTTGGCCAGCATCCCGGCGGTGAGCGAGCCCATGGGCAGCCGGGCGGTGGCGGCAGAAAGGACCATGTTGTCCTCGTTGCGCAGGAGCCGGACATTGAGCAGCACCTCCTGCTCGGTGACCGCGTAGGTGCCCACCACCGTCGCCTGCGCGGGCTGAACAAAACTCAACTCATCCATGTCCCGGGAGAGGGCGTATTCGCCATGGTGCTCGGCGATCATCAGGCCCGGCGTCTTGCGCACCTCCACCACCTCGACCCCGGCCTGCAGCAGCTCGCTCAGCAGCTGCTCGCCAAGGAAACGTCCCAGCGAAGAAGTGGCGTAAAGATTGTCCAGATTAACAAAGGTACTCACCGCCACCACATACTCGTCGAGCACATCCTCCCGGGCGTTGGCCAGCAGGGTCCGGGTGAGGCCGGAAACCGCGGCGGCCAGTGCCTCGCCCTGCCCCGGGTCCTCCCCGGCCGCGCCGCCGTCCCTGGCGCCCTTCAGGGGCAGGCCGAGATTATGGGGCGAGAAAACGCGAGCGGTGCGGAACACGTAATCAGGCGGGAGTGCGTGGGGATAATTGTAGAAATAGGGCCGATAGGCAGGCACCGGACGGACCTGGGCCATCTCCCTCGGCTGCTTGCCGTCGGAAAAGGACGGGACTCCGGATTCCTCGCCCAGGGCCGCCCCCCCCACCAGAACGCCGGCAAGGGCGGAGATGAGCATGATTGTTCGCATCAGCAAGCCTCCTTCCTGTTTATGGATTGAAATTGTAGGCAGGGTAATCGCCTTCCATGTTCCGCCAGGCCGGACCGAAAGCCTGGACCATGGGGTCGGGAGGATCGCCCCCCACCCCTGCCGGATAAAAGACAGGCACCCGATCCTCCCCGGCATCGAGGGGGGAACCGAGACGCATCCGCACCTCGGCGGAGCAGCCGAAACAGCACAGCAGCAGGAGCAACGCAGCAAGCCTTCTCATACACACACCTCCCTGGCGGGTAAAGCGTCAAACCAGGCCCTGATCGTCAGCAAAATGACACAACAGGCAGGAGCCAAGCCCTGGAAAAAATTTCCTCAGCACTCTGGCGGGCAGCCCTTTCCCCCAGCCCTTGCCGGGAATTTTTTGCTGGCCCCCCCGAAGAATCGACTCTGCAGAGGCAGAATGCCTTGCTGAAATGCACATTTCGTGCCATCTCCTGCGGGCAATCGTTGCTTTCCCTGGGACAAAAATATTCCCCTCCCGAGCCCCTACCGGGAAAAACGGGAGGGAGCGCCATTTCCCGCAGGGTCCGGCCCGAGAAAAAAAGAAAAAACATTGCCAAAAAGCAGAGATGGATTATATTTCTCCGGTTTAATCGACCTCACCCAGGACAAAAAGTTCTCCAACCAAGGAGGAGTTGCGACTATGGCCCGTATTACAGTGGAAGACTGCCTCAGCCAGATCGGGAACGAAAACCGCTTTTCCCTCATTCATCTCGCGGTCAAGCGCGTCAAACAGCACCGCAAGGGTGCTCCCTTTCTGGTGAAAAGCAAAAACAAGGAAATCGTTTCCACCCTGCGCGAAATTGCCGCCGGCCAGGTAAACTTTGCCTCCATCAAGAATGACAACACCTACGCGGGGGAGCCCGAAGCGCCCGCTGCCCAGGAAGCGCCCACGCATACGGAACAGGCCTCATAACCGACCGATGGAAAAGGATTTCTACAAAACGCTCGGCGTCTCCCCGGAAGCATCCAGCGAGGAGATAAAAAAAGCATACCGCAAGCTGGCCATGCAGTACCATCCGGACAAGAATCCGGGGGACAAGGAGGCCGAGGAAAAATTCAAGGCGGCCGCCGAGGCATACGAGGTGCTGGGCGACCTGGAAAAAAGAAAGATCTACGACCGTTACGGGGTCGCCGGCCTCAAGGACAGCGGCTACAGCGGGCCTGGCAACTTCGAGGACATCTTCTCAAGCTTCGGGGATATCTTCGGCGACATGTTCGGTGGCTTCGGCGGGCGCGCCTCCCAGCGGCGACAGGGACCTGTCCAGGGCAACGATCTGCGTTACGACCTGCACATCACCTTCATGGAGGCAGTGCACGGCGTAGAGAAAGAACTCGAAATCACCAAGCGGGAGACCTGCTGGACCTGCGAGGGGACCGGGCTCAGGCCGGGCCACAAGGCGGCCACCTGCCCCACCTGCAAGGGCCACGGCCAGGTGGTGCACGCTCAGGGTTTTTTCCGGGTGCAGACCACCTGCCCCAAGTGCCGCGGGGAGGGAACGCTGATCACCGAGCCCTGCAACGACTGCCAGGGCCAGGGGCTGGTGAACAAGGCGAAGAAGGTGTCCCTGAAGATTCCAGCGGGCATCGACACCGGCGCCCGCATGCGCCTGCGCGGCGAGGGCGAGGGCGGACGCAAGGGTGGCCCCCCGGGCGATCTTTATGTGATCATCTACGTGGAGGCCCATGAGTTTTTCCATCGGGAGGGCAACGACATCCACTGCCGCTTCCCGCTGAACATGGCGCAAGCCGCCCTGGGAACCAAAGTGACCGTGCCCACCATCCATGGCAGCAAGGAACTGGAGATCCCGGCCGGCACCCAGCCCGAACAGGTATTCACCCTCAAGGGCGAAGGGGTTTCTTCCCTGCGGGGAGGCGGCAAGGGGAACATGTACATCAGCATCAAGGTCATCATTCCCAAGAAGCTGAACAAAAAACAGAAGGAACTCCTGGAGGAGTTCGCGCAGCTGCAGGGCGGAAAGGGAGAATCCCACGAGGAAGAAGGTTTTTTCAAGAAGATTCTCCACATGCTGGCTGAGGAAAAATCTTGATTCTTCGGAAAGGGTCAGGGAAAATGAGCGACCAAGAAAGAGCGGGAAACCCCCTCTCCCATTTTGACGAAGCCGGGAACGCCCGGATGGTCGATGTGGGCGGCAAAAAGGAAACAGCGCGGGAGGCGATTGCCGCAGGCCTCATCACCCTTTCTCCGGAAGCCTTCAACCTGGTACGCGCCGGGAATATCGCCAAGGGGGATGTCCTGGGGGTGGCGCGCATTGCCGGCATCATGGCGGCAAAAAAGGTGGCCGACCTGATTCCGCTCACCCATCCCCTGGCCATCGACAAGGTGACGCTGGATTTCGATTTTGCCGAGGCGAGCCACAGTATCGAGATCCGGGCGACCGTTGGCATGACCGGCAAGACCGGGGTCGAGATGGAAGCCCTCACCGCCGTCTCGGTGGCCGCCTTGACCATTTATGATATGTGCAAAGCCGTGGACAAGGGCATGATCATCAGCGATGTCAGGCTGTTGCAGAAAACGGGGGGCAAGAGCGGGACCTACAGGCGCAGCGGAAGCTGACCACCTCTCCCCCGCAAGGAACCCTGAAGCGTTACCGGCATAAACCGTCGGCCACGCGGCCTTTCGCGCTGCCGACATGGAAGCACCTCGCTGAAAAAGCAGTTTGCCTCAGCCATACCAAGGGAGTAACAGCGTGAAAAGAGAGCAGCTTGATTATTTTCGCAAAAAACTCGAGGACATGAGCCAGGATCTTTTGCAGGAAGCGGAAAAAACCATCCATGAGATGACCGACAGCACCGACAACTATCCTGACCCCACCGACCGGGCCAGCGCCGAATCCGACCGGAGCTTCGAACTCCGCATCCGTGATCGCGAACGCAAACTGCTGGTGAAAATCCGGGAAGCCATCGAGCGCATCGACGAGGGCACCTACGGCATCTGCGACGAATGCGGGGACGACATCTCGATAAAGCGCCTTGAGGCCCGCCCCGTCACCACCCTCTGCATCGAGTGCAAAACCCATCAGGAAAATCACGAACGGGCCCAGAAAGGCCTATAGGGGTAAACGATGCCTGAGCTCCGCAAAGACCCGATCATCGGCCGCTGGATCATCATCGCCACCGAAAGAGGAAAGCGGCCCACTGATTTCATTGTGGAAAAAAACGCGACCAAGGGGGGCTTCTGCCCCCTCTGCCCAGGCAACGAAAACACCACCCCCCCGGAGGTCCTGAGCTACAGCGGCAGCGCCGGCCATCAACCCAACCGGCCCGGCTGGGAGCTGCGGGTGGTCCCCAACAAATACCCCGCCCTGGTCATCGAAGGCAACCTCAACAAGGAAGGCGAGGGGCTCTACGACCGGATGAACGGCATCGGCGCCCACGAGGTCATCATCGAGACGCCGGACCATCACGAGACCTTCACCACCCTGCCTCCGGAGCGGATGCGCAAGGTCTTCTGGGCCTACCGGGACCGCCTGGTGGATCTCGGCCAGGATCCACGCTTCCGCTACGTGATGGTCTTCAAAAACTTCGGGGCCGCCGCCGGCGCCTCCCTGGAGCACTCCCACTCCCAGCTCATCGCCCTGCCCATCGTGCCGAGGATGATCAGCTCCGAACTGGAGGGGAGCCTTTCCTACTACAAGTACAAGGAGCGCTGCATCTTCTGCGACATCATCCGCCAGGAGATCAACCAGGATCTGCGAGTGGTCGCGCAGAACGAACTCTTCATCGCCATCGTTCCCTATGCGCCCCGCTCGCCCTTCGAGATGTGGGTGCTCCCCAAGCGGCACGCCTCTTCCTATCTGGCCATGGACGACGCGCACTTCACCGCGCTTTCCCAGATCTTTTCCGAGTGCATGCGCCGCCTGGACAAATGCATCCCCGGCGTACCCTACAACTTTGTCCTGCACGGAGCGCCCCTGCGTTCGCAGCCGCTGGAGCATTATCACTGGCATTTTGAAATCATGCCGAAACTGACCATGATCGCTGGCTTCGAATGGGGCTCCGGCTTCTACATCAACCCCATCCCCCCGGAAGAGGCGGCCCGCTTTCTGAAGGAGGCGTCGATCTGACGCCGGAAAAAGCAACCCCGCTTGCGCAACAACCAAGAGGTGCGCCATGAAAAAAATACTGCTCGTTGACGACGAAGACAGCATTCATCTGCTCTACCGGGAAGAACTGGAAGAAGAGGGATACGAAGTGCACTCGGCCCTCTCCGGCGAGGAGGCCCTGGGAAAACTGAAGATCATCGCGCCGGATCTGGTCATCCTCGACATCAACATGCCCGGCATCAACGGCATCGACGTCCTGCGGCAGATCAAGGAGAAGAGCCCCGGCCTGCCGGTGATCCTCAGCTCGGCCTACCAGGAGTACAAACAGGATCTTGCCTCCTGGGCGTCGGACGAGTACATAGTCAAATCCTCAAACCTCGACGAGCTGAAGGCCGCGGTAAAAAAACATCTCAGCAAGTAGCGCACGTCAGCGGCGCGCCTTGCGCAATGCCCCTCGCCTCGAGCCATCCTCCCTTGCCCCAGGCGGCTGGGCCTCCGGCCCGAGGCTTGTTTTTTTGGCCAACGGACACCCAGAAACTTTAGTGCAGGCGCGATGAAAGACATCCAGGGCCAACGCGATTACCGGCGCATCAACATAAAAAAGGTGGGAGTCAAGAACATCTCCTACCCGGTCACCGTTCTCGACAAGGCGCAAAAAACCCAGAAAACCGTGGCCACGGTCAACATGTACGTGAACCTGCCCCATCACTTCAAGGGCACGCACATGAGCCGCTTCGTGGAGATCCTCAACCGCTTCCACGGCGAAATCAACCTGAAAAGCTTCCACCTGATCCTCGAGGAGATGAAGGCCAGACTCCAGGCGGAAGCGGCCCACATGGAAATCGCCTTCCCCTACTTCCTGAAAAGGGGCAAAGGCCAGAACAGCGGCGTGGAGATCCGCGAGTATGCCTGCAAGATGCACGGCTCGCTGGAGAAAACCGACGACCTCATCCTGGAGGTCCAGGTGCCCATCTCCCCGCCCCTCCCTTCCCAGGTGAACAACGGCCTGCCCCGCTCCCTCGGCCACTGGGGGCTGGCCACCATCCGCTTGCGCTTCCGGCATTTCATCTGGCTTGAGGAACTCATCACCCTGGTGGAAGAGGTGACCCGGCACGACCTGAACTGGCCAGCCGGAGGCGGCGATGCCGAGCAGACTCTTTCCGTGGAGAACATCACCAAGGCCCTGGCCGCGAAACTTGAAAAACACCCTGCCATTCGCTGGTTTTCCATCCTGGTGGAGAACCTTTCGCAAGGGTACAGCACCTTTGCCTCCCTGGAATGGCCGGAAGAAGACCCCACCACCGGCGGCCGGCAAGAAATCCGGGCGGCCCATTGACCCAGACAAGCGAGAGCCCAACCATGCAAGACGAACTCCTCTTTGAAATCGGCACCGAAGAAATCCCTGCGGGCTATATCCTCCCCGCCATGCACCAGCTGGAAAAGCTGATGGAAGAAAAGCTTTCCAGCCTGAGCCTGTCCTACTCCTCCCTGAAGGCCCTGGCCACCCCCCGCCGCCTGGTTGTTTCCGTGCGCGGGCTGGCCGCCCAGCAACCAGACCGGGAAGAAGAGGTTCTGGGGCCGCCGAAAAAGGCGGCCTTCACCCAGGACGGCCAGCCCACCCAGGCGGCCATCGGCTTTGCCAGATCACGCGGGGTTGGCGTTGAGTCCCTGCAGATCGCCCAGACCCCGAAGGGTGACTACCTCATGGTCCGGGTTGCGGAAAAAGGCCGCCCCACCCCGGAACTGCTTGCCGAACTGCTGCCCGAGATAGTCACCGGCCTGAGCTTCCCCAAATCCATGCGCTGGGGCAGCGGCCGCATCAGTTTTGCCAGGCCGATCCAATGGCTGCTCGCCGTTTACAACGGCAAGATCGTCCCCTTCGTCCTGGATCAGACCGCAAGCGGCAACAATACGGAAGGGCACCGCTTCATGGGCCGTGGCCCCTTTTCCGCCAGCGGGCTTGCCGACTACCTGGAAACCCTGCGCCGGGCCGAGGTCATGGTCGATCCGGCCGAACGACGCGCCGCGGTGCTTGCGGAAATCACCCGGGCCGCGAGCGAGGTGGACGGCACCATCCTCCCCGACGAGGAGCTGGTGAACACGGTCTGCAACCTGGTGGAAAAGCCCTTCGCCATCTGCGGCACCTTCGAGGAGCGCTTCCTGGCCCTGCCCAGGGAGGTGCTGATCACCTCCATGCGCGAGCACCAGAAGTACTTTGCCGTGGTGGACAAGGCGGGCAGGCTCATGCCCCATTTCATCGCGGTGAACAACACCCGGGTGAAGACTGCCAGGCTGGGGGCGGACGGACACCAGCGGGTCATCAGGGCCCGCCTCGAAGATGCCTTTTTCTTTTTCAAGGAGGACCAGCACAAAACCCTGGCCCAGCGGGTGGAGGACCTCTCAGGCGTCATTTTTCAGGCCAGACTCGGCACCATGCTCGAAAAGACGGCGCGGATCAAGGCCCTGGCCTCCCTGCTTGCCGAAAAGCTCTCTCCCTCGCACCGGGCCCAGACCGAACGGGCCGCCCAGCTCGCCAAGGCGGACCTGCTCACCAGCATGGTCGGCGAATTCCCCACCCTCCAGGGGGTGATCGGCAAGGACTATGCCCTGCTCAACGGCGAAAGCCAGGAAGTGGCCGAGGCCATCCGCGAACACTATCTGCCGGTCAGGGCCGGCGGCGCGCTGCCGGAGAGTATCCCCGGCGCCCTGGTCGGCATGGCGGACCGACTCGACTCCCTGGCCGGCTGCTTCGGCATCGGCCAGACCCCCACCGGCACCACCGATCCCTTCGGCCTGCGCCGCCTCGCCCTCGGCCTGCTCCATATCATTGCCAAGACCGGCTTCTCTCTTTCCCTGCCGGAACTCATCGACCAGGCCCTGGCCCTCTACGGCGACAAGCTGACCGTGCCCCGCGCCGAAGCGGCCAGGAACGTGCTCGAGTTCATCAAGGGCCGCTTCGTCAACGACCTCACCAGCCAGGGAATCCCTGCGGAGGCGGTGGAAGCGGTCACCTCGGTCTCCTTTGCCGATCCGGCCGACTGCCGGCGCCGCATCGACGCCCTGCTGGCCATCAGCGGCCAGGAGGCCTTCACGCAGCTTTCAGCCGCCTTCAAGCGGGTGATCAACATCATCAAGGAAAACAGGGAGACCACGGTGCAGGAAAGCCTCTTTCAGGAGGCGGCGGAAGAGGAGCTTTATGCCGCGTACCAGTCGGTGCGGCGGCAGGCCCTCCCTTTGCTGGAAAAAGGCGGGTACGAAGAGGCCATGGCCGTGATCCTCTTGATGAAAGAACCGGTGGACAGCTTTTTCGACAAGGTGATGGTCATGGCGGAAGACCAGAAGGTGCGGCAGAACCGGCTGAACCTGCTCACCGCCATTGCCGCCCTCTTCCTCGGCATTGGCGATTTTTCGAAGATGTACGCCCTCAATCAGTGAATTCGAACTGCTCGACAACGTCGAGAGCCACATCATACAAGGCGGGCAGGGCGGTGGCGTCGATACGCAACGCCCTCGCCAGCCGCAGGACCGAATCCCAGTTGCCGCGCTCGTAATCACGGACCAGGGCCAGGGTGTAGCGCATGGGGCTCAAGGCCTTGCGCAGCAGCACCTCCTTGATGGCCGGGGCCAGGGGCAATTCCTGGAGCACATCCCCCATGGGCTTGTCGAGCAGGGCGGGCAGCAGCGAAAACATGCCCACCGTATGGAACTTGCTGCTCTCGGCCGGACAGCGCAGCAGACGCTGCGCGATGAGTTCGCAAAAGCTGCCGCGCATGGTGGCCATGCGCAAAAGCTCGGAGGGCTTGTCGTCGGCCATGTAGGAGAGCATCATCAGCGAAAGCCATTTCCGGATGTTGATCTCCCCCAGCATGACCACCGCGTCTGGCACCGACTGAATCTCGCTCATCCTGGCGAAATAGGCCGAGTTCACATACTTGAGCAGCTTGTAGGCCAGCGACACGTCGTGGCTGATCAGGTCGGCCAGCTTGCCGAAATCGTAGTTCTCGTCCTGGATGTGCTTCAGGATCTGGAGATACTGCAGCTTGGAGCCGGGGATGTCCCTGCCTTCCACGATATTGGGCCGGCTGAAGAAATAGCCCTGAAAGAGGTCGAAGCCCATCTCCTTGGTGACCTCGAACTCCTCGGCCGTCTCTATCTTCTCTGCGAGCAGCTTGATCTCCGGCCTGGTGACCACCTCCACCTGCCGCCTGAGCTCGTCCACCTCCATCTGCCTGATATCGAACTTGATGATCCTGGCAAGCTCCAGGAGGGGAATGAAGCGTTTCGCGTAGAAAAAATCGTCGAGGGCCAGCACATAGCCACGGTTGGCCAGCTTCTGGCAAGCCATGATCACTTCGGGGGTCACGGTCACGCTCTCCAGGATCTCCACCACGGTGGTTGCCTTGGAAAACATGGCGGGTACGCCGTTCAGCAGCATGTCCCCGGTGAAGTTGATGAAGGCCTTCTTGCCGCCGGTGAGTTTGCCGAGCCCGATCAGCAGATAGGAGTTGGTGAGTACCCTGGAGGTCGCCTCTTCCCCGTCCTGCAAGGGGTCATAGACGTTGTGCTGACTGGCCCGGAAGAGCAGCTCATAGGCAAAGACCTTCTGGTTCTTGCGAAAAATGGGCTGCCTGGCGATGAAGATGTTGGGGTCGGCCGCAAGTACTCTGTCCTGGTCTGCCATACGGTGGGGAAAGCCTCTTGAAGATTCTTTCTCGGGCAACCCGTCCGCGGCCCAAGGCCGCAAAAGGGAACCACGACCTCAGACGGCCGGTTTCCCGGCCGGCGCAATGATCCGCAAGCGGAGCAGCTCCGCGAGCAGCTCGGCGATGGGCAGGCCCACCACGTTGGTATAGGAGCCCTTGATTTCCGCGACCAGGAAGGCCCCCTTGCCCTGGATGCCGTACCCCCCGGCCTTGTCGAAGGGCTCGCCGGTCCGGAGGTAGGCGGCGCAGAGGGCAGGGGACAAATCCATGAAACGGACCCTGGTGCACACCTCCCGGCTCGCCCCCAGGCCGCTTTGCCCCTGCATGATACGAAAACCGGTCCAGACCTCGTGCCAGCGGCCGGAAAGCAGCCGCAGCATCTCCAGGGCCTCGTCGCCGTCCCCTGGCTTCCCAAGGATACGCTGCTCCACGACCACCACGGTATCGGCGGCGAGGATCCAAGGGGCGGGATGCCGGCCGGCGACATACTCCGCCTTCTCCCTGGCCAGCCTGGCCACGAAGGCGCTGGGCTCTTCCCCCGGCCGCGCCGCTTCGTCGATCTCCGCCTTCTGCACGACAAAGGCGAGGCCGAGGTCGGCGAGGAAATCACGGCGCCGGGGGGAACCCGAGGCGAGCACCAGGGGGGCGGTGGCACGAAACAATCCGCTCACCTCTGGACCACCAGAGGAAAAGCCCAGAGTGGAAGACTTTCCCCTTTCAATTCTTCACTCTTCGCTCAGGCACGGATCGAATAGCCGCCATCCACGACAATGGTCTGTCCCTGAATCATGGTGGCAAGATCGCTGCAAAGGAAGAGGGCGACATCGGCCACATCCTCCGGGGTGGTGAGCCTGCCCAGGGGGGTCCTCGCCAGGGCGCCGCCGAGGATTTCCGCCCGGTTGGGAAATTTTTTCAGGGCCTCGGTATCCACCGCGCCGGCGCTGATCGTGTTGACGTTGATTCCCCGCGGCCCCAGTTCGACGGCGAGATGGCGCACCAGCGACTCCAGGGCCGCTTTGGAGGCCCCCACCGCCGTGTAGTTTTCCACGGCCCGCACCGCGCCCATGCTGGAGACGGCAATGATCCGCGCTCCCTTCCCCATGAGCGGGGCCGCCTGCTGGGTCAGGGAAAGCAGGGCCCTGGCATTGATGTCCATGGCCCAGTTCCAGTGGCGGCTGCTCAGCTCGAGAGCCGGCTTCAAAACGCCGGAGGCCGCATTGCTGATCAGATAATCCAGGCGCCCGTACTCGACGTTGATCATATCGAACATGGCGGCAAGGTCCGCCTCGTTGGCCACGTTGGCCTTGACCACCAGACAGCGGGCGCCCTTCTCCTCTATGAGGCGGGCAGTGGCTTCGGCGTCCTGCCGGTGGCGCACATAGTTTACCACCAGATCCACGCCGTTTTCCGCGAGCCGCACCGCGATTGCCTTGCCGATCCCCCGGGAGCTGCCGGTGACCAGGGCGACCTTCCCCTGCAGATTGTACATGACCGAATCCCTCTCACGCTGGAATGCTTCTCTAAAGATGTATCACAGTTAGGTGCCTGCCACGATAAAATTTTCGCCTCTGAATGTAAAGGAAGTTTCGGCGCCGGAGCACCGACTTCAGCCTTCGCCCCGCCAGCCGGCCCAGGCCCTTTTCAGCCAACCGGCAAGAAGGCGGCGAGGATGAAAACTGACCGGACGCAGGATCTGGGGAGCGAGAAAATCCCCGACCTTGAGGGCGTCCGGCCGGGAGAGGGGAAAGGCGAGCTGGGCCGGATCGCTCCCGAAAAGCCCGCGCCAGGAAGCCTCCCGCCAGATCGGGCTCGCGGCTGGTGCCAGCCCCAAGACCTCGATCAGGGCGGTGTCCAGGGCTACGGGATTGCAGGCCGCCGCGAGCAGGCCCAGGGGATGAGGCAGCCCGTTCACCGGGCCGTCCACATGCATGGCGACAACACCGTCCGCCAGAGTCAGCCCGCCGGGCAGGATGGAGAGAAGATCGACCAGCAGGGCCTCGAAGCGATTGTCGATGTCGCCGTGCTTGGCGTGCAGCCACGGCTTCCGGAAGCCGACCACCACCCCGAAGTAGTTTTTCACCGCCAGGCTGAGATAGAGCTGCCCGTGCGCCTTGACCCGGGGCAGATTGACCAGGAGATCGCACTCGAGGGCCTGGCGGGCCACTCCTATCCTGAGGCCGGAGGCAAGAC
Source organism: Desulfobulbaceae bacterium UBA2262 (assembly GCA_002347185.1). Classification (GTDB taxonomy): domain Bacteria; phylum Desulfobacterota; class Desulfobulbia; order Desulfobulbales; family Desulfurivibrionaceae; genus UBA2262. Next base: position 6,843 of record DDXK01000069.1, on the reverse strand, counting down.
GGACAGGGCGCGGTTCCTGGAAGTTGACCTGCTCCACCGGCAGGCCACGCAAGGCCTCGCTGATGCCGCAGGCCCGCATCACCCCCCTTGCCGTCCCGAAGGCCGGGGAGTCGCCCACCGCCACCCGTGCGCCCTGGTCACAGAACCACTCCGCCACGGCGGCGACAAACTCGGGATGGGTGCAGGCAAGCTCCCGGTTGCGCAGCGCCGAAACCAGATTGGGCTTGAGCAGCACCCTGCTGCCGGCGCCGCAACAAAAGCCAAGCCCCGAGACGAGGGCCTCGATTCTTTCCTTGAGCAGCTTCCGCTCATAATGGCGGCAGGACAAAAGCCCCACCTCCCTGGCAGCAAACTCCATCTCCTCCTCCAGGCGCACCCAGGCAACAGGCAGGGCGGCGCTCAGACAAAATTCCGCAGGGCGCTCCCCCACGTCAAGCGCTTTTTTAAGGCAAAAAACCCTCTCCGCCGCCTTCCCGCCACATATTTTTTTGACAGACCCTCCCCGACTGTCAAAATTGTGACCACCCGAAGCGCCCCGGACAGCGCCAAAAAACCGCGCCCCCGCCGTGACCCCCGAGAATTCCATTGAATTACCGATAATTTACAGCTAAATTGAAACAGGAATTTTTCTTCGGCACGATGCTTGCTTTCTGTATCGAAACAAAACCAAAACGCCTGACGGTTTTCGCGTTGTCTTTTGTACTAAGGAGAGACGATCCCATGGTTGATGAAAAGGATTCCCAGGAAACAGAAGAAGCACCCAAGAAAAAATCGAAGATGCTGTTCTTCATCATTCTTGGTGTGGCCATCCTGCTCCTGGGCGGCGGCGGCTTTTTCGCCTACACCAAATTCGTAAGCCCCAAGCCCGCCGCTGACCAAGCAGCCACGGAAGACCCGGCCAAACCGCAGCCACCGGCCATCGGCGAGATTCTGCCCCTGGAGCCCTTTGTGGTCAACCTGGCGGACCCCAAGGGCAAACGCTACCTTAAGGTAAAAATCGAGATCGAGCTCGAAGACCCCCTGGCCCTGGAAAAAGCGACCAAGGTCACCCCCAAGCTGCGCGACATGGTGATTGTCATGCTCACCAGCCTCGGCTTCGAGGAGGTCATGACTCCGGAAGGAAAAATCAGGATCCGGGACGAACTCCTCGTCCGCTTCAACCAGATCATGCGGCCGGACAGGGTCAAGAATATCTACTTCACGGAATTTGTCGTGCAGTGAGCCAGCCGCCGCTGCACTTTCGCCAATAATAACGCACCACAGGCAAGCCGCACACCATGGAACAGATTCTCAGCCAGGACGAGGTCGACGCCCTCCTCAAGGGCATATCAGGCGGCGAGATCGAAGAGCCGGAAGAGCCGATCGATGCGGAAGCGCTTGGCTACCAGGCCTATGACTTCAGCAGGCAGGAAAGAATCGTCCAGATCAAGATGCCCGCCATGGAGGCGATCTCCGACGCCTTCATGCGCTCGGTGCGCACCTCGCTCTCCACCACCCTGCGCCGCATCATCGACCTGACCTCCGCGCCCATGGAGCTTGAGCGCTTCGGCGCCTTTGTCCGCACCCTGCCGGTGCCGAGCAGCCTGCAGATCTTCAGGATGGCTCCCTTCCGGGGCCATGCCCTCATCGTGCTCGAACCGAAGCTGGTCTTCACCCTGGTGGAAAACTTCCTCGGCGGCACCGGCTCCCGCAACATCCGCATCGAGGGCCGAGACTTCACCGCCATCGAGCAGCGACTGATCCGCCGGGTGGTGAACCTGCTCCTCAACGACCTGGAAAAGGCCTGGTACAACCTGCAACCCCTCAAAGTGCAGTACATCAGGAGCGAAATCAATCCCCAGTTCGCGAAAATCTGCCAGCCCGAGGATGTGGTGATCATCACCCGCTACGACGTGGACATGGACCGGGCCGTGGGCAGCATCACCGTCTGCATCCCCATGAACAATCTGGAATCGGTGAAAGGCAAGCTACTGACCACTTTCCAGCGCGAACAGAGCGATGAGGACATCATCATCAAACGGGTGCTCACCGAAAACATCAAAAACGTGCCGGTGGAGTTCCGGGTGGAGCTGGGCAAGGCCTCTGTCAACGCCGGGGATGTCATGGAGCTGGAGGTTGGCGACATCATCCAGCTGGAGCGCCGCACCGACGCCCTCTTGCCTGCCTTTGTCCAGGGGGAGCGGAAATACATGGGCACCCCGGGGGTGCACCGGGGCAACAATGCCCTGCTCATCAAAAAGAAAGTGCTGGACCCGGAACGCGATTAACCCGTAAATACCCGAGTCCGCCGCAGCAGCGGCGAACCGGCAAACGATCCGCAAGCAGAAGGAGAACCCCATGGCTGACAACGACAAGGCCGGAGACGACTGGGCGGACGCCCTTGCCGAACAGGAGGCCGCAACCACCCAAGCCCCGGCCTTTGCCGAACTGGGCGAAGGAGCCGCCGCGGCACCCGCCGGAACGCAAAACCTCGACTTCCTGCTGGATATCCCCCTGGAGGTCACGGTGGAGCTCGGCAGAACCAGTCTGATCATCAACAAGATGCTGCAGCTCACCCAGGGCTCGGTGGTGGAACTGGACAAGGCCGCCGGCGAACCTGTGGAAATCTTCGTCAACAACAAGCTGCTCGGCAAGGGCGAGGTCATCGTGGTCAACGAACGCTTCGGGGTGCGGATCACGGAAATCATCAGCCAGGCGGACCGCATCAAAAACATGGGTTAAGAAGGGAAACACCAGGCAGCCATGAAAACAATCCTCTCCGCAGCAGGGCGTCCCTTCCGAACAAGGCTTCCCGGCGCCCTGGCCACGGCCCTGCTCTGGCAGCTGGCCGCGCCGGCCCTCCTGCTGGCCGCGGAACAGCAGAGCCCCGGCACGGATGGCGCCCTGCCGCCCCTGGCCCTGACCGGCAATCAGGCGACCTTGCCGCTGGCGGCCGCCATCTTCAAGACCGTCGGCGCCCTGATCCTCGTCATCGGCCTGATGCTCCTCCTGCTTGCCTGGGTCAAAAAGGTTGGCCTGGCAGGATCCCGCCCGCGGCAGGGCCGCCTGATCAAGCTGCTCGACCAGCAGGCGCTGGCTCCCAAAAAGCAGGTGGCGGTGCTGGAGGTTGCCGGCGCCTACCTGGTTGTCGGCATCAGCGACCAGCAGCTCAGCCTCCTGGCCAGGCTTGACGACAACGAAACCCTGCGCGCGGCGACACGGACCGATGGAACGGCGACCGGCACCCCGGCCGCCTTCGCGGAGATCCTGCGCAAGGCGGCACAGGGCCTGACCGGAACCGGGCCAAACAGTGGAGGCTCCGCCAATGCGCGCTGATCGCCGGCCCCAGCCAGGCTCCCTCTTGCCGCACCTCGCCCACCTCCTCGCCCTCGGCCTGACGGGAGTTTTCCTCGCCCCGGCGCTCTGCGGGGCCGTGACCCTGCCCACTCTCCAGATCGGCGTGGCGGAAGCGCAGACCCCCCAGCAGGTTTCCGTGCTCATCGAAATCCTCCTGCTGTTCACGGTTCTTTCCATGGCGCCGGCCATCCTGCTGATGATGACCTCCTTCACCCGCCTGGTCATTGCCTTCTCCTTTCTCCGCAGCGCCCTGGGAACCCAGCAGATGCCGCCGACCCAGATTCTGATCGGCCTGGCCCTTTTTCTCACCGTCTTCATCATGGCTCCGGTTTTCAGCGAGATCAACGACAACGCCGTCAAGCCATACATGGCCGAGCGGATCAACGCCGAACAGGCGCTTGCCGAGGCGGCAAAACCGGTGCGCGAATTCATGTTCAAGCAGACCAGGGAAAAGGATCTCGAACTCTTCCTCTCCCTCGCCAAAACCCCCAAGCCAAAGAACAAGGAGGAGGTCGCCACCTCCATCCTCATCCCCTCCTTCATGATCAGCGAGCTGAAAACCGCCTTCACCATAGGCTTCGTCCTCTTTCTGCCCTTTCTGGTCATCGACATGGTGGTGGCGAGCATCCTGCTCTCCATGGGCATGATGATGCTGCCGCCGGTCATGGTCTCCCTGCCCTTCAAGCTCCTGCTCTTTGTCCTGGTGGACGGCTGGTACCTGATCGTGGGCTCCCTCGTGAAAAGTTTCGGGGTATAACGTATGACAGCCGCCGACGCCATCACCCTTTCGCAGAACGCCGTCACCATCACCATGCTGCTTTCCGGCCCCCTCCTGCTGGTGGCCATGGTCGTCGGCCTGCTCATCTCGCTCTTCCAGGCGATCACCCAGATCCAGGAGATGACCCTGACCTTTGTCCCGAAGATCGTCGCCGTCATGCTCACGACGATCTTTCTTTCCTCCTGGATGATCACCAAGCTGGTTGACTACACACACGACCTGATCGTCAGCATTCCGACCATCATCCGTTAGCAAAGGGCGAGAACCGCATGGGAGAAACAGCGCTGCTCAACTGGAGCCTCAATCAAACCCTGCGTCTGCTCATCATCCTGACCAGGGTGGCGCCGCTGCTTTTCTTCATGCCGGTGATCGGCTACCGCAATCTCCCCTCCCAGCTGAAGATTCTTTTTGCCCTCATCACCGCCCTGGTTCTGCTGCCGGTGGTCGAGGTCGACCCCGGGCTGCTTGACGGCTCCCCCCTCTCCTTCGTGGTCCTGGCTCTCTGCGAAGTGGCCTTCGGCGCCATCCTCGCCCTTTTTGCCCGCTTCGTCTTTGCCGCCGTGGAAACCGCCGGCCAGATGGTGGGCATCCAGATGGGCATGGGGGTGGCCGGGGTCATGGATCCCCAGTTCGGCACCCAGACCTCGCAGGTGGGCATGCTCTGGAACCTCACGGCCATCCTGATCTTTCTCGCCATCAACGGCCACCACATCTTCTTTTCCACCCTGGCCGAGAGCTTTGCCTGGCTCAAACCAGGCACCCTGCATCTGCCCCAGGCCACCTTCACCGCCGTCATGCAGGGCACCACCCATATGTTCGTCCTCGCCGTCAAGATCATGGCCCCGGCCAGCGCCGCCCTCTTCTTTTCCCATGTGGCCATGGGGATCATCGCCAAGACCGTGCCCCAGATCCCGATCCTCATCGTCGGCCTGCCGATGAACATCGCCGTCGGCCTCATCTTTGCCGGCCTGTCCCTGACCTACCTGCTTCCTCTGCTGATCGCGAATTTCGAAATGATGGCCCGCCTGCTGCCCCGGCTGGGAATGGGAATGGGGGGGTGACAGATGGCGGATGAGTCGTCCGGACAGGAAAAAACAGAGGCCCCCACCTCCAGGCGCCTGCAGGAGGCCCGGAAAAAGGGGGACGTGGCCAAAAGCATGGAGGTGCCCTCCGCGGCCGTGCTGCTCGCCGGACTCCTCGCCCTCTACGCGGCGAGCGGCTTCATCATGGAGCGCCTGGGCATGCTGCTCCGGCACTATCTCGGCAACCTGCACAGCATCGACCTCACTCCGGGCAACATGCCGATGATAACCAGGGAAAGCATGCTGCACACCGGTCTGATCGTGGCGCCGGTCATGCTGGCGATCTTCGTGGTGGCGCTGGCAGCCAACTATGCGCAGGTGGGAGTCTTGTTCACCACGGAAAAAATCGCCCCAAAGCTCGACAAGATCGACCCGATCCAGGGGTTTGCCCGCCTTTTCTCGAAGCAGACCCTCGCCAACGTGGTCAAGTCGGTGGCCAAGCTGTTCATTGTCGCCTATGTAGCCTATGCGGAAATCAGAAAGGCGCTGCCCGGCATCCTGCCCCTCATGGACCAGGAGCCGATCGCCATCCTCGGCTTCATGAGCAGAATCGCTTTCTGGATCTTCCTGAAAGCCGCGCTGATCATCGCCATCCTGGCGGCCATCGACTATGCCTTCCAGCGCTGGCAGTTCATGGAAAAGATGAAGATGACCAAGCAGGAAATCAAGGACGAGGCGAAGCAGACCGAGGGCGACCCCCACGTGAAGGGCAGGATCCGCTCCATCCAGATGCAGATGGCCAGACAGCGGATGATGGCGGAGGTCCCGAAGGCGGACGTGATCATCACCAATCCGACCCGGCTGGCCATCGCCCTGCGCTACGACGCCCTGAGCATGACCGCCCCCACCGTGCTGGCCAAGGGCGCCGGGTTCATGGCCCAGAAGATCCGGGAGGTGGCGGCCGAGCACGGCATCCCCCTGGTGGAGGACAAGCCCCTGGCCCAGGCGCTCTACAAGAGCGTCGGCCTGAACGAAACCATCCCGGCCAATCTTTTCCAGGCGGTGGCGGAAGTGCTGGCCTACGTGTATAACCTGAAGAAAAAGGGCGCCTGAGCGCCGGGAAGGAAAACAAGGATGCAGAATGAAAAAGCAGCGCAACAAAACGGCGGAAGGCGACTCTCTTCCGATCCTGCATCCGTCCTTATCAATTCTTCATTCCTGATTGCCTGACCCCATGGCGGACAAACCCGAATCAGCATTTGCCGGCTTCAAGGACGTACGGCTCGAAATGTCGAGCCTCTTCGTGGCGGTGGGCGTCGTGGCCATCCTCATGGTCATGATCATCCCCCTGCCCACCATCCTCCTTGACCTGCTGCTCTCCCTGAACATCACGGTTGGCCTCATCATCCTCCTGATGAGCATGTACAATACCAACCCGCTGGATTTTTCCGCCTTTCCGTCGCTGCTTTTGATCACCACCCTGTTCAGGCTTTCGCTGAACATCGCCTCCACCCGCCTCATCCTCCTGCACGGCCACGAAGGCGTCGGGGCGGTGGGCCAGGTCATCCAGGCCTTCGGCAGCTTCGTGGTGGGCGGCAACTTCACCGTCGGCCTGATCATCTTCCTGATCATGGTCCTGATCAACTTCATCGTCATCACCAAGGGCTCGGGCCGTATCGCCGAGGTGGCGGCCCGCTTCACCCTGGA